>JANLPR010000022.1:0-2261 GCA_031367345.1 Bacteroidota bacterium | reverse complement strand
ATGGATATAAACCAAGATTAATTTATGAATATGTTTACCGCAGGTCAAGAAAGTAGAATGGATGCTTCGCTCAATTTATTTTATCCGCAACTTCTTACTTCAAATGGCTGCTTATGGAATGCGATTAATAAAAATGAAATGGAATCGGTACATGTTTATCCCAATCCATCAAATGGGATTTTCAGAGTTGAAACTAGAAAAAGAGATTTAATATCGTTTTCTTTAATTGATACTAGTTCTCGAGTGGTTAAACAAGAATTAATATCAGAAGGAAATAATTTTGAAATTGATTTAAGCTTATTGCAAACAGGTATTTATTTTTTGTACATTAAAAATAAGTATGGATTGTACAGTATGGCAAAGCTTCTGAAATTTTAAATTTAAAAAATATTTTCGACTTCATTTAATTCTTGCTTCTGGTATTAATTTGGGAATCCTTGTAGAGTGTTCTAAGGCATAATTTTTTATGTATAGTTATGAGATAATGAAAAATGAACTACCTATTAGTCAAGGAAAATTTGTTGTAATAAAATAATTCACTAAATTAGGAAGCAATTAGACATTGCTTCCTAATATCTTCCGATGAAATATAGCTTTCTATTTTGCTTGTTTATACTAATTACTGTGGATACTGCGCAAGCCCAAAACAGAACTGCGGTATGGGAACTTGGCTACAATCAAGGAGGGGGTAGTTTTGAATTTCGATTTATTAATCAGAATTTATCGATTGTTCCAATTACTCGAAAGATGAATTTACAAGAGACAAATGCAAGTATTTGTGATCTGAATGGGAACATTTTAATGTATACGAATGGTGCGTGGATTGCGAACTCTCATCATGATACGATGGCAAATGGGGGAGGAATTAACCCTGGCCTTTTTAATCAAATTGAATTAGGCAATGAATGGGGATTGCCTTCAATTCAAACCGCACTTTTTCTCCCCGACCCCGCGGATTCTATGCAGTACTACCTTTTTCATATGGTATCCGATGTATACCATCACCTAGAGGCCCTGGACTTTATGTATACAAAAATTGATATGCGTTTAGACAGTGGAAGGGGTGCCATTACCGCAAAGAACCAGGTGATCTTTTCTGATTCGTTAGTTCCCGGAGGACTAACAGCTGTGAAGCATGCCAATGGCCGCGATTGGTGGATTATTTCTCATACGCAAATGACTGACGCCTTCCATATTTTACTTCTGACTCCGGATGGTTTTACTGATCATATTCAAAATATTGGTAACACTCCTGATTTAGGAGGGCAGGCAGCCTTCTCTCCTGACGGTTTGTTTTACGCCGCTTATGATACCTACATCCAGAACAATCTCGACATACTTCAATTTGATCGGTGTACAGGAATATTTTCAAACTATGTTCACATACAACTGAATGATTCGGCAACAGGAACTGGTGTTTCATTTTCTCCAGACTCAAGGTTGCTTTATGTTTGTAGTGGAACTCATGTTTATCAGTTCGACGTAACCTCAAGTAATATTGCTTCGACGTTGGATACAGTAGCAACTTATGACGGATACTATTCCCCACAGCCACCTTTTTCTTCTACATTTTTCGTTGAACAACTTGCGCCAGATGGTAAAATATACATAGCTTCTACAAACGGAGTCGTGGATATGCATGTGGTCAACAACCCTAACCAACAAGGCATCGGAGCCTGTTATTGAAAATATCAATATTTCAGCCGTAGGATCAGAAAGAGGAAATTACGGTTGGTGGGACCATTATTTACCTTCTCCTTCAATTCCTGTTATCAATTGTAGTTTGAAAGTTTCTAAAATGGAATTCGATTTAGTGATTGCCAACGAAACTGTTGCAATGGGCACAACGAAAATTTTTAAAGCCTGGAACTCAATTACTGCAAGTAATTCATCGGTACAAAGATTAGGCACTTCTGATTTTACCGCACGTAATTACATTCATTTGCTACCTGAATTTCATACTGCAAAAGGAAGCGAAACACATATTTATACGTCAACCACATTTCCGGAGTGCGGCGATTACACGAGCTTTCTTCGGCTTGCAAATCCAAATCCTTCTGTGCAAACCACAAATTTCAATAGCGAAAAAAAAATAGAGCTAAGCTTTAAGTTCAAATCATCTTCCTCTCTCACCCTTGTACCGAATCCGAATAATGGTATCTTTACGGTAGAGTTGAGTAGAAGCGAAAAAAAGAGTTCTCAATTCAAAATTTCAGTTCTGAATTTTTTGGGGACTCTAGTTTATTCGCAAACTACCAATG
>JANLPR010000187.1:0-5738 GCA_031367345.1 Bacteroidota bacterium | reverse complement strand
ATTTAAATGGAAGAAAAGTATTTGAAGAATATAATTCACTCAATTTTAATTTAAATAATAAACCAAAGGCTATGTACTTTTATACTTTGAGAACTGCAAATGGCCATTACTCAGGAAAATTTATTTTAATTTGAACTCCCAAAGACAACCAGATTTAACTGAAATGTTAGAAAATTGATTTCAATTGAATCAATTTTGACAATCTCTTGCATTCTGAACTTAATTCGGTCTTTTAATACATTAATTTCCTGCCTTCGCCAAATCCCCCTTTTCCCTACTTTCTTTTTGTTGTATTTTGAACTCGCCGCTGTTCAGTATTTCTTCCTCGCTTCAAACAATTTGGAAATTCTTTGTTTGGTGTAGTGCTATTTCTAATCCACCATTCAAGGTTCACCGTTTTAAGCGAACGATCAACCGGTAAGTAGGAAGCAACTAAGAAACGGACTGTCTCAAACGAAAGGTCAGTGATATGTTTAATGAAAATAAGAAACTACGTTCAATAATTAAGCCTTCATGCAGTCAGAACAACCATACATGAAGTTAATGTTGCACGAAACTCCGGCGGTGCGGTGGCTTATTATGGGAATTGAATGGGGTTTGTACTGATTTGTTGATGCGAGCGTTTATTAGTTTTGCTTCACATATTTTATTCTCGAAAAAGTGATGAACAGATAGTTTAATAAAAGTGTTTTGTTAGATAAATGAATCTTTATTTTTCTTGCTGCGCATACCAATATCAGCTTGTATGCCAAGTGTTTTTTTAATGAACGATTTGTAAATTTTTCCCGGGCAATTTGTGATTAGCTCGAATAGAAGGAAGTTCGACAGATCGCTTGGGAGGTCCTATCAGCTTAAAATAAAAACGCAATCCATACACAGTATGCTTAAAAATTGATCGAGGGGGTGATGCAGCGGAACCGGCGAGTTTACCAAGGTAATCGTCATTTCCAACATTTGCCAGCAAACTCTACTTGCAGCCCTTCGTTCGACTTCAAACATTTGACACTTTTATCAACTCGCTGTCTTTTGTTAGATTTTAATTATCATAACAATCTAACGCGAACAAGACCTCGGTGCATCATTTCCGCTTCACCAAAAACAAAGAAGCAAAAACCAAATCTTCCAAAAAACCGATTACTTTCTTATCATCCTTTACATTTCCAAAATCAGTTAGTGAAGGAAGATTTCTCATAAAAAAATTTTGATAGTGCGCCATCTCAATTATAGTGCTTGACAGCGAACGAGGATATTTATATTTTGGATTACATTCTAAAATAATTGTGGCAATCGTGCCGCAAAGGTCTTTGTAAGGTTTAAATAACCGCTGCTTATTATCATCTGTTACATGTCTAGTCAGATATGCTTTTGCCCCTTCCATCCTCACAATTTCGTGCAACAACTTTTCATCAACATGCTTTGTTTGCACATCATCTTTAACCTGTGTAGCGAGTATCTCTATAGTTTTTTTCAATTTTATTTCGGGTGACTTTACATTATTGGTATGCACCATCACCTTATATTCAAGCCAACTCCAATACCACGAAACAATGTAAACAAGCAAACGGTGCTTGTTTTCAAAGTAGCGATAAATGCCTGCTTCCGTAGTTCCGATTTTTTCAGCAAGCTTTTTAAAAGTGAAAGATTCAAACCCTGCTTTGTGAATGAGAACAATACTGTGCAATATAATTTCCCTTCCAAGTTCTGTTTCTTCAGGGTTGCGAACAAAAAGTTTTTCGTTCATTTTTATTTGTAGCGATAATTCCATAAGCCATATGATTTTGTTGTGAATTTCAATTCTTTGCGAAAGTAAGTATTATTTATTTGATAGTAATACTATCTTTGTAAATATTATTACTATCTTTGCCACAACACAATAAAATAAAATAAAATGAAAAAAATAAAAATCACTACAACGGCACTCTGGATAAGCATACTCTTTGCTTCTTGCGGCCCAAAAAAAACGGTAACTGCTAATGCAGAAAACGAAGCTAAAACACATCAACAAGTGGCTATTATCACACCTGATGGCGCACTTTCAGAACTCAAAAACGGAAATCAGCGGTTCGTTGACGGCAAGTTGACAAACACCAATTACCAGGAACAGATTGAGCATACAAAAGCAGACCAGCATCCTCACTCTTTAATACTTTCTTGTCTTGATTCCCGTATTCCACCTGAAATAATTTTTGACCAAGGCATCGGAAACATTTTTGTTGCCCGTGTTGCAGGTAATGTTGAAGACCCGAATATTTTAGGCAGTATTGAATTTGCAACCAAAGTAAAAGGAACAAAACTTATTGTCGTTATGGGACACAACAAATGCGGTGCGGTAAAAGGCGCAGTTGATAATGCTGAATTAGGAAACCTTACACAACTAGTAAATCAAATAAAACCGGCTATCACAGGCGACAAATCCAATCCCGATTTAATGCTTGACGAAACTGCAAAGAACAATGTAAGAATGACAATTGCAGATATTTTAAAAGAAAGCTCTGTAATAAATGAGCTTGTTACAAACGGAAGTGTGAAAATTGTTGGCGCATTTTACGACCTCACTTCTGGCAAAGTCAGTTTCATTGATTAGCAAATAAAAAATTTTCAGTATTCACGACAAAATTTAAAAATAATTTTATGAAAGTAGAAATTCAAACCATAGCCTTTACCAATAAACAGGAGCTAAATAATTTCGTTTACGAAAAAGTAAACGCACCTGTCCGTTTTTACAATCAAGTTTTCGGCAGCGAAATTTTCCTTCGGCTTGATAATTCACACACAAAAGAAAATAAAGTGTGTCAGATAAAATTGGTAATTTCCGGATACGATTTGTGGGCACGTTCCCGAAGTGAAATTTTTGAACAAGCAACTTTAAAGGTTGTGAAGGCACTCAAAAAACAAATTGAAAATTTAAAAACTAAATCAATTAGTAAAAGAAAAAACATTACCGAAATAAAATATTTCGATAATGAGTAAAACAGTTTTGCTGAAATTATTTTGTAACGCCACAACAACAAATAAGTGACAACTGAAATCTATTTCTGGATTGCTTTCATTGCATTCGTCATTTTGATGCTTGCAATTGATTTGGGAATTTTCCATCGGAAAACACATGCAGTTTCATTCAAAGAATCGCTTGCATGGACAGTAGTTTGGGTTGGGCTTGCCATGTTGTTCAGTGCGCTTGTTTATTTCTGGAAAGGCCCCGAAAAATCAATTGAGTTTCTCACCGGATATATTATTGAATTATCGTTGAGTGTAGATAATTTGTTTGTGTTCATTTTAATTTTCTCCTACTTCCATGTGCCTCACCAATACCAGCACAAAGTTTTGTTTTGGGGAATTTTAGGTGCGCTTGTGATGAGAGTGATTTTCATTTTCGCGGGTGTAGCTCTCATCACTAAATTTCATTGGATTATTTATGTGTTCGGTTCTATCATTATTTTTTCAGGAATAAAAATGTTATTTCAGAAAGACAAAAAAATTGAACCCGAAAGGAATCCTCTTATTCGGTTAGTGAAAAAAATGTTGCCCGTAACAAACGAATATCACGGTGACAAATTTTTTGTGAAAATCCAAAATGGAGTATTAGCAGCAACACCACTATTTATTGTTTTGGTGTTTGTAGAAATTACAGATTTAATTTTTGCCGTTGATTCCATCCCTGCAATTCTTGCAATAACAACCGACACATTTATTGTTTTTACTTCCAATGTATTTGCCATTCTCGGTTTAAGGTCGCTCTATTTTGCACTTGCAGGAATGATAAATATGTTTCGCTTTTTGCACATCGGACTATCATTTATTTTATTATTCATTGGCTTGAAAATGGTGGTCTCTGATTTTTACAAAATACCAATTGAATATGCACTTGTTACTGTCGTAAGCATTCTGCTTGCAAGCATTGCAGCTTCATTAATTTCTAAAAAGAAACATGCAACACAATAAAACGAACATACTCTACACAACAATTGCAGTCATAATAATTGTAGCAACAGCATTTTTTGTTGCCATTGCATCCGTGTTTTGGATTTCATTGCATCTCGTAATACTATTGATAGTAAAAATCAGAAGAGTAGGACGAAATAAAATTACAACACATCAACTCAATTAAAAAAAACATGGAAAACATTTCAGATTTTTTCAGCTCGTTACTTGACTCACAAAAACTAATTCACTACGGAGGGTTAACACTTCTATTGATAATCATATTTATTGAAACCGGATTTGTTTTCGGATTCTTTTTTCCTGGCGACACACTTTTATTTACTGCCGGCTTATTATGCGGAACAAATGATTTGGATATAAATATTTTCCTCTTACTTTTTTCTGTAACAGGCGTAGCCATTTTAGGAAACCTCACAGGATATATTTCAGGAAAATATTTTGGCAAAAAATTATTCGCTAAAGAAGATTCCTTCTTTTTCAAAAAACGACACCTTGAAACCACAAAATTTTATTACGAGAAATACGGTGGAGCATCAATAATAGCAGGTCGTTTCTTACCTGTTGTCAGAACCTTCGTTCCAATACTTGCAGGAACTATTGACATGAACTTTTTTAAATTCAAACTATATAATATCACTGGAGCTTTCCTTTGGGTTTGGACACTCATTCCAATCGGATATTTTCTTGGCAACAAATTTCCACAACTAATTCATCAGTTAGAATATTTCATAATCGGAATTTTTCTCGTTACAACATTTTTTTTAATCAAGGGATATTTAAAAATTAAAAAGCAAAAATCATGAGCACCAAAATAGAATCAGCATTTGAAAAAATAATCTTCGCAAGCCGTTGGCTGCAAGCACCACTTTATGCAGGGCTTATTGTAGGCGGTTTATTATACGCCTATAAATACATCATTGAACTTATACACCTGTGCATAACCATCAATGAAATTACCGAAACAGAATTGATGCTTGGCATACTCACATTAGTTGATATTACAATGGTAGCCAACCTTCTTATCATGGTTATCATTGGTGGATATTCAACATTTGTAAGCCGACTGGATATTGACAAACACGAAGACAAACCAGAATGGTTGCAAAAAATAGATGCCGGAACATTAAAAGTAAAGCTATCCGTTGCGCTTGTGGGCATTTCAGGTATTCATCTTCTCATAACATTCATAAATATTAAAAGTCATGAATCAGAACATGTAATGTGGCAGGTTATCATCCATGTTGTGTTTCTGCTGTCTTCCGTTATGCTTGCGTGGTCTGAAAGAATTTTAAATCCAAAACATTAACTTATTTCTTCTTCCGAATGGCAACGCATTTGCACTCACATTTTAATTTTTCTCAACACACAATGCCACCGCAGAAAAAAATAAAAGAGTTTGCAAGCCAACACTACCGGCAGTACAGGGTTCGTGCGGACTTCCAACAGTGGGGCAATGAATGTAGAGTGCTTCGGACAAATGGTGTCAGAACTTCAAACAGTGGTGCTTCGGCTGAACAGCAGGGCAGCAGCTAATAATTAAGACTTCATGCAGTCAGTACAACCATACATGAAGTTAATGTTGCACGAAACTTCGGTGGTGTGGTGGCTTATTATGGGAATTGAATGGGGTTTGTATTGATTTGTTGATCGAAGTTTTTATTAGTTTTGCTTCATAAATAATTTATTCTCGAAAAAGTGATGTACTCATAGATTAATAAAAGTGTTTTGTTAGATAAATGAATCTTTATTTTATTTGCTGACCATAGCCGCTGTTCAGTATTTCTTCCTCGCTTCAA
>JANLPR010000154.1:0-2023 GCA_031367345.1 Bacteroidota bacterium | reverse complement strand
TCAGCTCGAAATTATTACAACCTGTCAAATGTGCTTGATATAAATTGTCTGACACCGCCGGTCATTACGGTTAACAACAGAGGCTTTTATTGTACGTAGTTTCTTATTTTCATTAAACATATTACTGACGGTTCGTTTGAGACAGCTCGTTTCTTAACTGCTTCGTAATTACCGGTTGATCGTTCGCTTAAAACGGTGAGCCTTGATGGTGGATTAGAAATCGCACTACACCCAGCAAATTATTTCCAAATTGTTTGAAGCGAGGAAGAAATACTGCACAGCGGCTTGTATCTATACAATCTGGATGTACCAATGAACCGTGCGGAAAAAGGTTCGAATTTTCTTCGTCCTTTTTCTTTGGCTAACTTACTACGTTGTTAAATTAGCGTATCAATACCTATTGGCTCTTTTTTACTAACTGAACTATTTTACTGTACAACATGTTTTCGTCAATAGGTTTGGCTATATAATCGTCCATTCCAAATTCTATACATTTGGAACCATCTGCTGTCGTTACATCTGCTGTTAAAGCAATTATTGGTATTTTAGATTTCATTTTTTTGCGGATGTATTCTGTTGCTTCAAACCCATTCATTTCCGGCATCTGCAAATCCATTAAGATAATATCGTAGGTATTGGTTTGTAATTTTTCTATTGCAATTTTTCCATTGGCAACTATTTCATGATCAAATCCAAAATCATTCAAAATCAATTTGATTAGCAATTGATTTAATGCAACATCTTCTGCTACCAATACCCGCAGGTTTTTAATTTCCGAATCCAGTTTTAGTATTTCTGTTTCTGTTTCTATTTCATCTTCTGGTTTCATAGTAGTTTTTCCAAAAGGCAGGATAAAACTAAATATTGAACCTTCTCCAATCTTACTCTTCAAGCTTATACTTCCTCCTTGCGATTCTATTAATTGTTTAACAATAGCAAGCCCTAATCCTGTTCCACCATAAGTATTGGCTGTGCCGGTTTCTGCCTGTTCAAAAACATGAAAAATTGAATTTATTTTGTTAGCAGCAATTCCAATTCCTGAATCGGTAACAGTAAATTCAATGGTCACATTTTCTTCGTCTTCGGTTAGCACGTTTATGCTTAGTATAATTTTTCCTGAAGGTGTAAATTTTACGGCATTGCTTATAAGATTCAAAATAATCTGATTTAATCTTAATGAATCGCCCAAGAGCATTGATGGTAATTTGCTATCGTATTCTTTTACAAATTCTAAATTCTTTTCTTTTATTTTCAGATTAAATGAATGTAATATCGATCTTATTGATTTGCGTATTTCAAATGGTCGCTTTTCAAATGTCATTTTACCTGCATCTACTTTTGCCAAATCAAGAATGTCGTTTATGAGTATATTTAAAGTCTTGCCACTGGTTTTTATTGCTTGTACAAATTCTTTTTGATCTACTCCCAATTCTGTTTTCAATAATATATTTGCAAATCCTAAAATGGAATTTAACGGGGTACGGATTTCGTGACTCATGTTTGATAAAAACTGTTGCTTGGACTTGGCAGCATTTTCTGCAGACTCCTTTGCTTCTATCAATTCTTTTTCAAACAGCTTATGGTCATTAATATCAAATCCAACACCTATGTAACCTATAAATTCTCCGTTGGGTAAATAACGGGGATTTGCCTGCACTGCAAACCACCTGTAATGGCCATCATAACGCCTAATACGAATGCCCGATAAATAATATGGTTGGTGATTTTCAAAAGCAGGTACATACACATCCATGATTAGTTGCAAATCATCTGGATGTATAATGCTCTCCCATGTTACGCCAATTGCTTCTTCTAATGTTTGCCCTGTGTAATCCAACCAATATTTGTTCCAATAACTTATTTTGGCTTCTACAGTGGGTTCTATAATAAATACGTTCAAAGGCATATTGTTGGCTAATGAACGAAAACGTTCTTCACTTTCTTCAATCTTTCTTTTTGCTATAACCTGATCGGTTACTTCATAACCAATAATAGTAATGCCGGAAATAGTTTCGTCTGCTTC
>JANLPR010000148.1:0-14872 GCA_031367345.1 Bacteroidota bacterium | reverse complement strand
TTGATGTTGATGTGAACAAAATGAGAGAACGTTCCGGTGCAACGGTCGAAATCGAAAATATCTAAATCGTTGTAAGGCTCATAATAAGCAAACTTATCGCCTTGTGGTGAAAACAAGGCTTGGCCATACCAGATGCCACGGGGTTTAAACAAATCATGTTGAATGGGTGCTGAGATGCCTTGTGGAGTAATGAGAAAGGTGAAAGCTTTCGAGGTATTATATTGGTGAACAAAGAGCCACCAGTCGCGTCCGTTTGCGTGTTTGGTAGCGGTAATGCGGCCACCTACCAAACTGTCGTTTAAGAGCACTGTATTTTTTTGTACTACTGCTCCCAATCCACCATCAAGTCGCATATCAATTACGGAATAATACAAAAACATCGTGACATTAGTTCTGTGATCGTCGTCGTCTGTTTCATGAAAGAGGTAATACTTGGTGGAATCGCCGGGAAAAGGGATGACCAAATTCCCTTGAGGAATGGCTAGGCCATGTGTAGCAATGATTGAGCTAGTATAGGCACTAGGATTCAGCCCCGTTCCATTTTGCATGGTATCGTCTAACGCATTGGCTACATAAATGCCATTGGAATAAAATAAGAGATCTCCATTTGAATTAGATATGCTACCTACCGTTTCTGTAAATCCCATGTACCGATCATGAATATTCATCGTCAGTGAACCTGAATTAAAATCCATGTCCAAACCTCCATAGTTGGTTGAACAACATGAATAGCCCATTAACCATAAATTTGAAAGACCTTGGCCAAAGCAAACATTGGAAACAATCAAGAATAAAAAAACCAGTCTTCTCATTTTGTTATTTTATTAGGATAAGTTTACCAGTTTTCAAAACGCCGTCCTCATTCGTTATCTGGTAAAAATACAATCCGTTTTGATATGCACTCAAATCAAGTGTACTGAGTGTTGAAAGATGCTCTATTTTTTTTGTCAATAACACTCGTCCGGTGGCATCGGTAAAAAGCAAATTTTTCATAGCACTTTAGATTATATCTGAACAAAAATTGAACGAAAACCAAGAGTAATAAATAAAATTGGATAAATAAAAAATAGCTCTACCAATTCCGTTAATAGCTCTTTAATTGCGGTGAATAAGGAAGAATGATTAATGATTAATGAATAATGAATAATGATTGATGAAGAATGATTAACAGCCGAAAAGCGAAATGTTTAGAGAGGCGCACGTACTATTAATTCATTCACCTGTGTGCGGCTGAATGATCCTTCTCACATGCTTTCACACAACATTCTGCCGAGCAATGTTAGTTTGGTATTTCCTTCTTTTGCTCGGTTACTTCCCAATACAAAACTTCGAAAATATATTCTCCAACAAATCATCGGTCGATATTTCGCCGGTTATCATACCCAAATGATGCAAAGCCAGACGAAGATCGCCGGCAATGAAATCGTTTGTTACTTTTTTTTCTAATCCGTCATAAGCTCGTGCCAAGGCCGATGATGTTTCTCTCAACTCTTCTGCATGGCGCGCATTCGTTACTATCGTATTGTGCTGTTCTATTTTTCCTTCATTTACATAGTCAAGCAATAGCTGAATAACTCCTTCAACATTTATTTTTTCTTTTGCCGATATAAAATGTATGTTTTTGAAATCGTGAAATTCTTTTTCTATTATTTTGCTATTCTCTTTATCCGCTTTATTCCCTATCGGAATTAACTGAATCGCTGTGTGAAGTTCGCTCTTGATCTCATCCATCTCTCTCCTTAAATCACCGGCACCTGTTTCATGTAGGTCAAATAAATAAAGTACTACCGGACTCTGTTTCATTTTCTCGAAAGTTTTTGAAACACCTATTTTCTCTATCGTATCTTGCGTTTCTCTGATCCCCGCTGTATCAATAAATCGAAATTTTATTCCGCCTAAGGTAATCTCTTCTTCAATCGTATCTCTCGTAGTCCCTGCTATCTCACTTACTATTGCTCGATCGTCTTTTAACAACACATTCAACAATGTCGATTTACCTACATTCGGTTTTCCGGCTATCACTACGGGAACTCCACTTTTAATTACATTGCCATAGTCGAACGACTCAATTAATTGTTGAAGATATTTTTGTAATCGAATAATTGTCGACTGCAAATCTTTTCTACTGGCAAACTCTACATCTTCTTCGGCAAAATCTAATTCTAATTCGATCAACGACGCAAAATGAATTAACTCATTTCTCAATTTAGCAATCTCATCTGAAAATCCGCCCCGCATTTGTTCTATCGCTAATCGATGTGCACCTGCAGAATCACTCGCTATTAAATCTGCTACTGCTTCTGCTTGCGATAAATCCATCTTGCGATTTAAAAATGCGCGTAACGTAAATTCGCCCGGCTCTGCATAACGTGCTCCATACTTATGACAGATCTTGAGTAATTGTTGCTGGATAAACACTGAACCGTGACACGAAATTTCAATCACATCTTCGCCAGTGTAGGAGTGAGGCCCTTTAAAAATGGAGACCAATACTTCATCAATCATTTGCTTATCATCTTTAATCACTCCAAAGTGAAGCGTATGTGTTGATGCATCGATTAATTTTTTTTCCTTCTTCTTCCCAACAAAAAAGCAATCGGCAATTTCTATCGCCTTTGGGCCTGAGAGTCGGATTACTGCAATGGCTCCCATTCCGGGTGGGGTGGAAAGCGCTACGATGGTTTCTGAATGATTCAACTTTAACTTGGTTCTTTAATTTTTTAGAATTGACTAGTCTTGATTTTGATGGCGAGTAAATTGCTATTCATTTGCAATCAGCGAAAGGTCGTGTTTTTCCATCGAAGTAAAAATATGTTGTCTCAATTTATATTTTTAAAGAGAAATGTTTTAAAATATTCTGGTTAACTTTATATTAAGTTGTTGGTTTAATTCAAAGATCAGTTTTCTGTTACATGTTTTATCAAAGGTCAAAATTTGGTAAAACTATTATTATTTACATAAACATAGCAGGAGAAATGTAAGATGAAAGTATGAAATATTGAATTTCGAACCAACTATTGCATACACTTTTCCACTAAGCTTTTATTATTTATCTCTAAAAATTATCAAAGGCCGATAAAATTTACCATCGGTAGTTGAAATTTCAATCAAATACCTTCCCTGATTTATATCCTTTAATAACACACTAATTGAATTTGAACTTGATCGAGCTGAATACACTATTTCTCCAATTGCATCCATGATTCGAACTGACGTGATGGTTGAAATATATTCAATATTGATAAAATCATAGGCGGGATTTGGATAAATTACCAAGTTGTTGATACTATTTTTAGTTACACCAACGCTAAAAAAAACATACGGATCAGATACTGCGATGCATCCATTGTTATCCGTCACCAATACTCGGTAAGTTCCATTATTTATAGGCGCGTAAGTCTGAGATATAGCACCCGAAATCCAAATTTGATTGTAAATCCATTGATATGAAGGTGCTAATGTTGAAATAAGATCGGGTGAATTGAATGTGATCGTTGGTTTTGCGATTGAATATTGGTTAAATATTAATTTATTGCTTTCAGCATAGAATGGATATGCACATAGAGCAGTACTCTGCACTTTGCAACTGATCGTATCATTAAATTGAAGACTAGGAAAGATTAATGAATCAAGACCAGAGCCTGAACTTAATTGAGTTCCATTCCTGAACCATAGTATATAGGGCAGAGGTGAGGTTCCACCATTTTGAATAATTGCTTTGCATTTTAGTGTTTGTCCAAAACAAAATGATGAATCGGCACTGATATCAACTTTTGGAATAACAATATTGCAAATAGTGTTTCTTACAAATGGTGTTAGAACCGGAGAGTTTGAATCAAAAATTATTTGAGCCCTATTTAAAAATGATGTTCCGTTAGCTATGTTTTGAAAAGTTTTGATTGTAAATTCCACATAACCATGACTTGCTAATTGGTTTACACTACTATCAGGAAGATTGATATTGTAAAATTTACATGTAAACGTATTATTGTTGTATTCATAGTGACAAGGATGTGATGTTCCAACAATTTCTATTGATGAAAAATCAAAAATATTATTATTATAATAAATATTCAATTGATCATTAATTTCCACATAGTTTGCTGTATCAGTACCTGTGTTCTGAAAATCTATTCTATATTTTAATCGTTGACCACTTGGAATGTAATAGCTTGGTCCGAGGCCTTCAGGTTGAACTGATTTAATATTTGGATCGAAGGAATTAGATATTTTATGACAATAAGTATAATAAAACGGCAAAGTGTTATTGAAGTTAGTAAGTGGTATTTGATGGAGCGAATAATTATTTGAATCAGGCCCACATCTTTCTATACTTGAATTAACATAAGTTCCTCCCGGCGATCCTGGAGTACGGTCTGCTTCAAGACGGTATGTACTTCCATCGGAATTAAAACATAAAACAGTATCTGAATTTGCATTTAGGATGAATGTCCCTTGGCTGAATAAGAGATTATCGTTGTACAATCTCCAGGTGGATGAAGAATTCATATTTCCGGTCGATAGAAGCGACTTATTAGCAATGGTGAAACAAACCATTGAATCATTATCGCAATAAGAATTTACTCGAATATTACTTCCATCCCATGTTGAGTCGGGATGTAAAGAGCAGAAATCCTTGGGACTTATTTCTGCATCAATGCAAAGAGTAGCATTGTTCAATCTTGTATTACAAAAAACCTCTGCGGAAATTGTGATTGTACCGCTTTCCCCTGGTAGTAATGACGGCAAATTGAATGAATAAGTATTTCCGTTTATTATATAAGGCAGGGTTGCAGAAGTCACATTCAGTTCAGAAGGAATCGTGACATCTACTGCTGCGTTGTTTTCAGCTGTAATCGAGCCATTGAAATACCATACTGAAATTGTGGCCGGCTGGCATGGCCGGAATTGTGACGATGATATTCTTACTTCTAACCGTTTGCATGATGTATCACCTTTCAATGCAAAATTATTTCCAGCTAGAGTGTCACCATAAGCTGGAATATGAACCACAATTGAATCAGAACCTGAGCAAGAAGGCGAATATAATTCAGATAGATTATATAATTTTAAAACGAATGTACCAGTATCAATCGGAAGATCGTAGTAACCACTTGAGTCAGGAGAAATAAATGCTTGATAATTAGTAGTAGTTAATCCAATCAGTAATGGTCGAAACCCAAAACCATTTATTGACGTGTCGGCAGAAGTATAAGTGCAATCAGAATCCCTGTCCCAGAAAACGTTACCATTTATTCTGGTTAGTCCTGACAATGTAAGAGCAATAGAGTCCGATCGAATTGCGCATTGTGAAGTATTGGCTATTACATAATAGGTGCCTGAGTTGATTGCAGTATAAGCATTATTGTGTGCTCCGGAAATCATTGTATCGTTTCTGTACCAATCATAAGTTGCGCTGAGTGATGTACTAGCATATAAGACAACAGGACAACCCGGACAGGCCGTCGTATCGAAGGTAACTGTTACAAAAAATCTCGGATAAGCTGTAAATGATGACTGAGTTGAATGGCCTGTTGTATCGCTTACAGTAATAGTATAAACAATTGTGTCGTTGCTTAAATGTATAATCGGTTGCGCAGAAGTATCGGATGACAAGCCTATTGACGGCGACCATAAATAAGACAAACGTCCGCAGCCACCACCACTGATTAGGTTTGGCATTATTGAATCGCCAGCGCAACGACTGGCATCAATCCCTCCAAATGATTGAATTGGTATATAATTCAGAATTATTGAGTCTGATGAAAAATAATAATAGTCCCAGTAATAATTTTGGTCTGAAACACTACTCCAGTAATTTAAAGATTGATGTACGGTTCTATAACTGCTGTCATAAACAACAGAACTAGATCCTCCACTTCCTATTCCACAATGCCCCGAATTTGTCTCTCCTGTTTTCACACCATATTGATCATACGAAAAGTACTGTATTGTGTTGTCGCAACCATTATGCTTTGCAACAGTGGCAGAGACTACCTGATGAGAATTAATATATTGATAGCGTATTTCGTTGCTGTCGTATATACCATTCCATGTACTGTCTGAATCATACTTTCTTTGTAGCAAATCCAATGTGTCATAAGTGATGGTATTTATTATCGTTTTAGATCCGGGATAAACTGTATCTGAAAGTGAAGCAGCGAAGTCAACTGTTAAAACATACTTTGCTGCCAAACTATCAATCCATGTCGAAGATATAGTATCCCATCTTTGCAGTAGGAGTGAATCTCTTGTTCCGGACGTATAAATAATATTAAACAAAATATCATTTGTCCAGTTTGTTCCTGTGCCGATTTGATGAAGAATGGACTGACGAAGGTTGCCTGTATAAGAGTAAATGATTCTTTTTAAATTTCCGGTAGTATCAGTTTGTGTATAATCGGTTATCAAATTATTCGCATTATAGTTCCAAATTTCTGACCTCACTACACTCCAGTTATTTCCGGCACCTGTATATTCCATTCGGGAAAGAACTAAATTTGTTACCGGATCATAAGTAAAATCTGTTTTTATATAATTTTCATAGCCGCTACCTGTTCCTTTTGTCAATACATAATTAAGGGTGTCATGATTCGAATTCAAATTCAAATACCTTCTTGTAAAAGGTGTCGCAGAAGGTGGGACTACACCGTTGACAATATCGAATATAGAAGTCGAAATAGAAGTATAAAAATTATCGCCGCGGGCCCTTTGAAATAAAGTAACGATGGAATCAGTGTTACAATTTTGAGCTTCGGACGATAAAGCAATAATGAACATAAATAAAAAAAGGTAGTTTTTTTTCATCTTTCTGAATTAAAAATAAGCAAGTGAAATGTACAGAAAAAGACCTTTATATTTAAACGGTGATGATTGTTTATTATACAGCGTATATGATTTCTTATTATTATAAGATCTCTCATTTTTGAAATTAGAGGTTAAGGTAGGTTAGTGGGCCAATCTTAATTGTCAAGTTAAAGAATTCCTTTTATGCACATGAAATCTGACCAATTTCTTTATCAGGGTACTTATTAAATTGCTAATTTAAATTAGCAGGCCAACAATAAGCTCTTTAATTGAGGAATTGTGCTTAAAATATTTCCTATTATTCGACGATTTTCAATTAAATACGCTAATTTCGCCACCCTTAAGTAATTACTTTAAAATCATCATAAAATGAGCGTACTGGTAAATAAAAACAGCAAAATTATCGTCCAAGGTTTCACTGGGAGCGAAGGAACTTTCCACGCTACTCAAATGATCGAATACGGAACGAAAGTAGTTGGAGGAGTAACTCCCGGAAAAGGTGGGACTACTCATCTCGATCGTCCGGTTTTCAATACTGTTGATGAAGCTGTGAAAAATACCGGCGCTAATGTTTCTATCATTTTTGTTCCGCCGGCTTTCGCTGCTGATGCAATTATGGAAGCTGCTGAAGCCGGAATCGAACTAATCGTTACAATCACTGAAGGTATTCCGGTGAAAGATATGATTATGGTGAAAGAATATTTACTTGGTCGTAAAGCGCGCTTGATCGGACCAAATTGTCCGGGTGTTATTACTGCCGGCGAATGTAAAGTGGGTATTATGCCCGGATTCGTTTTCAAAGCGGGAAGAATTGGTATCGTTTCTAAATCAGGTACGCTTACTTACGAAGCAGCCGATCAGGCTGTGAAAGCAGGTTTGGGTATTTCAACTGCTATCGGTATCGGTGGCGATCCAATTATTGGAACTACTACGAAAGAAGCTGTTGAGCTATTGATGAATGATCCTGACACCGATGGAATAATTATGATCGGCGAAATTGGTGGTGGACTAGAAGCGGAAGCTGCTCGTTGGATTAAAATAAACGGTACTAAACCTGTCGTTGGATTTATTGCCGGACAAACTGCACCTGCAGGTCGTCGTATGGGTCATGCCGGTGCTATTGTTGGTGGAGCTGATGATACCGCCGCTGCTAAAATGAAAATTATGCGCGAATGCGGAATCACTGTTGTCGATTCTCCTGCTGTTATCGGAATCACGATGGCTGAAGTGTTGAATGCAGTAGCTGCGAAGTAGTTTGCAGAAGTAAGAAGTAAGAAATATCAAGTAAGAAGTAAGAAGTATTAAGTGAAAAGGTCAGGGTTATTTTTTTACTCACACTCACACTCACACTCACACTCACACTCACACTCACACTCACACTCACACTCACACTCACCACTTACCACCGACCACCGACCACTTACCAATAGGAAATAATAAAAAGGGGAATCAATACTATTGATTCCCCTTTTTTATTTGCGGTACTTGAAATGTCTAAGCTCGCTTCTCAAATTACAATTCTCAAATTTTAATTTACAATTCTCAAATTTTAATTTACAATTCTCAATCTTCAAATTACAATTCTCAATTCTCAAATTACAATTCACAATTCTCAAATTACAATTTTACTCACCAATCACCACTCACCACTCACCACTCACCAATCACCAATCACCACTCACCAATCACCACTCACCACTTACTTATTTAAAATCCCCCGCCTGAACAATCGTGATATCCGCCGGATTAATCCATTTTTTCATAGCTGCATTAACTTGAGCTGCTGTTAATGCATTCACTTGATTCTCCTGTGTATCGTCGAAGTTGAACGTACGATTCAGAAATAAATAATCTGAAAGTCGATTCGCTAAGTATGAATCTTCCGATCTGCTTTTACTTCTGCTCTGTGTGAAACCTGACTTAGCATCTTTTAATTCTGCCTCAGTAAATCCATCGGCCAACATTTTATTTATCTCTTCTTTGTATGCTGTAATTAGTTTGCTTGAGTTTTCAGGATTGTAAATTGCATATGAGCCAAATTCTCCACTTGGATCTAATGCCGACGATCTTAACCATGATCCAACACCATACGAAAGTCCTTCTTTCTGACGAATGCGTGTGGCTAATCGTGAATTTAAAAATCCACCACCCAACATATAATTTCCCATAATCAACGCCGGATAATCTGCGTTGTTATCTTGTAAAATTAAATTTTCTCGAGCTGCCATCATTGCATTCTTTTTATCCGGTGTTAGAATTTTTTCAGAAGTAGCACTTGCTTTTGAATACGAATCTGCCGCATGCTCATATTTTAATGATGAACTCCAGTTTCCTAGAATGGAATTTAATTCCGACAAAACCATCTCTTCGTTAAATTCTCCAACAACACCTACTGTTGCATTGCTACTATTGTAAAAGTCAGCATAGAATTTTTTAATCTCATCTAACGAAAGCTTCTTTGTAAGTTCTGTCATCTCATCATACGTTGCTGCATATCTAAAATCTGATTTAGGATACGGCCGTGTCAATTGCTCTATGCGATTGAAAGCAAGTGCCTGCGGATCATTTTTTTCTTGATCGATCCCGGCCAATAATTCTTGTCGTAATTTTTCAAATTCACTTGTAGGAAATGAAGGTTCTCTCAAAATCTGTTTTACAATTCCTAAAACTGATTTTAAATTATCTCTTGTTGTATTAATATCTACACTCACTATTTGTCCGCTACCGCCTACATTTACCTCTGCTTTTAATTTAGCTAGCGTATCGTTCAATTGCTCTTGTGTAAATAATTTTGTGCTTTTCATCAACATCATTGCAGTGGCATCAATAAATTCACCCCTGTTCTCTAATGTTTTCTGACTACCTATACGCATTGTAATTTTCATTCGCACTAAATTACCACGCGTCGTTTTATTTAGCATAGCATACTTAGCACCGCCGGCAATTGTTCCTCGCTTTGTACGCTTTTCGATATTCGTTGGACTAGCATCAAATGCTTCGGCTTCGGCCGCTACTGCTTTTCCTTTGTAGTTTTTATATGTATCAGATAAATCAGGCGATGCAGGAATTGTAGAACGATCGGGTGTCTTTTCAGGAATGAATAATCCTGATGTTCGGTTCGATGGTTTTAAATATTCGGCAATAGCTTTATTGACTGCATCAAGTGTAATGTTTTCTGCACGGTCTCTGTAAAGAAACAACAATCTCCAATCTCCGGAAGCAATAAATTCACTGATAAATGTTCCTACCATTGCACTGTTATTAAATGCTAATTCAAAATCACGAAGCAGCGCTGTTCGTGCTCGGTTTAATTCTTCTTGTGTAATCGGATTGTTTTTTAAATTATCTAAAAGCGAAAACATCGTCTTCTGAGCTGAGTCTAACGATTTTTCTTTTAAAACTTCCGTTTCAAAATACATAAATCCTGGATCTTTTAAGGCATAAACTTGTCCTGAAACAGCTGATGAAAGCTTTGTATCAACTAACGCTTTGTAAAGTCTTCCTGATGGCTCATTCGTTAACACACTATTTGCAATTTCCATCGCAATATAATCAGGATGTGATGCCGATGGTATATGATATCCTGCTGATGCTACTTGTACATCACCCACACGACGTAAAACAACAGATCGCTCTCCATCTTGTACCGGCTCTATTGTATATGGCTCTGATAACACACGCTTCGGACGAGGAATTGAACCGAAATATTTTGTTACTAACGCAAGTGTTTTTGCTTCATCAATTTTACCTGATACCATCAACACGGCATTGTCAGGCTGATAATATTTTTTGTAAAATGCTTGAAGGTTTTCTATTGGTACTTTTTCAATGTCTTCCTTAGATCCAATAGTCGATTTTCCATAGTTGTGCCAGATGTATGCCGATGACATAACTCGCTCTCCCAAAATAGCACTTGGATAATTTTCACCCATTTCAAATTCATTTCTCACTACCGAAAATTCTGATTGAAGATCTTTGTTTGCTATAAACGAATTCATCATTCGGTCTGATTCAAGCGATAATGCCCAATTCAGATTTTCATCGGATGCTGAAAAAGTTTCAAAGTAGTTTGTTCTATCGTACCATGTAGATCCATTCGGACTTGCTCCATGCGATGATAATTCTTGTGGAATGTTTGTGTGATTAGTTGAACCTTTGAATAACATGTGCTCAAGTAAATGAGCCATTCCTGTTTCTCCATAACCTTCCATTCTTGAACCTACCAAATAAGTTACATTAACGGTAGCACTCGATTTTGTTTGATCCGGAAATAATAAAAATCTAAATCCATTGGAAAGTTGATACTCTGTTATTCCTTCAATTGAAGTAATTTTTTTCGGAACTTCTTGAACTGAAGTTTTTACCGGATTTGAAGTTGTGCTCGCAATTGGTTTCTTAATTGCCGCACCAACTTTTGTTTGTGCTTGAAGTTGAATTGTCAAGCATGTCATTAAGACAAATGCTAAATATTTTTTCATAGTGTATATGGTTTGAGAGTCGATAAATGTAGAAAAAAACCTAAAGTGTACCTATTATTCGTTGGAATTAACGTTACTTAACAATTTAATTTGGATTGAAAATGTAATCGTTGAATTTATTGTTTTTTTTATGTTCCTTAAATGGGTCTTTTGACAGATTTATTAGTCGAACTAAAATTTGGTGAATGTTTCATCTTGATTACCTTAAATAAATCAGCAAATCTTTCTATTTTGCGCTCATAAAATTCAATCTCGTGGAAAAATTATTATCTGGAAAAACTGCTTTAATCACCGGTGCTTCAAAAGGCATTGGACGAGGCATCGCCTTAAAACTTGCTCAACATGGTGCGAATGTCGCATTTACTTATCTCTCTTCTGTAGAAAAAGGTCAAGCTCTTGAAGCTGAACTTTCGCAATTCGGAATTAAAGCGAAAGGCTATCGTTCTGATGCAGCCGATTTTAAAGCAGCCGATGAACTGATCAATGAAGTAGTAAAAGAATTTGGAAGCCTTGATGTTGTTGTTAACAATGCCGGTATCACGCGCGATGGCCTTTTGATGCGTATGACTGAAGAAAATTTCAACGATGTAATCAGAACAAATCTAAATTCTGTTTTCAATATTATTAAAGCTTGTCAGAAACCAATGCTTAAACAAAAAAGTGGAAGTATCATTAATATAAGCAGTGTAGTAGGTGTAAAGGGAAATGCAGGCCAGTCGAATTACGCTGCTTCTAAGGCTGGTATCATCGGCTTTACTAAATCGGTTGCTCTCGAACTTGGAAGTAGAAATATTCGTTGCAATGCTATTGCTCCCGGATTTATCGAAACTGAGATGACTGAAGTATTACCTGCTGAAACGGTAAAACAATGGAGAGAAGCTATTCCTTTGAAACGAGGAGGAACTCCTGAAGATGTTGCTAATGCTGTACTATACTTAGCCAGCAATCTTTCTGCTTATGTTACGGGTCAAGTTCTAAATGTTGATGGCGGAATGTTGACATAATTCTTCTGTTTTTATCTAACTAAAATAATAACTAAAATATAGAATGAAAAAAATAATTTTATCACTCGTCTTTTTTGTAGCATTTACTTTTGCTAAAGCAGATTGGTTAACTCCCGAGTTACTTTGGAAATTAGGACGTGTAAGTGATGCTCAAATTTCTCCCGATGGAAATTCAATGGTTTATGCTGTCAGAAATTATAACTTAGCTCAGAACAAAGGGAATACTGATTTAT
Source organism: Bacteroidota bacterium (assembly GCA_031367345.1). GTDB lineage: Bacteria > Bacteroidota > Bacteroidia > AKYH767-A > 2013-40CM-41-45 > JADKIH01. Next base: position 2,350 of record JANLPR010000148.1, on the reverse strand, counting down.
GGTTATACGATTTTAAAACAACTTCTATTCGTCCAATTGCCAGCGATTCTTCAAATGAAACAATTCCGCGATGTAGTACTAATGGTAAACGAATTTTTTTCTTGAACGATAAAGGAAGTAGTCAGTTGTGGAGTATGAATATTGATGGCTCGGATAAAAAACAACTTACAAAAACAGATAACGATATTAATCTTTATGGAATCTCTCCTAATGGTTCTGCTATTTGGTTAGGAATGGATGTAAAATTAGATGCGTTTTACGGAAAGGATAAATACAACGATTTGCCAAAAGCTACAGGTAAAGTGTACGACGACCTAATGATGCGTCATTGGGATAGTTGGGCAGATGGTACTTACTCACACATATTTGTCACTTCGCTTTCTAATGGAAAAGTAGGAGAGCAGCTTACCGATCTTATGAAGGATGAACATTACGATTCTCCTATGAAACCAAATGGTGGCGATGAAGAAATTGCTATCAGTCCCGATGGAAAAATGATTGCTTATACATGCAAGAAAATGTCGAATCGCGATTATGCGCTTACTACAAACTCTGAAATTTATTTGTACGATGTTACTTCGAAGAAAACTACGAATATCAGCGAAGGTAATAATGGATATGATAAAGCTCCTGTTTTTAGTAACGATGGAAAATCGATGGCCTGGATTTCTTGGTCAGAAGCCGGTAATGAAGCTTCGAAGCAGAATATCGTTTACTATGATATTGCTACTAAAACTAAAAAAAATCTGACAAGCTCGTTCGACTATAACGCAGAGACAATTCACTTTTCCGGAAACGATAAGAAAATCTATTTCATTTCTGATATTGCCGCGACCGATCAGATTTTTGCATGCGATCTTACTTCTAAGAATGATGCTGAAGCGATTCAGCAAATAACTAACGACACGGCCGATTACAACGGTTACAGTTTTGCAACAATTAATGGGAGTGATAAAATGGTAGCGTCAAGAATGTCGATTACGCAACCTACTGAAATTTTTTCTGTTGATTTAAAAACTGGCATTTCAAATCAGATTACGTTTACTAATCGTGATTTGCTTGCACAAGTTACATTGGCAAAAGTTGAACGACGAATGATTAAAGCAACCGATGGTAAAAATATTTTAACATGGGTTATTTATCCTCCGAACTTCGATCCGAAAAATAAATATCCGGCGCTATTGTATTGTCAAGGTGGTCCGCAAAGTACAGTGAGCCAATTTTTCAGTTACCGATGGAATTTTCAATTGATGGCTGCAAATCAATACATCATTGTTGCGCCAAATAGAAGAGGGTTGCCGGGCTTCGGACAAAAATGGAACGATGAGATTAGTGGTGATTGGGGCGGACAAGCTATGAACGATTTACTAAGTGCAATCGATTCTGTATCGAAAGAGAAATACATCGATAAAAATAGATTAGGTGCAGTAGGAGCGAGCTACGGAGGATATTCAGTTTTCTGGTTAGCAGGAAATCATGCTCGACGATTCAAAGCATTTATTTCGCATTGCGGTGTTTTCAATTTGGAAAGTATGTTAGCTACCGAAGAATTATTTTTTCACAATCACGAATTTGATGGCGCATATTGGAGATTTCCTAAGCCAATTTCTTACGATAAATTTTCGCCAAATCGTTTTGTTCAGAATTGGGACACGCCAATCATGATCATTTCGAATGAAAGGGATTATAGAGTTCCGTATACTCAAGGATTGGAGGCGTATTCGGCAGCTCGGATGAAAAATATTCAAGCACGCTTTCTTACTTTTCCTGACGAAGGACATTGGGTATTAAAGCCTCAGAATAGTGTTATGTGGCAACGAGAATTTTTTGGTTGGTTAGACAAATACCTGAAATAGTAAGTAGAAAAGAAATAAAGAAAAATGCCGGCTAGTAAGTCGGCATTTTTTTTCGGAATTTATTTTCTGGCAATTACATATTGGAATGTCGTTCAAAAATTCTACTTTTGCTGCCCTTGTTGTAACGACAGGCCCAGGTGGCGAAATTGGCAGACGCACCACTTTGAGGGGGTGGCGGGAAACCGTGCGAGTTCGAATCTCGCCCTGGGCACTTTTGATTTTAGTATTTTTTTAGCCAATGGTATGACAACCGTTTCAGGGACGACCACAGGTTGTTGAACCAATTAAAACAAGCGGTGAAATGAAAGTTGAAAAACATCTACAATGAGTTGATGAATGGGCTTCTACTGGTTGTGATTTGCTTTCAAAACGTATCTTTGAATTATTGATAAACATCTTTGCAATGTGTTATAATCGTATTGTGCCGTTGTGATTTGCTTTCAAAACGTATCTTTGAATTATTGATAAACATCTTTGGGTGTGTAGCAACAACT
>JANLPR010000141.1:0-24045 GCA_031367345.1 Bacteroidota bacterium | reverse complement strand
CCCATCAATAACTGTAAATGATTTGTTGAATGCAGACAAAGCACGTTTGGTATTCCAGTGCGATTTGAAAAATGGTGTGAGCCAGATCGTGAATAAAGTATTAGATGGAAACTTAAATGCATTCATACCAACAGAAATGGTTTACGGAGCAGATGCAGGTTTACGTCACACCGTTCGATTAACAACAGATGCTTTTGCTACAGGCGATCCGAAATTGGTGAATCATAAAACATACTACTATATGGCCGTTGCTTATGCGTTTGACGGAGCTGCTGACGTACTAGATCCATTTGTGCCACCGGGACCGGGAATATATGGTTCACCATATTACCAAAGCCGTCAAAATTCTTCTGGTTCTGCGATAAATATTACTACAGGTATACCTCACATTTCTACTCCGGAACAAAACGGTTTAGAATTAGGAGCGTCTTATGGCGATGGTCCGGAGATAACACGTTATACAGGTCAAGGTAATGGTTACTCTACAGGAAGTGGTCGCGCAACATTAGATATTCGTCAAGACCAAATTGATAATATTTTATTATCAGGAGCAAGCAATCGCATCGACAACCCAACATATTTGGGAGGACATGGTCCGGTAGATATTCGTGTGTACGATCCGTTTGCGATTAATGGTGGTGATTTTGAATTGTGGTTAAACGATACGATTACACGTATAGATTTCAAAGGAAACATTCAAGGTGGATCGTATACGATTTCAAATGTTACTTCACTTGGCAATCTGCGAGTAGGTCAATACTTAAATGCAGTGTTAGATGCCTTTCCACAAAACACAAAAATTTTAGCTATCAATGGAACAGGTCCGTATGATGTTGTGATGTCTGATACAATAAAAGCAGCAAGTACTTATTCCGTAACAGGTCAAGCGATTATTGCAGGTGCACGATGGGTATTAAGAAATGTTCAGACAGGCGATCAAACAGTTTCGGAGAAGTCGCTTGAGTTTCCATACGATCAGTTGTTCTCTAAATATGGTTTCTCTGTATCTATGACGCAAGTGAAGAATACAGGAGAATCGGTGGTAGATGGAAATGGATTTGCAGAAGCAACCGTTGTTTATGCTAATCCAAACAATCGTTGGTTGACAGGAGTACCCGATATAAATACTTTCCCTCAGTTGAATTGGATCAACGCAGGAAAAGATGTAGAAGCAGATTACAAAGTTGGAAATGCAGCATTAGATCCATCAGAGAATTATGCTAAATCATTAAATGCATCATGGGCACCTTTCCGATTAACGAATAACATTACCACAGGAGAGCGTTTAGCACCGGCGCCGGCAGCCAATATTTATGGATCGCCAAGTGTTGTGACTTATGACAATCTTTCATTCTTAAATAGTGTGGATGTTGTATTTACCAACGATAAAAGTAAGTGGAGTCGTTGTGTAGTGTTTGAAGAAGGAACAAACTCCCTTCAAACGGAAGGTGGACAATACCACGGACTTATCAGAAAGCATCCATCAATGAATTTAGATGGAACATACTCAACAGTCGATTATGGCTATTCTTATTTCCCGGGTTATGCCGTAAATATGGAAACAGGTGAGCGATTAAACGTAGCCTTTGGTGAAGACAGTCGTTTCGTTAATGACAATGGAAACGATATGAAATGGAATCCAACTTCTAATTTAATTTCTCAAGATGGATCGGGTGCAATCACTGTTATAGGTGGCGGTCGTCATTTCGTTTATGTATTCGGAAACAAGATTAATAAAGTAGATACCGTTTTAGCTTCAGCATCATTAACAAATGTGGGAGTTTCTAGAGGTGATACGAGTTATTATGGTGGAGCATACGACGGTTGTGCTCACTTGCATTTCAATTTGTGGCCAATAGTAAACGTAGTAAACAACAACAATAAAAAAACAGTGAAGAAGCTGTGGAAAGATTGTATGTGGGTTGGAACATCAATGGTATTACCGGGTCAAACTGCGCTCGACAATCAGGCAAAAGTTAGATTGCGAGTTAGTAAGCCGTATCGTCAATTTGATACAGGTGCGCAGAATTCTATAAACAACAACTTCCCTTTTTACAAGTTTAGCACAGAAGGGTTGAAACCGAAAGTAGGACAAACAGAAGTGGCGAAGAATGCGCTTAGTTTGATCAATGTGGTTCCAAATCCGTATTATGCATATTCTTCTTACGAGGTAAATCAGTTGGATAATAGAGTGAAGATTGTGAACCTTCCATCTAAATGTGTGGTTTCAATCTATACGCCGGCCGGAACATTGGTTCGCCAGTTCAAGCGTGATGTAGGATCAAACAATACAGATGGCGCACTCTATCCGAATAACAATCTTGAGTCATCACTCGATTGGGATTTGAAAAATTCAAAAGGAGTTCCAATTGCAAGTGGTATATATATTTTCCACATCGCAGCCGATGGAATTGGTGAACGTACGTTGAAATGGTTTGGAGTAATTCGTCCACTTGACCTTGATACATTCTAATTTACACATTAACTAGCTACAGAAAAACAAGTCATATGAAACCTGTTTATATATCAAAGTTGTTTACCCTGGCACTTGCATTGTCGGTTATGCTACCTACTTCAAAAGTAGAGGCAGGAAATCCTGATCGTGCAGGACAGGCAGGAGCAACAGAATTATTGATCAATCCTTGGGCTCGTTCATCGGGATGGGGAGGAGCAAATAGTGGTTCTGTGGAAGGGCTGGAAAGTCAGTTCCTGAATGTTGCCGGAACAGCATTTACTAAAAAGACGGAAGTTCTTTTTAGTCATTCCAACTATTTACAAGGATCGGGAATTACACTTAATGCATTCGGAATTACTCAGAAAATGGGCGAGAGCGGAGTATTAGGAGTGAGCTTGGTTTCAATGTCGTTTGGAGAAGTTCAAATAACGACAGTAGATCAGCCGGAGCCATCTTTAGGGACCTATTCTCCACAATATATTAACTTAGGAATATCATACGCTAAAACGTTCTCTAATTCGATCTCAGGAGGCTTTACACTTCGTATTATAGACGAAAGCATTTCTAACTTAAACGCTTCTGGATTGGCTTTAGATGCGGGAATTCAGTATTTAACAGGTACAAACGATGATCGTAACAACATTCACTTCGGAATTGCCTTACGTAACGTAGGAACGCCATTGAATTTTGGTGGTGATGGATTGTCAACTCGTGTAAATGCACCAAATACAAGTCAGGTGTATTCTTTAACAGTAAATCAACGCACAGAAGGATTTGAAATGCCTTCGTTGGTAAACATAGGTGCGGCTTACGATTTTGAACTAGCAAAAGATCATCAACTAACACTTGCAGGCAATTTTACTTCGAATTCATTCACAAACGACCAATACTCTGCCGGATTACAATATTCATTCAGAAAAATGTTCATGTTGCGCGGAGGTTTTACTTATGAAGATAATCTCTTTAACAACGATTTACGTACCACTGTATACTCAGGCCCATCAGCCGGAATGACGGTAGAAGTGCCTCTTGGTTCTTCCGGTAAGAAATTCGGAATCGATTATTCATATCGATCAACCAAGCCTTGGGATGGTATCCACAGTTTTGGGGTCCGTTTTAATTTGTAAAAAATAAATTTATTATATTTGCAAGACAAACAAGACTCTGCCAAAGCGGAGTCTTGTTTTTTTAATTTATAAAGAAGTCAGAACATAAATTATTAGAAGATGTCATTACAATATTTCACAGCAGAAGGACTTAAAAAGTTGCAGGATGAACTGAATCAACTAAAGACTGTCGAGCGCCCATTTATTTCACGTCAGATTGCAGAAGCACGCGATAAAGGAGATCTTTCAGAGAATGCAGAATACGATGCAGCCAAAGATGCACAAGGATTATTAGAGTTGAGAATATCGAAGTTGGAAGCGGTAGTTGCCAATGCCCGAATTTTGGATGAGAGTAAAGTTGATACAACAAAAGCGATGGTGTTATCAAAAGTAAAGATCCGTAACAAAGCCAATAACTCTGAAATGACGTATCTTTTAGTAGCAGAAAACGAAGCTGATCTTAAGTCAGGAAAAATTTCAGTTACCTCTCCAATTGGAAAAGGATTGTTGGGAAAAAAAGTAGGCGAAGTTGCCGAGATCTCCGTGCCGAATGGTCAATTGCAATTTGAGATTATCAATATATCCAGAGTAGAATAATTTTTTTTATCAAAGAAAAAATAAATTAAGTGATGGCTTCTATCTTCACAAAAATTGTCAACGGAGAAATTCCTTGTTACAAAGTAGCAGAAGATGAAAACTTTTTGGCTTTTTTAGATGTGAGTCCGTTGGCTCTTGGCCATACATTGGTAATACCTAAAAAAGAGATCGATTATATTTTCGATCTTGATTCAGAACAATATCGTTCACTTTGGACCTTTGCTCAAACCGTTGCGAAAGCACTTGGTAAAGCAGTGCCTTGTAAGCGTGTTGGTGTTGCTGTGATAGGATTAGAAGTTCCTCATGCGCACATTCACTTGATTCCAATGAATAAAGTTTCTGATATGAATTTTGCTAATGCTAAGTTGTCATTTTCGGCTGACGTGATGAAAGAAACGGCGGCAGCAATTACTAAAGCATTTTAAGGCTTGCTTATTACTGAAAAAAGTTCTCCGATGTTATTTATTTTCTATTCAATCTTGAATCATACAAGTTGGAATAATTAATGGCAGAGAAGATTTCTTATTACTTCGTTAGCTTATCAGGATTCGCAGTAACGAAAGCACTCCACGATCCTTTTTTTGCTCCTTTACTTTTTGGAGTTACGTGCGTTTCATCGCCTTTAAAATGATGGCATAACGCCACTGCAAGTCCATCGGTTGCATCGAGGTATTGAGGCGTTTCTTGATAACCCAAAAGAGTTTGTAGCATAGCAGCGACTTGCTCCTTAGAGGAGTTTCCATTGCCGGTAATACTTTGCTTGATGGTTTTTGGCGAGTATTCGAAAATAGGAATACTTCGGTATAAGCCTGCGGCCATGGCCACTCCTTGCGCTCGACCTAGTTTTAGCATCGACTGCACATTTTTTCCGAAGAATGGGGCTTCAATAGCAAGTTCATCAGGGTGATAACCATCAATCAGTCCTAGTGTCTTTTCAAAAATGTTTTTCAGTTTCAACGAATGACCATCGTATTTCTCGAGCGAAATCACCCCCAAAGAAATTAATTTTACTACTTTTCCATTCACAGAAATAATTCCATATCCCATAATGTTCGTTCCGGGATCGATGCCTAAAATTATTTTTTCTGTTGTTGTCAAAGCTGTGGATGATTACTTTTTTTTCTCGAAAAAGTTAATTGAATGTTTCATTAACTTGGAGAACTTTTCTATGCAACAAAGTAAGACAAATTATTCCATTTTCGGACGCCGAATATTCAAATTTCTGCTGGCAGCATCTGCCTTTTATTTTGTCTATTATAAAGTAACGAATGAAAAAGATGCCGATCATTATTTATATGAATTAGGTCAAGCATTCACGCAAACTTCCACTTTTGTTTATTTGTCGATCGTCCTTATGCTAATGTTTTTTAATTGGCTGGTAGAGGCGTGGAAATGGAGGTTGATGATCCTGAAATTAGAACCTATTTCATTGTCACGTTCGCTGGAGGCAACACTTTCCGGACTCACAGTTAGTCTATTTACTCCAAACAGAATTGGCGAATATGCTGGTCGAGTATTTCACCTCAATAGCGCAGATAAAATCCAAGCTACTTTGGTTACCGTGATAGAGAATTTTAGTCAGCTTATTGTCACCTTGCTCTTTGGTGCTTTTGCTTCTGTTATATTTTTTGAGAGCTATACTGATTATCCAATTTATTTTTCATTGTTATTTTCTGTAATGCTCTTTATCGTTGCAATCGTATCGATCATTGGTTTTTTAAATGTTCGTTTGCTAGTAAAGCCATTAAGTCGAATAAAATTTACTGAGAAAAGAAAGCAAATGTTTCACGTGCTGGAACAATACCAAACAATTGAACTTGTAAAGGTTTTGGCCGGTGCAATTTTAAGATATGCAATTTTTACACTACAGTTTTTTCTATTGATTAAAATGTTCGGAGGACAAGTTGAGATTTTCCCTGCATTGGTGATGATATCTATGACTTACTTGGTTATTACCGTTGTTCCTACTTTTCTTTTAACAGAAATAGGCGTACGTGGTGCAGCGGCGGTTTACTTTTTTTCAATGTTAGGAAATGATAATGTACCAATCTTAAATGCCGTTTTTGCATTATGGATTATTAATCTTGCTTTGCCTGCACTTATTGGCGCGGTGTTAATGGTCGATTTCAAATTTGGAAAGGAGAAAGCAGAATGATCTTTGCTTTCATCTTATTATTTCTATGTGTACTTTATGTCATCTTTCTCTATTGGTGTATAAAAGGATGGACGTCTGTTAAAAATTGCCCGGCTGAAAATTTTGTTTTACCCACAGTAACAGTTGTTGTTGCTTGTAGAAACGAAGAAAAATCAATCGTTCGGCTCCTTCGGTCTTTATCACAACAAAACTATCCAAAAGAAAAATTAAATGTGATTATTGTAGATGACCATTCTGAAGACAATACTATTCAGATAATAAATGAATTTATTTCGATGAATATAAATAGTCATTTTCAATTGCATTTATCGATTAACATAGGGAAGAAACATGCAATTGATCTCGGAATAAAAAACGCTAGCGGTGAAATTATTCTCACCACAGATGCTGATTGTAGTGTTGAGAAAGATTGGGTTCATACAATGGTAAAGCCTTTCGCGATACCAACAGTTGAGATGGTTGCCGGACCTGTTGTGTTAGCAGGTAAAAAGTCGTTGTTGGGATTGCTTCAGCAACTAGAAATGATTGGACTCACAGGAATCTCAGGTGGTGCAATGAACCATGGGAAAGCAATGATGTGTAATGGTGCAAATTTGAGTTATAGGCGAAAAGCCTATTTGAATGTGAAAGGTTTTTCCGGCAATACATATTCCTCCGGCGACGATACACAGTTGATGCAGAAATTAAGTCGAAATGATCCGGCATCTTTATTTTATCAGGCCTCAGCATCGGCAATCGTTCGTAGCGAAGTTCAGAATACCCTTCATTTGTTTTGGCAGCAACGTCGTAGATGGGCAACGAAAATTCCATTTACACTTTCGCTCTTAACAGTTGCCATAGCAATTTTGGCTTGGTTTGTTCACGTTGGATTGTTCATTCAAATGCTGACGTTGTTGATATATCCGCAAAACTATTTGATATTTTTAGCCTCAGTATTTATCAAAGTTGCCGGTGAAACATTGTTTCTGAAAAATGTAAGTAGAGGGTTAGGGGAAAAATCAAGTTGGCCTCTAATTTTTATTTTACAACCTGTTTACTGGCTATATATTGCAATAGTAGGAGCGGCAGTGCCGTTTTCAAATTATCAATGGAAAGGAAGAAAAGTAAAATAGAAACCGGTGAGTCGCCCGGAAAAAAAGTTTGGCGTCGTTTCGAATCGAATCCACTTGCCTTTGTAGGACTTATCTTTATTTGCTTAGCAATTTTTATTTCACTTTTCGCTTACGTTTTTATTCCTGACAATACTCCCCTTAGCAATCGAATGAATTTGGCATTGAGTAATCAGTCGCCAGGGTTTACAGTCCAAATGTTGAAGCTTCCTAAAAAATCGATTGAAGTAGAAAATATTTTCGAACGTTTATTTTTTGGAAGAAAAGACCGATACGATTTTATTCCTGTCTATGATACTAAAATGGTAGGCGATAAAATTGTTTACCGTGAATTTACAGGTGATGGAATAGAATTAGCAAAATACGATACGCTGAACATTGCCCGCATTGCCACATCGATAAAAGATAGAACAGCGGTAACTTTCGATGGCAATCTTATTAGTGCAATCGGTTCTGATAATATTATGCATCAGTATTCGCTTTCTGAATTGTCATTGCGTTTGAAAGACGAATCGTTGATAGAGAGGACGTTTTATTTTGGGACAGATCGCTACGGACGTGATTTGCTGAGTAGGATACTTGCCGGCACGCGCGTCACTTTTGGTGTGGGATTAGTAGCGGTATTGATTTCTTTGATCGTTGGAGTATTTATGGGATCTATGGCCGGTTTTTTCAGAGGTAAAATAGACTCGTTGGTATTATGGCTGATCAATGTTACCTGGTCTATTCCTACGTTGCTGCTAGTAATTGCGATTACTTTGGTAATGGGAAAAGGGTTCACTCAAGTATTCATTGCTGTTGGTTTAACAATGTGGGTAGATGTGGCTAGAATTGTCCGCGGACAATTATTTGCAGTGCGCGAACTAGAATATGTTTCAGCGGGTAAAGCATTGGGGTATAAAAATTCTCGTATCATACTTTTTCATATGTTACCGAATATTGTCGGACCAGTACTTGTGGTGGCAGCGGCAAATTTTTCGACAGCAATTTTATTGGAAGCCGGACTAAGTTTTCTGGGAATAGGAGCACAGCCACCAACTCCAAGTTGGGGGTCAATGATCAAAGAAAATTATGGGTATATCATTATTCCCGGTTCGGCGTATCTAGCCATTCTTCCCGGTATCGCCATTATGATTATGACTATGGCTTTTACGTTTGTGGCAAATGGTCTTAGAGATGCTTTTGATTCTAAATAAATTGATTTCACACTAATTATTTTCAGCATTTGGACGGTGGCAAGAAGGATCGAAGTTGAAATTTTCAAGGAAGTATTTTTTGGCAGTTTCTAAAATTTAAAACTACTTTTTTTCATTTCCTTCAATTTGAGTCTACTACCCAATCATAGCTGAAAGTATTGATTTTGTTGAAAAAATAACAAAGTTAGCACGCTTAAAATCGTTAAATTTACGATTCAATTCTTCCCTCAAATGCCAACGTTTTCTCATCTGCACGTCCATACACAATTTTCATTGCTCGATGGTGCAGCAAATATATCTGACCTTTATAAAAAAGCAGTTGCCGATAAAATGCCGGCCATTGCTATTACCGATCATGGAAATATGTTTGGTGCTTTTAAATTTGTTGCTGAAGCTTCGAAGGTAAATAAAGACGGAAATGTAATTAAGCCGATTGTAGGTTGTGAAGTGTATGTGGTAGATGATCGTCACAAGCGAGCATTTACAAAAGATGACAAAGACAAACGTTTTCATCAGTTATTACTTGCCAAAAATTCGGAGGGTTATCATAATCTTGTAAAGATTTGTTCGCTTGGTTATATCGACGGCTTGTATGGTAAATATCCGCGTGTCGATAAAGAATTAATTTTGAAATATCACAAAGGTCTTATTGCGACAACATGCTGTTTGGGTGCCTCTGTTCCTCAAATGATTCTTAGAAAAAGTGAAGCGGAAGCAGAAGTTGAATTCAAGTGGTGGCTTGATCTTTTTGGCGACGACTACTATGTAGAGCTTCAGCGTCACGATATACCGGAGCAAAATAAAGTGAATGCAATTTTGTTAAAGTTCGCAGCAAAATATAATGTCCATGTTATTGCTTCTAATGATTCGCACTATGTAGATCAGGAGAATTATAATGCACACGATATTTTACTTTGCATTAACACCGGAGAAAAGCAGAGTACACCTTCGATGAAAGAATTTTCGGATGACGATGCTTTTACAAAAGGAAAACGATTTGCTTTTTACAACGATCAGTTTTATTTCAAAACGACGGAAGAAATGGGAGCGTTATTTTCCGACATCCCTGAAGCGATTGATAATACGAATCGAATTGTAGATAAGATAGAGCCATTAAAACTGAAACAAGATATTTTACTGCCTCATTTTAAAATACCCGATGGGTTTTATTCGCAAGATGAATATCTGAAACACATAACTTTTTTAGGAGCGAAAGACCGTTACAAAGAACTTTCTCCTGAAGTGGAGGAGCGAATTAATTTCGAATTGTTCACTATTCAAACGATGGGCTTTGCAGGATACTTTTTGATTGTTGCCGATTTTATCAAAGCCGGTCGCGATCTCGGTGTATTCATTGGTCCGGGTCGTGGTTCTGCTGCCGGTTCTGCTGTTGCCTATTGCATTGGCATTACCAATATTGATCCGATAAAATACAATTTACTTTTCGAGCGATTTTTAAATCCGGATCGTAAGAGCATGCCCGATATTGATACTGATTTTGATGATGTAGGTCGTCAGAAGGTGATTGATTATGTAGTAGAAAAATACGGAAAGAATCAGGTAGCACAGATTATAACGTATGGTACGATGGCTGCGAAGATGAGTATTAAAGATGTAGCCCGAGTAATGGATTTGCCTTTGCAAGAATCGAATGCACTAGCCAAACTTGTTCCTGATCGTCCCGGAATAGAATTGAATAGATTGATTCATGCACCTATTGACGGTGAAAAAAGTTTGAAAACGAAAGAAGGACTTTCATCGGAAGATCTGGAAGAAGTGAAAAAGCTAAGAGCTATTTATAACGGTAATGATCTTTCAGCAAGAGTATTGAAAGAGGCAGTGATACTGGAAGGGTCTGTTCGGAATACAGGATTGCATGCAGCAGGTATTATCATAGCTCCGAAAGACCTTACTGACATTATACCGGTTGCTACTTCGAAAGAAACAGAATTACTAATAACGCAATTCGACGGAAAAGTAATTGAAGATGCAGGTGTAATCAAGATGGACTTTTTAGGTTTAAAAACTTTGACGATTATCCGAGATGCGTTGATTAACATCGAACGAAATCATGGAGTCAAAATAAATATTGATGAGATTCCTCTCGACGATCAAAAAACATTGGAGTTATATCAGCGCGCTGAGACAAACGGAACATTCCAGTTTGAGTCAGTTGGAATGCAAAAATATTTGAAGGAATTAAAACCCGATAAGTTTGAAGATCTAATAGCCATGAATGCGCTCTATCGTCCTGGGCCACTCGAATATATTCCGAATTTCATTGCACGTAAAAATGGAAAAGAGGCAGTAAGCTATGATCTTCCAATAATGGAAGAGTATTTGAAAGAAACATATGGCATCACTGTTTATCAAGAGCAGGTGATGTTGCTTTCGCAAAAGTTAGCCGGGTTTACAAAAGGAGATGCTGATACATTGCGAAAGGCAATGGGTAAAAAGCAAAAGGAAATACTCGACAAAATGAAATCGAAGTTTGTTGAAGGGTGCATGAAAAATGGTCACGATGCAAAGATCTGTGAAAAGATATGGATCGACTGGGAAGCCTTCGCTTCGTATGCGTTTAATAAATCGCATTCTACTTGTTATGCTTTTGTAGCTTTTCAAACAGCATACCTCAAGGCGCATTACCCTGCAGAATATATGGCTTCGGTATTGACGCATAACTTAAGTAACATTGATAAGATCACATTTTTCATGGAGGAATGTAGGAGAATGGGAGTGCCTGTTCTCGGTCCTGATGTGAATGAGAGTATTTATAATTTCGGAGTAAATAAAAATGGACAAATACGTTTTGGCTTAGGTGCAATCAAAGGCGTTGGTGAAGCAGCTGTACAAGCGATTATCGATGAACGTGATTCAAATGGTCAGTATAAGAGCATCTTCGATATAGTACGAAGAGTAAATTTGCGTTCGGTTAATAAGAAGACTTTTGAAAGCATGGCTTATGCAGGCGGCTTTGATTCATTTGAAGGAATGCATCGTGCGAATTTTTTCGCTCCGGAAAAAGACTATCCAACTTTCCTTGAAAAAATTGTAAAGTATGGTTACAGTTATCAGGAATCGGAGACGAGTTCACAGCATTCACTTTTTGGTGAAAGTAGTGGAGTAGAAATGCCTGAGCCGGTAATTCAGAAGTTAGAAAAATGGCCGAGCCTAGTACGTTTGAAATTTGAAAAAGAAGTAATCGGGTTTTATATCTCCGGTCATCCGCTCGATCTTTACCGCATCGAGTTGAGAAAGATGCAACGCATCAAAGATTTGAGTGAAGTAGATAAAAATAAAAATCGTGAGATCACCATCGGTGCAATGGTTACTGCTGTAAATCATCGTATGAGTAAAAATGGAAAACCATTTGCTTCTTTTACGATAGAAGATTATGATGATAGTTATGAGTTATATTTGTTTGGCGAAGACTATTTAAAATTTAAAATGTGGCTGAATATTGGTGAATTTATTTTTATCAAAGGAAAACTGCAAGACAGATACAAGCAACCGGGCAACGTCGAATTTAAAATTAGCTCCATCCAGCTTTTAGCGGATATGCGCGAAAAGATGATAAAGAATTTGACGTTGAAACTACCGGTAGATAAGCTCAGCACGACATGGATTAATAATTTAATTTCTGCTGTCAATCTCTCAAATCATGACAAGCCGGGAACGTGTATTTTAAAGTTTAAAATTTATGATCCTGCCAATCCTAAATTAAATATTGATTTGCCGAGCAAAAAATATCGAGTTAATCCGGAAAATGAGCTGCTTGATCAGCTGGAAAAAATGGCAGAATTGGAATATTAACGCTAGTTTAAACTATCTTGTGCAGCTAAACGTTCAGTTAAAAAGGCACTTGAATAGGTGTGACGATGTGTCAGTTTAATACGCTACGGCTTGAAAATTGACTTCATTCATAAAAATATTCATTAACAAGTATAAACAACAATAAAATGGCAATCGAGATTACAGATGCAAACTTTGAAGAATTAGTTCTTAAATCGGACAAACCGGTATTGGTTGATTTTTGGGCAGAATGGTGCGGACCATGCAGAATGGTTGGGCCAATCGTTGAAGAATTAGCAAAAGATTATGATGGGAAAGCGGTTATTGGCAAAGTAAATGTCGATACGAATCCGAATATCTCTATGAATTATGGTATTCGTAACATCCCAACACTTTTGATTTTCAAAAATGGCGAGATCGTAGACAAGCAAGTAGGCGCTGTTCCAAAATCAATTTTGGCAGGTAAATTAAACGCACAACTAGTTTGATCTAATTAAAAAATAGAAGTCGGAGGAGTTATTCTTCCGACTTTTTTATTGATATTTTTTTCTGTTAATCAAAAGACAAAATAGTACAATCGATCAATGATCAATACCGGTGAAATACAACAGCTCTCCCATCTGGAACTTCTTGCCAAGCAAGTAGTCGAAGGATTTATAACAGGTTTGCACAAGAGTCCGTTTCATGGGTTCTCAGTTGAATTCGCAGAACATCGTTTGTACAATAAAGGTGAATCAACCAAACACATCGATTGGCGACTTTATGGTCGTACCGATAAATTGTTTGTGAAACGGTATGAAGAAGAAACGAATTTACGATGTCAGTTAATCATCGATAATTCGTCTTCTATGCATTTCCCCGATGAGAGTAAAGGGAAGGTGCAAAATAAAATTAATTTTAGTGTACATGCCGCTGCTGCCATTGCTTATATGCTACGAATGCAACGTGATGCTGTTGGCTTAAGTATTTTTTCAGATCAGATAGAGATCAACACAAAAGCTAAGTCGAGTTCGGTGCATCACAAGATGCTCTTTGCTGAAATGGAGAAAAGGATAACAGACCCGGCCATTCAAATAGGAACAAAAACGATGGGAGCGCAAGCATTGCACGAAATTGCCGAGACCATCCACAAAAGGTCGTTAGTGATTATTTTTAGCGACATGATGGATAACAGCAATGATCCGGAAGAAATTTTTAGTGCATTACAACATTTGAAACACAATAAACATGAAGTAGTGTTGTTTCACGTGACCGATAAAAAGACTGAAGAAGATTTTAAATTTGAAAATCGGCCATATCTATTTATTGATGTAGAGAGTGGAGAGGAAGTAAAAGTTCATTCAAATGAAATTCGTGATACGTATATCAGTTCAATGAAAAATTTCAAACACGAATTGAAACTGAAATGTGCTCAATTTAAAATCGATTTTATAGAAGCAGATATTAACGAAGGCTATAAAAATATTCTCTTGCCTTATTTATTGAAACGAGAGCGAATGGGATAAAAAAATCCTTTCTCATAAAGAGAAAGGATTTTTTTTTGATTAATTTCCTAAGAATAAAAAATTGCCTGGTATAATGCCTGCACCAAAGCTTCCTAATTCGGTTCCGCTTTCATTATAGCGGTATACTCTTCCCGCTTGTTGAAAGTCGACGCCATCTGAGACATAGATTTGGTTCAACGTATTGTTGAAACCTAAACCATAAAAGTTTTTTCCATTTGCTGCTATGAATTCGCTACCCGGTAATGTGCTATCGAGAATGTTCATTCTGTAAAGATTATAATTCAGAAAATACAATTCATCTTTTGCTTCATTGATCGTTAAGCGATTGATAAAAGTAGCAGCAGGAAAATCGACACCGAATTCGTCTATTTGTGTAATAGGATCTACTCGATGAAGGCTAGAGGTTATATTTAAGTTATAGTCGCCACCACAAAGTATCCAGAGCTTATTATTTTTATCCATTACTATCGAATTTCCGCCGGTACCAATTAATATACTGTCGCTCACATTATCTGTTGTTGGATTTATTACATAAAGATAAGATGTCGACATATTAGTAACGTACACTTTGCCGTTGTACATAATTAATTGCTCTGTTGATCCATTTAGTGATATATGTCCTGTAACTGAATTGGTATTTAAGTCGACAATAGATACGGATCCTGAAAAAAGATCAGTTACATATGCTTTACTTGCATTTATTGGTAACAAATACCTAGGTGAAGTCAGTCCGCTGATTGTAGCTGTTTTTTTCATCGTAGTGATGTCTACTACTTCTATTTTGGAAGAGTTGTTTACTACAATATAAAGTTTATTGTTAACCTTCGCGAGACTTTGAACTACATCACCTAATTGTGTATTGTTCACTTGTTGGTAAACATCTTTGATTGATTCTGTTCCTGAGCCACTGTAGTAGCTTACAGAGCCATTGCCATTGTTAAACAATCCTTCATTGGAAGTATAAACACCAGAAGTAGATGAAGCGGAAAACGCACTTGTGCTTGTTGTTTCGATTGGACTATCTTTTTTACAGGAGAAAAAAGTAAGTACACAAAGTGTAAGTAAAATAATGTAGTTTTTCATTTTAGTTGTTTTTGTTTTTTTGATTTACTAGTATAGATATTCCGAAAGAGTAGTTTCGTAATGGTTCCGGGTGGTTAATTACTAATATATAATTTTCGTTAAATAAATTAGAAGCTCTCATAAACAGATTCCATTGAAAGTTCGAACGTTTTAAAAAATAATTAAGCTGTATAGAATTCAAAGAAAAAGAATTTAGAGAATAAAAGTTGTCGGTTGATGTATATCTGATTCCTGTATAGGAAAATGTATAGTCGATTCCAAAATGTTTTGAAGAGCATTTAAAATTGAAGCCGGCTTTATGATAAGGAACATAGATCAATTGCTTGTTAATAGAAGCGTCAAATGATAAAAGAGAAGCAGTAGTTTGTGATAACGTGTAAGAATAAAATCCATCGATAGCTACAAAAAAGTTAGAAAATACTTTTTTGTAAGAGATTTTCGATTCTGTACCAGAAGAGTGCACCGACTTAATATTGGTCGGATACCAAATAGTTCCGTGTGGAGTCCATGCGATCCAGTTATCAATATTTTTATTGAAGAAAGTAAATTCAAAATGAATAGAAGTGGAGTCGGAAGTTTTATTTAACAATAAATTGTAAACATTCAGATCAATTGTAGCTTCTTCGGAAAATCCTTTTTCAGGAAGAAGATTTATGTTTCCACCCGGCACCCAATACAAGTCGTTCACTTGTGGGTTTCGAAATACACTACCGGCGTTGCCGAAAATTCTTAACCAATTTATAATTAAATAATCGATGCCTGCAGAATAAGTGAGAGGAGCATTTGCAAGAGTAGAATATTCTTTACGAAAGGAAACTGAAGTAGAAAGTGTTTTAGTTTGATATTTATAGGTAAAGTAAATAGCATTTCGATTTACCAGAGCTGTTTTTTTGTATTCAGAAGTTATTGCTCTCACGCTTGTGAAATTTATTCCTGTTTGAAATGAATGGCGATCGTTCAGTAAGTACTGGAATTCAGGTTCACTGATAAATGTTTTGCAAAGCGAAATTGATGGATTGATCAGAAACTCATCATTGAAATAAATATGTTCATTAAAATAAGCATTTCTAAAAACAAAACGCAACGATTTGGAAGTGGTAGAGTAAATCAGAGAATAGCGTAGGTTATTGTCTCTTTGAACAGCATTTGACTTAAGTTCTGTAAGTGAAGGCGCTAAGTTTCTGGATGCGTATTGATGCCAGAAATTAAAGGATAAAGTTGAATGATTATTTATCAAATAACTATTCTCCAAAATCAATCCATATCCAAAGTAGTCTGCATGAGTTTGATTTTTTTCTTTTCCATTATATAAAAAGCTGAAATTATTTTTTTCGTTCAGCTGAAAATATTTGAATGAAGAGCTAAATTTTCCTTTCCGAACTTTTAATGACAGCGTACTGTTAATGCCTGACGCATCATTGTAACGAGTACTTAACGTGAGAGAGTTTTTTTGGTTGATGGTATTATTATCGTTCAAATGCAATGCACCGCTAATTGCGCCACTACCCCAAATGCCTGATGAACCACCATATTGGAGTTCTATATTTTCAAATAGGAAAATGGGAAGTAGATGGAAATCCATTACTCCATTCATTTGATTGGAAATTGAAAAGCCGTTCCATAATACAGCAGTGTGATAAGAACTTCCTCCTCTTAAAGAAATAGTGGAGAGAGCCCCCGGGCCATAATCTTTTAAGTATGCAGAAGTTTTATCACTTAGAAGTTCAGCGAGAGAAAGATCTCTTCTGTTTTCAATCGTAAGCGAATCGAAAGTTAGAGTTTTGAACCCTGAATTTTTATTGCTAGTTCTAACTGAGTTTATTTCAATTGTTTTCAAGGTCACAACAGAATCTGATTGTGCCATTGAAAAGAAAGGAATAAATAGAAAAAAAAATATTTTTTTGATTGCCAACATGTACCCAAATGGGAATGAACAAAACAATGCAGGCGCAGACAAACCGGAATTTATCGGACGACAAGAGCTTCTCTCGCGAAAGCATTGTCAATAACAATTTGGCAGGTCTCCTGGCTTACTCTTTCGACACCTTCCCGTAGTATAGCTACAGTGGTATATGATCGAAAACTAATGAGTTTTACAGTTGCGCGTCAGCTCGTGATTTTCACACGATTCCCTATTAATTTATTTCATTCGATTGAAATAAAACCAATTTGCGTTCAAAGAACCGAGGCAAATGTAAAGAATTATTTATATAATCAGCATATTTTTCATTAATAGAAATAGGCGTAAACTTTAAATTTGAGACCAAATATTGGTTTTTGTTTCAAAAAATATTTTACATTGCGACGGAAAGGCAAATGAAAAATTTACAAACTGAAGTATTTTTTGTGATAGTGTTCTTTATTTTGCCATGGAATAGAACTCGATTGAATTACTATAAATTAGTTTAACCACACATTAATTAAAAACAAAAACTATGTCATTTTCATCAGAATTTAAAGATTTCGTTGCCAAGGGTAACGTGGTCGATTTAGCTGTCGGTGTTGTAATCGGCGGTGCCTTCGGAAAAATCATTGACTCATTAGTCGGTGATGTCTTAATGCCACCAATAGGGTTATTGATAGGTGGTGTTGATTTTAAGGAGTTAAAAATGCCACTAAGTTCCGCAGTTGTTGATGCTGCCGGCAAGGTGACAAAAGAAGCAGTAACGTTGAATTATGGATCATTTATTCAAGCTGCCATCGTATTTTTGATAATAGCGCTTGCAGTATTTGTGTTTGTTGTAAAACCAATGAATGCTATGAATAAACGTATGGCTAAAAATGCTGCGCCCGTTGCACCGGCTGGTCCGCCACCAGCAACAAAAGATCAGACATTATTAACTGAGATCCGTGACTTACTTAAGAAATAATTTAGTAGTCATCACGCATAGAAAACAAAAGAGGACAACTGTTATTCAGTTGTCCTCTTTTTGTTAATACAAATAATTGATTTTTCACTTCAACTATTCGACACCAAAATTAAACTATTCCCCATGAATATTTTTAATAGTAGGCTGCACAACCTACGTGCCTTCCTGATTTTGCTTTTTTAATAAATTCAAATTGCGAAAGTTTTATTCCAAAATAAAAATCGACACCGGTAATATCTTTTCCTCCAATGAATGTTCCAATTTTATCTGTTCCAAGATAAACAAAATGATACCTTACTGCCATTCCAATACGATGACGGTAGTAGTCATAAAAACTATATGGAAAACCAATTTCTAAAAATGGAGTTTCATATCGTATAGTTGCTGCAATCATGTTTGGACGATCAACACGAGCCATTGGCATTGGCACACGTTGTATAGCTGTAAGATTGAAATACCAGCGAGGTTTTAAACATACATCGTATTGAGCACTCAAAGCAGTGGGCAACGACATCACAAAATGATTTCCGATAGCTTGTCCATTCATCGCACTTGTATAGATGATTGAATCAATATTTTGTGAATTGCTTGTTGGAGCATTTGTGATATCATATTTAACAGCGGCGGTATTAAAATCGAGTGCGTGTGCATTTTTTCCAAAGTTTACAAATCCAAGATCGATCAATGAAACGCCTAAACGATAATCATATTTTTTCATAGCTATTGGTCTGCCTTCAGAATATTTCTGTGTAAAAGGATTTGAAATATAAGAGAGTCCTAAGTCGAAACCAACTCCGCTACATCTAAATTTTATAGCGTCGGCAGCATTATCAACATACGAATAATCGAGGGAGCCTTGTATGTTCGAGATATTGATAGAGCTATCGGTAGGTGCTTTGAAAACACCTTTTGAAATTCCAAAATAAGAGCCTTGAAATGCAGTTATGTATTTAAAAGTTCCTGCAGCTAACCATTTTCTAGTTTCACTACGACTCAATTGTTTTCCAAATGAAATACCTGTTTCCAGCCAAGTCAAATCGCCCAAGCGCATTCCTTCGATTGGTATACTCTTTCCTTGAATTGGAGCATACTTATTTCCAGAGGTCATCATTTTTAGAATATCAGCCGGCAAATTATGTGCACTGAAATCATTTCTGATAGTCATGTGAAATCCCACAGCCATATCTTGAAAGCGATAAATAAATGCAGGCAGGCCGAGGCCTAAGTGCATATTGGCCGATTTGTTTCCGGGAGTATAATATTCGTTTAGCCCACCTAAGTTTTGATTGGCGCCATACTCCGGATTTGTAATTTTTCTCTTTGGAAGACCAATGTAATTGTTTTCCAGAGAGAGATTAAGACTAAGAATAGACACTTCCCATTTGTAAGGCATCAGAACCATAGAGGTTGGATTCATGGCCATGCCCGAATTTCCTGCGTAGTTTCCATTTGCCACTCCAAGCATATCTTGTGCGGAAGATAGTTTAGAGATAAGAAGTGCTAAAAACAGTAAGTGTGTTTTCATGGTGTTGTTATTAGCAGTTAGCAATAAACAACATCCCCAAGAAGAGATTTCGGATTTCAGAGTGATTTCTTACATACACTTCTAAAGTGTAAGAAAAGTGCAAGAATAAATTAGCTGATAAATTTTATTTTCAAACATTTCATAGGCTTGCCCTGAAGGGCAAGCCTATGAAAATGGATTCCATCAAATATTCATTGCCATGTCCTTAAGGGAATGAAAAAAAAATGTCAATAAAAAATATTTCATTGCCATGTCCTTCAGGCCATGAAAAAAATATTCATTGCCATGTCCTTCAGGGCATGGCAATGAATATTATCAATCAAAAACAATCTTCATTATTTTTCCTTCTTTGCTTTTCGTGCTAATTATTTTTAAAAAATAAATGCCGGAAACTAAATTATTTCTCTCAATGGTAAATTCATTCGAGAATATGGCCTCAGTCTTTTCAATGCGCCCATCTATTCCGATAATAGAATATTTTAAGTCTTTAGAGAAATTTCCAGTTAATACAACTTTTAGAGCATCAGAAGTCGGATTTGGAAATATTTTAAAATTCACTTCATCATTTTCTTTTACAATTGGATTCAAATTTTTATATATAATTTGTTGACTACACCCAGAAGCATCTATTTGCCCATCTTGAGCATAGTACGCAATTCTACCATTTCCAAATCCGGAATCGATTCCGGAGGGAGCAATAAAATTTAAACTAAATATTCCGGCTGAGGCCTGTACACTTGTTGAATACAATGTATCGTCCCATAAAAAAAATGGTGCGGGTATACTAGGGTCGGAAAGATTAAGTGAATCGTTATTAAGAGTGTGATGTGTGGTTTTAGGTTTGAAAAACGTTATGTCAACAATTCCATTAAAGGATGTCATCAAGTTTCCTTGTACATCACGTACTTCTCCTGTGAGTTGTATTGGTTGCCATGAAACTATCGTATCAGAACTAATGAAGGTAGTCACAACTTCATTTTCCGGGAGAACTAATTTAACAGCAGGGTCGCCTAATAAATTTATCGAGTAAGTATAGGAGTCGGCGTGCATTCCTTTTTTTGTTTGCAAAAAGACTTCACCTAAGGTTTTTCTATTTCCTGATTGATGATTAAAAAGTTGCTGATCTAATTTAATAGCGAAATTATTTACGCTTGAATTAAATGAAATTCTTGAGGCTGAAATACTCGCAATGCCACCACCGTTTAAGTTCTTGACCAAGACAGATCCGCATGAGTTAATTGTTGGATTGTCAAAATTGTTAAAAGAACCAGTCATTGAAATGAACAAAGGTAAATTTTGAAGATTCGAAACGGTATCTAAAAAATCTCTTTCAAGAATCCGCTCATTCGCCCATCCTAACTCACCACCATATCCGTTATATTGAATAACTGCTGATCCGTTTCGTATCGAGTTTTGTATGGCTAGATTGGCATCAGGATAAGTGTACCGTTGAGTTAAACTATCATAGTGTTGCTGAAAAGCATCAATATAGATTTTGTTAATATTTAATCCGCAATCAAAATCCTCTATACGATTCATTAAAGTGTCTTCTTGTCTAAAAAATATATTGTAAGCTTGATCATCAGCGATGCCGACAACTTTGGTTCTCCATTCATTCAAAGTAGAGGAAGATGAATAGTAGATTATTTTATTCACTACTAATGCGTCATTTTGATTTTTTAATGGAATACGGCCAACTGCAACATCGGGAATTTCATTTGTGTTTAAATTTCCTTCAGTAGAATCCATTACAGAATAAAAATCGTCGGAACAATAGGAGTAGATTCTTCCTAGCGAATTGTCGTTTTGGTAAATAGGGATATTCGTTTTCCCATACCCAAGAATATTTTTAAAATCATATGAGCCATCTCCAAAGAGTAAAACATATTTTAATGAATCGGTCGGAGTAAGCGATGAAAAATAATTTTGTCGAATAAAATCTCTTATTGCAACGGGGTCTTGCTGACCGGATGAATATTCGTTATAAATTTGATCGGATGTAACTACTGCTGTTGATAGGTTGTCGTGCGTTGAATGAAAGATAGCAAGTGTTACTGCTTCATTAATATAATCTGGATCAGAAATAATAAGCATATTTTTTTGACCAATGCTATGAAGATTTTGATTAGAAATACGGCCTTGATAGGTTGGGCGTAAATAGTTGTAACTATCAAAGGCAATGTATTCATGGATTGAATCTGCAGCGGCATTAAATTTATTTAAATTGTTACTACGCGAAAACAATTGATTGGAAACAGAGGAGAATAGTGAAACATCCCATATTTTGATTGTGTTAACTGATGTTACATTAAAGTTTACTATACGTCCGGGTCCTGATACTTTGAGGTACCTAAAGCTGAGTGGCGAATGATCGACTATTAAATAACTATTGGCATTTGTTTCAAAATAATTTAACCAACCTATAGTATTGGGGTCGGATGATTGTAAACTAATAATAACACTGTCGTTATTGTTCTGTGCTATTGCGTAAAAGTTTTTACTTACCTCGAGTGCATAGTTGTCTTGTTGACTTGTTCCAACGATTCCGAAGTTTTGAGTTTCGCTAGTTGAATTGATTGTATAATTAATCGTAGAAGTTGAACTTGATATACTTCTTCCGGCAAATTTTGTGTTGATGAAAATTGAGTCTCCAATCACAAGATTTTTTAACCCTAAAGGAAAGGTCCGAGATTGATAATTTCCTAGATCAAAATATTCTCCATACCATTCTTTCCCTGAAGAAATTAAATTTACAGAATCAATTTCATGAGCATAGTAATTAGTAAAAATGGAGGTTGAGTCGGTGTAAGTAGGTAATGAAGGAAGGTTTAAGATTCTTTTACCTGGAAATGAATGGATGGTGAGAAAAAAGGATGTGCTATCAGAGTAGTGATTTATAGAATGTATAAAAGAGCCTGTTGAGTTATTAATCGACCAAGTCTGTTGTGAATGATTATAAAAAAACAGCGTATCTCCTTGATTAAACACACCATCATTTTGCCCGGTAATTTCAATTGCTATTTCTTGAAGATCAGAAATCCGAGGAGCATTGTTTGCTTGTGGTAATTCACCAGGCCCATTGGCGTATAACGAAATATTTCTAGGATCGATTGTGTTTATCGGAATTCCCATATTAGCTAGATCACTATAGGTAAGAATATAAATTCCAGAAGACCTGCACGAAAGTTTATACCAAGTTCCGGAGCTTAAAATAGAGTTAGAGCCATAACTAAAAGAGCATGCAAGTGCTAAATAAATTATTGCTAATAGGATTTTTCTTCTAAATGGTATTTTCATTTTTCTTATGGTTTACAATGAAAAATTGATAGTGACGTAAAGTTAAGAATGCAATTTACTTTATTTTCTAAAGTCTTAGATTGTTTATTATCAAAATGCTAATTTGGAAAGATAAAAGCAGGAAACGATTTTGAATAAACAATATTGTTTCATATTGTCAAATTAGTATAAATAGTTTAAAACTAAAAAATGTCAATCCATTTTCATTGCCATGCCCTTCAGGGCATGGCAATGAAAATAAATTATTCAACCACAAGCTTTTTAAATTCACTCGTGCGGCCGTTCGTTACTCTTACATTATAGATTCCTTTAGCAAGAGTCGTTAAGTCTACTGATCGACGATCGCCTGTCCAAATAAATTGACGTTCTAATTCTCCAATCATATTGTAAATAGCGACAGTATAGTTTTGATTCGATTTGCCATTTGAATTAATTGTTACAAATCCTGCTGTTGGGTTTGGATAAATTGCAAATCCGATATAATCCTGCTCTTTTACATTTAATGTAATTGCTGAATCATAAAAAATAATAAGATTTGCATTCACATCAAGTATCGGATTATATCCATCGCTGCAATCTGTACACGTTGTTCCTGTAACACAACTCGGATTGTTTGGATGACACTGATCTACATAGCTTGTAAAGAATTGATATTGCATATTCAGATTTTGATTTGCAACAAATGGTGTCATATCGTAATCAAATGGAGGAGCAATAGATCCGGGGCACCAGCCTGCACGATTGTACGTCCATGTACCACTCTGCGGTGAACAAGCATCCGGATTTGGATTACATGTTTTCCAATTATGTTGCGAAAAAGTATTGACACCATTCACAAATACTGCGTGAGTTGCATCATAGAACTCAGCTGCATTGCCTGTGTTTAGTGATCCCCATCCATGACCGGTACTTACTAATTTTAATTTCGCAGCTATGGAGTGGTCCGGAAAATTGTAAGTGAAAGTTGGCACAGGCTGTAGATTTGCATAATCGCCAAATGGATAAACATCTTTCCAAACTTTTTTCACGCTGCTGTATTTATATTGCGGAGCTCCGGCTTTGAAATCAAATTTCAATTGAAATACAAATCCATTATCTAATGTAGTACAATTAGCTCTGAATGTTACTTTACCTTGAAGCAGCGACATATAATCCGCAACATTGATTTGATGTGAACATGCAACACCAAATGGAGTTACATAACGAATAATCTCGAACCATTGTCCGTCGTGTCCTTTAGCTTCTATACTTGCAACGCGATCATAAGGTCCGCAGCCACCGGTTGGACAGGTAATAATTAAATGAGCAATGATTGTATCGAAGGCCCCAACATACGAAGGAAGAATTCCATCGCG
>JANLPR010000119.1:0-1974 GCA_031367345.1 Bacteroidota bacterium | reverse complement strand
TTTTTACATTACTTCTTATAACGGTACTACAACTCCACTCAACTTACGAGGAAGAAAAGATGTTGTATTGATTGGGCCTTCAGGTGGAGCAGCTACTATCATTATGAAGTACGAAGATTTCAGCGACCCAATGATGCCTTACATGTATCATTGCCATATTTTAAGTCATGAAGACAATGGAATGATGGGACAGTTTATTATTACTCCGAACACTACAGCGGTGAACGAACTTCCAAAATTAAATGGACTGTCGGTTTATCCGAATCCGACCAACGGAATGTTGTCACTTCAATTAAAAGATTACGTTGGGAGTTTTAAGGTGGAAATGGTAAATATTTTAGGCGAAAAAATTTTAACAGTGGCCAATCAATCTACTATCGACGTATCCACTTTTCCTTCAGGAATCTATTTCGTTCAAGTGAAGCAAGGGTCTACTACACAAGTAACAAAATTTATTAAAGAATAATTTTTATCTGGAAATTGAAAAGGGGTGAAACATTGAATTTGTTTCACCCCTTTTTTTGTCATTTATATTTATCAATAGTTTCGTTTCAATACTCTTATATGATTAAACATTTTATATTTTATCTTTTTTATTTCTAAAATAGTTACGTATGTTTTTCCAGTGTTCTAACTGCAAAAAATACCGAGAAGAGTGTAAGTACTGCACCCATTAAAAATGGCGCTCCCGGAAATTGAATGCTCGATTTCGGTGAGGTAAAATAGTGAAACAAGTAAGTCATCATCAGCGGACCTACAATACTCGTCATACTTATCAAGCTTGTTAACGCTCCTTGTAATTCGCCCTGCTCGTTGCCTGGAACTTGCTGCGACATGACGCCTTGCAACGCCGGTCCGCAAATTCCTCCAAACGAAAATGGAATCACAAAGGCAAACATCATCCATCCTTTTGTTGCGAATGCGAAACAGGTAAAACCAACTACATAAAACGCAAGCCCCACATAAATTGACATTTTGTGTCCCAGCTTCGGAATAATTATTCGTATCAGTCCGCCTTGTACAGTGGCAATCATAATTCCTACAAAGCCGAGCGAGTAACCAACCATTTTTTCATCCCAGTTGAATTTTTCCATCGTGTAAAACGTCCATGTGCTCTGCGTTGCATGCGATGCCAGATAAATAAGAATTAGTGAAACGACTAAACTTAATATTAACGGATATTTTTTTAATCGTTTCAACGAGCCAATCGGATTCGCGCGCTTCCAATCAAACGGCCGACGATTTTCTTTCGACAACGATTCAGGTAAAATAAAATAACCGTATGTAGCATTGATCATTGCCAGAGCTGCTGCTGCGAAAAATGGTATGCGAGCACCGTATTGTCCGAGTATACCGCCGAGCACAGGACCAATAATAAATCCCAAGCCGAATGCACCACCTATCAAACCGAAATTTTGTGCTCGTTTTTCCGGCGGACTAACATCAGCAATATAAGCTGTGGCAGTAGTGAAACTTGCTCCCGTTATTCCTGAAATAAGTCGGCCAATAAACAGCCAAACAATTGTTGGTGCAAATCCCATCAGCGTATAATCCAAGGCAAATCCGAAAAGTGAAATCAGTAACACCGGTCTTCGGCCATATCGATCGCTCAGTCCGCCCACTACCGACGAAAATAAAAATTGCATTCCCGCATAAGCGAAAGTAAGCCAACCTGCATATTGCGCAGCTACGCTTAGGTTTTCGCCCGTCATCTGTTGAATTAATTTTGGAAGAACAGGAATAATAATTCCGAGTCCTATTACGTCGATCAGTACCGTGATAAAAATAAACGTCAGCGCATTCTTTGGTTGTGGCTTCATAATTTAAGAATGTTCTTAGTGCATCGCTGCCATTCCAAACTTGGCCCAGTCTTCTTTTGTTGGACCATAAGCCCCAATAATTTTTAGTCCTAATATTCGCATCAGCACCACCATTTCTGCACGGTGATGAGCCTGATGTTTTACAAGAACAGAC
>JANLPR010000167.1:0-50617 GCA_031367345.1 Bacteroidota bacterium | reverse complement strand
CAGACATTTTTTTAATTTCGAATCATAAAAATCCTCAAATCAACTAAATCCCGGTTCAGACATTTTTCCTGCCAAGAGCGGAATTCCGTTCGGCAAATGATGGCTTGCATTTTATTTTCCACTTCCGCCTCTCTAAAAATTACGCTCAGCGGGGTAAAGTATAAAGTATTAAGTATAAAGTATGAAGTAAAAAGCATAGTAGTCAATTAATAAATGATCATTAATCATTAATCATTCTTCATTCATAATTATAAAATCACCACTTCTTACACCAATCAATCTTTATAAAGATCGGCGGCTATTTTTTCGGGAAGAGCCTTGGGTACAAAATAAGTAAACGCAACGGAAATCTTATTTATCCAGCCGGGAATAATTTCACTTTTCTTGTTGAACATTCCTTTGATAGCGAACTTAGCTACAACTTCCGGATCCATATTAAATTTCGCGGCGCGTTTAATTATTTCCGGAGTATTCATTCCTGCCGCATTCATAAAATTAGTATCCGTTGCGCCAGGACTTAAGCATGTAACAGAAACACCTGCCTTTTTCAATTCCATTCGTAACCCTCTTGAAAAAAGTATTACGAAAGCTTTTGTAGCTGCATATACCGCTAATGTAGGGACTGCCTGATATGCTGCGGTACTCGCTACATTCATAATATACGATTGAGAAGAACTTTGCTTTAATGTTGGTATCAACCGTTGTGTAAGCTCAACCATCGTTACCATGTTGAGTTGCATCATATCTTTTGTAGCATCGATCGATTGGATTTCCAATTTCCCCCAAAGGCCATAACCCGCGTTGTTGATTAAAACTGATACCGGTATTTTTTTTGATTCTACATAGGCAACAACTTTATCTATTCCTTCACTTGTACTTAAATCTGTTGCTATATAATTACATTCAACAGAGTACTTATCAGAAATTTCTTTACACAAAGCCTGCAACACATCTTCGCTACGTGCTACGAGTATTAAATTGTATTTCTTTTTGGCTAATTCTATAGCCATTTCTTTTCCGATGCCTTTGCTGGCGCCTGTTATAAGTGCAAAATTCATGAGATGTGATTAAATAAAAAATGGAATCAGATGCTGATTCCATTTTGAATAATATAAGTTGTAAAATATTACTTTACTAATTTTTGAAAGTGATGATAGAAGGGAGTCGTACTCTCTTCAGACTTCGGCATATATTTTCCAAGAATAACAGGAATATACATTACGCGGCGTCTACTTGCAGCTCCGGTATGAGGCGACATAGCAACTCTGTGCCAGATACGTCCGTCGTGAACTACTACATCGCCGGCTTTTGCATCTACCAATACTTCGTTTTTATCTTCTTCGTTATTCATAAAATATGCTTTCTTAAAAAGCATACTAAATAAATTTTGTTTGTGTGTTCCCGGAATAATACGCAATCCCCCTTTATCGGTAGAGGAGTCATCGAGGTATAGACCCACATTCAACATCGGCATAATCTTTTTTCCATAGAAAATATCACGCATGCTGTCTGTGTGCCATCCCATCTGACGAAAATTACTATTAATGGTATTTACGTAATGATTTACGATAACGCCATCTTTTTCATTTTCGGCAATTCGAGAACCTTGAGGTAATAAAACCTTCAAAGCTTGAATACGCTCGCCAGTCACAAAATGGTGGACGGTTTCGCTGTATTGGCTCGTAAAAGGGAAGCGGTGAACGATTTCCGATCCATTCTCGTCGTGTCCAAATTTAATTGGTACGCCGTTGATCTTTTTCGTTCCACTTTGAATCCATTTTTGCTGTAACTCTTCGGTAGAATTGATAATGCTCGTTACTTCTTCTGCAGAAGCAGCTCCGGTAAAGTGTATAAATCCGTTTTTATCAAAAAACGTTATCTGCTCTTCGGTCAATTTACTGCCGAGAGTAAATTTTTGATATTGGGTGTTACTCATTTTCAGTTTTTTATATAAGATCTACCTTACTGTCAATCAAAGAAATAGGTACTCTCATTATAAATTATGGCTGTTTTTGTCAAAATTTGCTTAGTGCACAAATATATAAGAATCTTTTTACTTGCAAATACTAATTTAAACATAAAAAAGTAGGATTTTTGAACATTACTTTCTTAATTAAAAAAAGAAAGCACTCAATTAGTGCTTTTGCGTTTTCTGTATGTGTTGGACCTTCGTTTTATTCGTTTTTACACTTTTTATGGAGCCTTTGCTATGGGTAACGATTGAGTCTTTAATTTGAGTTCGATTGGGCAATGGTTTATGTATTTCGTGTGTTCCCGGTAAATAGGCCTTCGATTCATTAACCGAAGCAACTAAAAGTACTATTCCTACTAAAGCAATAATGCGCGCTTTCATCCAACTTATTTTGTTGCAAAAGTGGCAAAAAAGTGGTGAAGAGAGGGTGAAGTGGGCTCTGCAAATCTGTTCAATAAATGCTTATGGGTTAAACAATTGTTTCCGATTTTGGAAACCGTAGTTCCATTGTACATCCATCATTTTCTTCGCTGTATGCTGCCACTTGTATTCCATGAAAGTCTGCAATCGTTTTTACAATCGGCAGTCCTAAGCCATACGACATTTCATCTTCCGGTCTGAATCGTTTGAAGCGATCGAAAATAAATGGTAACTGTACTTTTTTAATACCTTGACCAGTGTCTTTCACTCTGAAAATATACTCTTCGCCAATCATTTTTCCGGAAACGAAAATTTTACCATTCTCTGAATTGTATTTTATAGCATTGGTGATCAAATTGAATAAAAGCGTATGAACTAACGATTTATTGCAGGGAGCAAACACAAAGTTGTCTTCCCATTCGTTTACCAAAGTAATTCCTCGTCCTTGTATTAATTCTTCCAGCTCCTCAAAAATTTCGCGCACTACTTGTTCTATGTCTACGCTTTCATTTTTAATATACTGTGCATTTTCAATTTTACTGATATATAAGAGTGAACGCACTACTTTTGTTAATCGTCCAAGTGTACGTTGCGAATCGATCATTTTGTCTTGTATATGATCTGGAACTGATGGGTCGGAGATAATATTTTCAATTCTGTTTTTTAAAATTGAAATAGGAGTAAGGATCTCGTGCGAAACATTCATTATAAATTCTCTTTCCGTTTCAAACGTTTCTTTTATTTTCAACATCATTTCATTGATGCTCTTATCGAGGTGAGCAAATTCTGAGGTAGATGTTTTTACCGGCTTCGGATTAAACGTTGAAGGATGCTGAACATCGCCAAGTTTTTGTGTTACAATTTTATTGAAAGGTCTTAACAACAATCGGGCAAATAGAAAATCGAAAAAGATACTGATCACAACAATGGCAAGCATCATCCAAATAGTAAATTTTCGAATCGTATCGTTTAACTGATCGTATGCACTTAAGCCTTCACCGATCTCCATAATGTAAAGTTGATTATCGTAAACGAATGCTTGGGTAAGTACGCGATGTTTCAATACTTCATTTTCAATTAGTCGTTCTGCATTTTCAATATGGTACTTACCGAAATCTTTAGGTAGTGCAGCTATTGGTGAAATAGAAAGAAACTCTTCTTTGTAAATGTTATAACTATCAAAACTGCAATCAGCGTCGATAGTAATTTCATCTAAGCCACCCATAGTAACCATGTGCATGGTTTTGTCAAGCCTTGCAACCAATCGTCTGTCAAGGTGATTGTACGCTACACGTTGAATAATAAGTGGCATAATAGCGCCAATCGCAAGTATGATAATGGCTTTCGAAAGTGCATTATAAAGAGCAAGTTTAACTTGTATTTTCATTGGATAAGGTCAATGAAAAAATTAAGACATATTCAAACGGTATCCGATGCCTCGAACTGTTTCAATAAAATCTGAATTTCCAAAGGCAGAAAGTTTTTTCCGCAGGTTTTTCATGTGAACGTCTATATAATTCGATTCGTAATCTTCTTCCAATACGTCGCCCCAGATGTGTTCGGTTAATTGTGCTCGAGTGATCACACGGTTTTTGTGAAGCGCCATATAATGCAAAATGTCGAATTCTTTTTTCGTCAGACTAATCACATTCTTTTCGAAGGAAACGGTTCTGTTTTGAATATCCATCGAGTATTCATGGATCTGAATGGTATTGTTTTTTAGGCCATGCTTACGCCTTAGAATTGCCTGCATTCGAGCTTGAAGTTCAAGCAGTGAAAAGGGTTTAGCCAGATAATCATCAGCTCCCAAATCTAGTCCGGTAATCCGATCGTCGATAGAACCTCTTGCAGTAAGAATAATGAAGGCTGCATCTTTGCCTGCTTCTTTCGCTTCTTTCAGGAGTTGAAAGCCATTGTGTTCGGGCAATCCGATATCAAGCAACACAAAATCATAAGAGTTCACGAAAATTTTTTCTGAAGCACTCTTGCCATTGAAGGCTACGTCGCAATGAAAACCTTGTTTGGTCAGAAAAATTTCTATTTCATGCGAAAGTTGCCTTTCGTCTTCTACGATTAATACGTTCATATTTTTAAATTAAAAATTAATATATTTAATTAACGACTGCAATGTTCAATAGCTAAAAGAATAATTTTGCAGGCATCTATAATTTCATTTTCACTAATAGTAAGTGGAGGGGCAATCCTAAAACAATTTGGCGCAAATAAAAACCAATCACTTATCAGACCTTCTTTGGAGCATTGATTAATTACGTCTTGATTAAATTTTTCATCGTCAAATTCAATACAAAGAAACAAACCTTTGCCTTTAATCTTTCTGATTTTATCATGAACAAGCTGAGTTCTAAAAATTTTCTCTTTGTTGAGTGCTTGAACATGAAATTTTTCCCGTTCAATAACTTCAATTGCGGCTTTAGAAGTTGAACAACAAACAGGGTGACCTCCAAATGTAGTCATATTTCCTAAAATAGGATTGAAAGTTAAATGCAACATAATTTCTTTTGAAGAAATGAAAGCGCCCAAAGGCATTCCTCCACCTAATGCTTTTCCCAATAATAATATATCGGGTATTACATCAAAATGTTCGAAAGCGAAAAACTTTCCTGTTCGGCCCATTCCGGTTTGAATTTCGTCGAACACTAACAACGTACCTGTTTCAACACATCTGTTTTTTAGTTTTGTCAGGAAATTGTTTTCGGATAAAATAATTCCTGCTTCTGCTTGTATAGGTTCCACAAAAACGGCAGCAGTATTCTCGTTAATCAAATTAAAGTTGGTGGTATCATTGAAGTCGAGGATGGTCTGACCGGTTAAAAGCGGACGAAATGCATTTTTCAACCATTCACTTCCGCAAAGACTTAAGGCACCTTGTGTACTTCCGTGATAGCTATTTTTGAATGATACAAAATTTGTTCGTCCTGTATATCGCTTTGCTAATTTCATAGCACCCTCAGTAGCTTCAGAACCACTGTTCGTAAAATAAACTGAACACAGATCGTCGGGTAAAAGTGATGTTAATTTAAATGCGAGTTCAATTTGGGGTGTGATGATGTATTCGCCGTAAACCATTAAGTGCATGTGACGATCGATTTGATCTTTTGCAGCTTTTTTAATTTCAGGATGGCCATGACCTAAACTTGATACAGCAATTCCACTAATAAGGTCGATGTATTTTTTACCATTCGAGTCAAACAAATAAATCCCTTCTGCTTTTTCGATATCGAGAGCAGGAGGAGTAGGACTTGTTTGGGCTAAATGATTTAGAAATATTTGGTGACGGAATTCCATTTTGCTCAAAATTAAGCAAAATGAAGAACAAATCAATAAATATGATGGATTATGATTTTTCTAACCTAGATAACCGTTGAAATAGCATCTAATATTTCTGCCTCTCGCACTTCAGCATCATTATCTTTTGCAAAAAAATTTCGTTTAATCTGAAGGCCAGTAACAGAAACTTTCGTATTATTATTTTCCATTGCTTCAATAATGAGATTAATTTTAACTGTAGGTTTAAAAAAGGAAAAGTTGGAAGTGGCAGAAATGTTTCCTGTCGAAGAATCAAAATTAGTAATCTTAAGTCCAAGTTTAGCCAATACTCCTTTAGTTCTTCTAAATACTTTTTCGTACGGATATTGGTAAACAGAGCTTTTCATTTGCCGACTGAATTATGCAAATCCAGGAGTGGGAATGGATTGAAGCGTTTGAGAAAATTGCAGTGTTACCTATTCAATGAATAACTATTTCATTAAGTAGTAACGATGAACAAATATAAAAAAGTATTGCATATAGAGTCAATAAATTAGATGATTATTTAATGAGTAATTCTTTACTCACTATGGTATTTTGAGAATAATTCTAATTTGAACTTTTTAGTGATAAAATTGTTTTAGTGTCCCATGGTTTATTCACATTTTGAATTGGATAAGTTGTGGATTGTTCCGGCTCAAACTCAAAAAACAAGGTTCACCTTTGAAATTATATCAATACGACATATATATGTTAAAAATTGTAAAAAAGTCATCACTTAAAAAACGAAAAATGAAAAGAACCGTCTTATTTTTCATCTTACTTTTTATCATCAAATCCAATTCGTTTGGACAAGCTTCTGTGAATTTGTTTCTTAAACAAAAGATAGAAGGCACAACCAATAAAACCACATTACAAGATGTTCTGATAAAGGGCGATGCTGACGCAATTGTATCGTTCATTCATTCAAACAATGGAAAAGTAATTGGCGTTTCCGGAAAAATTGTTTCTGCGAAAATTAGTTTGGCATTGGTCTCCGAATTAATTACTTCCTCGTTTGTAAAAATAATTGAAGGAAATATTCATCATGTGGAAGCAATGAACGATACAATGAGAATGCTAACGAGAGTAGATGAAGTTCATTCAGGCAATACACCATTATTGCAAGACTATGATGGCACCGGAGTTATTATGGGTATTATTGATTCAGGAATCGACATTAATCATCCCGACTTTAAAGACAGCACCGGCTATACTCGTATCAAATTTCTTTGGGATATGACCAAGCCTGTTGCAGCAAATACACCTCAACCTTATGGCTACGGACAAGAATGGACAGACGCAGATATAATGGCAGGCCTAGCAAATTCACACACAGGAGAAGACCAATATGGCCATGGTACATATGTAACCGGAATTGCAGCTTCTAATGGAAGAGCAGTTGGCCATTATCAAGGTGTTGCAACCAAAAGCGATTTGATAATTGTAGGATATGATTTTCTAGCTCAAGATGCTGTGCCTCGCGTAGCTCATGCAGTCGAATATATTTTCAACAAAGCACTACAACTGAACAAGCCTTGTGTTATCAATGCAAGTCTGGGCGATTACAATGGTTCACACGACGGACAAGACCTCGAATCTCAATACATCAGCAATTTAATTGATCAGCAAAGTGGGAGAGTTGTGGTGGCAGCGGCTGGCAATGTGGGAGTTGTTTATCCATTTCACGTTGGAAGAAATTCAGTTGCTAACGATACGGTATTTACTTGGTTTAAATACAATCCTCAAATTCCGGGTGCATATATTCAGGTGTATGCAGACACAGCACAATTCAACCAAATTCGTTTTTCAGTTGGAGCAGACAAAGTAACACCGTATTACGATTTCAGAGGGAATATTTCGTTTTTCAATGTTACACCTACAATCAATACAGTAGTTACACGAAATTTAGTTGTTAATTCAAAACGACTAGGAGTAATCCAAATGTACACCACACTCAATGGCGGAGTTTATCAACTCGAAGTATATATTTCTCCTGATTCAACAGCATACAATTGGCGATTCATCACAACAGGACCCGGACATTACGATTCGTGGACGTTCGATTACGTGTGGCAAAATTTACCAACGGTTATCGACTTTCCACCGATGGCAAACTATTGGGCACCGGATACAACTCAATCGATCGTAAGCGGAATGGCCTGTTTAGATAATGTGATTACGGTGGGAAATTATTTCAATACAGACCGACACATTGACTACAATAATGTGGTACAGATAACGCCAACCGATAAGCCTCGTCAGTTAGCAGACAATAGTAGTAGAGGTCCAACGCGTGACAATAGAATTAAGCCGGATATTGCAGCACCAGGGCATCACATTGTTTCAGATGCTGTACTTACATTGATTCCTAATTTAATTATTAATCAGCCATACAAAGTTGCTCCGGGAGGATATCAACAAACAGGAGGAGGTACATCTGCTAGTTCTCCGGTGGTAGCTGGAATTGCAGCTCTGTATTTGCAAAAAAATCCAACTGCAAATTGGGCTGATGTAAAAAGTGCGATTATTAATTGTGCTGCTCACGATAGTTTAACTTGGGGGCCTTATCCAAACAACGCCTGGGGTTATGGAAAGGCGGATGCATTTGGTACAATGACAAACTGCGGATTTGTGCAAGTAGAAGACGTCAAAGAAAATAATTCTGTTCATTTGTATCCGAATCCCACTGCCGGTGAGCTTTCGCTTTTATTGTCGGAAGACATTCTTAATCCATCTGTAACCATTACCGATATGTTAGGGAAAAAGTTGAAAGAAATAAAAATGACGAGCAGTCACATTCAGATTTCAGTTCGTGATTTGAAGGCGGGTATTTACTTCGTGCGAATTGAAGGAACGAAAGGTAGTTGTGTAAAGAGATTTGAAAAAATAGATTAATGGATATAAGTCAAAAAATAATATTTGATCCGATAGAAGTAGAGAAAGTAAAAGCATTGATTTCGCAATCCAAAGAGATTGTGATTACAACGCATTACCGTCCCGATGGCGATGCAATGGGATCTTCGCTTGGATTGTATAATTACCTCATTAAAAAAGGATGTAATGTAAACGTTATTACGCCGAGCGACTATCCCGATTTCCTTTATTGGTTGCCATCGAATAAGCAAGTTATAAATTTTGAGAGTGCTCATAAAACTGCTGAGGGTTTATTGGAAAAAGCAGATTTAATTTTCTGTTTAGATTTTAATTGGTTGAGTAGAGTAGAGAAGATGGAACCATTGCTTCGTAGTTCATCAGCTAAGAAAGTTCTGATAGATCATCATCTAGAGCCGGAGAAGGTGTACGATTGTTCCTTTTCATTTACTCAAGCGTGTTCAACTTGCGAACTTATTTACCGTTTCATAGATGCTATGGGCGATCTGGATTTAATAGATGCACAGATTGCTGAGTGTTTGTACTGTGGAATAATGACCGACACCAATTCGTTTCGGTATTCATCTATGAAGGCCGATGTTCATCGCATAATTGCATCGTTGATGGAAGCCGGAGCAGAGAATTATAAGATTCACGAGCGGATCTACGATGTAAGCACAGAGAATAGATTACGATTATTAGGCTTTTCATTGAAAGAAAAATTAATTGTTCTACCGGAATTTTCAACAGCATACATTGCACTCTCGGAAGCTGAATTGGAAATGTTCAATTATAAGAGCGGAGACACAGAAGGTTTGGTTAATTATGCATTGAGCATAAACGGAATTCGTTTTGCCGCATTTTTCTCGGAGCGTGAAGGTAAAATAAAAATATCGTTCAGATCAAAAGGAGATTTCTCTGTAAAAGAGTTTTCAGGAAAGTATTTTAATGGAGGCGGGCATAAAAATGCTTCAGGTGGAGCATCAAATGAACCTTTAAAAGCAACAGTAAAGAAATTTGCCGACCTGCTTCCAATATATAAAGAAGAACTAAACAAAGAATGAAAAAGTCATTAGCTATTTACATAGCCTTAATATTTATTTTTGCATGCAGAAATTCATCTCAATCACCCAATCAGATGACGCAACAAGAGTTGAATGGTCATCTTGAAAATGCTAATAAGATTCGCGTTCAAAATGAGTCAAAGCAAATCGATGAGTATGCATCTGCACATCATTACCAAATGGAACGGACAGGTACCGGATTGCGTTTGGAGAGATATGTGAAAAAAAATAGTTCGGATTTTCCAATTGCACATAACGAATTATCCATTGTTTATAAAGTATTTCTTTTGGATGGTACTATGTGCTATGAAACTGATAGTAAAGCGCCTTTAAGTTTTCGTCTTTCTGAGGGTCAAGAACCGAGAGGGCTAGAAGAAGGATTAATGATGATGACTGTAGGTGAAAAAGCAAGAATGGTTTTGCCAATGCATTTGGCGTATGGGTTAAGTGGTGACGGAGATAAAATACCTCCTGGCGCAGCATTGTTTATAGATGTAGAATTATTAAAAGTTACTAAATGAAAAAATGGTTATTGTTTTTTGTGATTGGTTTGTTTCTGTTTTCTTGTACGAAAAAAAACGGCAAAGAAATGAAAACGCATTCCGGATTTCGATATGTTTTGTATACAGAATCGAATGGTTCGAAGGTTAAAATGGGGGACTACGTAACTATTGACATGGTTTATAAAAATTCTGCTGATTCAGTTTTATTCGATTCGCGCAATGGGAAGTTGCCATTGAGATTTCAAATGGAAAGAATTCCTTTCCTCGGAAGTTTTGAAGATGGACTCTTGAATCTTGCAATTAATGATAGCGCAACATTCTTTGTCCCTGCAGATTCACTTTATAATTATCTGTACAAAGGAAAAGATGTACGTTCGGTTGTGCCACAAGAAAAAACCGGATTTACGCCTAAAACATATTTAAAATTTGATATTAAAGTGGTGAATGTTCAACCTTATGAAAAAGCTGAAGTTGAGATGTTGATAGAGCAAAGTGAAGAAGAAAAGAGCGAACAAAAGCAGTTGAATAAATTCATATACGAGCATGGTTTTGATTTGAAGCCATCAGCAGACGGATATTTTTTAAAGATGTTGGAAGAGGGAAGTGGAGATGCTGTTGATAGTGGAAAAATTATTACGATTGAATATACAGGTCGTTTTTTGAATGGAAAAATATTTGATGGAACAAAAAGTCCTGATCAGGCATATCAATTTGTGTCAGGAACGCATAGAGTAATAAAAGGATGGGAACTGGCAATGAAAAATTTGAAAAGTGGTGCTCGATTTACATTAGTGCTTCCATCTCGTTTGGCTTATGGAGCAGATGGTATTCTTAAAACGAGCGATGCCACCTATATTGTTCCTCCCAATACTCCGGTAATATTCGATATTACTATTCTTTCCGTAGAAGAAGTTCCTTCAATGAGTGGTAGATAATATCCTGTTTTACTGTGATTATTATTTAAATATGGTCTATACCTGTCTCTTGGGCACTATCCATAGCTGTTTCAGCAATCATTTGTTCGGTTTAAGTGTATTTTTGGAGTACATAAGAAGAAAAATCAGTAGTTTTAAGATACATTAGTTTATAGATGAAAATAATAGCAAAACAAATTGTATTTATTATGCTGTTAAGTGCATTTTTTGCGCTTGAATTTTCATGCAAAAAAGATAAAAGCGTGGAAACGGTATCTGCTGTTCCGGTGTTAACGACAGGGACATGGTCTATTGTTTTCATGGCCGATTCGGGTGTCACAATCACAAACGAATATCAAGATTATACATTTATATTTAATTCGAATGGAGAATTAACTGCTGCGAACTCGTCAGGTACTACTGTAGGTTATTGGTACGCCGAATCAGATAATCATGGTGACGATGAATTTCGAATTGCTTTAGGAAATGTTTATCCCTTAAGCAATTTAAGTAGACGCTGGCATATTAGAAGTTCTTCTGCAACTAAAGTAGAACTTTACGACGATGAATATAATCACGATGATAAATGTACTTTTCAAAAACTATAGCTTGGAATAATTAAAGCATAATTTCTATTTTCCTATCAGAAATACGGCAGGCTTTTTATGAAAATCTATTTTACTTTTCTTCCAGACAGCTATTTTTTGCGTTCTTATAAATTCATTCGGTGAGCTTAAATCAAAAGCAATGCACAGTCGTGTTGAATCTTGACATGCCTTCAAAATATCATCTAGCATTTGATGATTTCTATATGGCGTTTCGATAAAAAGTTGCGTTTGATTTTTTTTGATCGCTAATCGCTCTAATTCTTTTAACTGAATTTGTCGTTCCGGCGATTCTCTAGAGAGATATCCATTGAAACAATACGATTGCCCATTCATTCCACTTGCCATTAAAGCTAATAGCATCGATGATGGACCAATCATCGGAACGACTTTTATGTTTTGTTCATGAGCCATTCGTACAAACTCGCTTCCCGGATCAGCTACGGCAGGGCAGCCGGCTTCACTTAATACGCCTATCGATTTTTTCTTTTTTAAAACTTCTGCCAACTTCGAAATGGATGCGAAGTCTGTATGTTCGTTCAGCTCATGAAAGATAAAATTGGCTTGCGGAATAGGAGAGCTAATCTTTTTTAAAAAAGCCCGAGCCGATTTTTCGTTTTCTACCACAAATTCATCGATCGTATGTATTATTTTTAAAGCAGAAACCGAAAGAGTATCAGTGAAATCGTTCGATAAAAAAGTAGGTATCAGATAAACAGTTGCTGTCATTTTATAAAATTAGTTTCACTTTTTAGAAAACCTTCGCACGCTACTTCTAACATTTTAAATACATCCACAAATCCATTGTTGTTTCCAAACCAAGGATCAGGAACATTTTTATCTTTACGATCCGAAAATTCAAGAAACATTTTAACTTTACTTTTATCTTCGTCACTCGATGCTAATTCAAGTACATTTTTTGCATTAGAAGAATCCATAACCAAAATCCAATCGAATATTGAAAAGTCGTTACTTGTAAATTGCCTTGCTATTAACCCCGAAATGTCAATACCAAATTTTTTTGCAGTAGCTATAGCTCGTGAATCCGGATGTTCACCTACATGATAGTTTCCTGTTCCTGCAGAGTCTACTTCAATCGCTAAATTCCGTTGGTTGATTTTATGAATGAGAATTCCTTCTGCCATTGGCGAACGACAAATATTCCCGAGGCAAACCATTAATACTTTCGTCATACTAATCTCTTTTACTTTTTACCAGTTGCGCAGTATTGTAAATGCCAATTACTCTTCCTAATAAATCATGATCGATAAACGGGTTATATTTTGATTTCGAAATAATATCGGTCGCTTTTACGTTCCACTTTTCTTCGGCCTCGAAAATAGTAAGGTCGGCTATTTGTCCCTCTTCTATCAAATGATTTTTTAGCCCAACAATACATCGAGGGTGAGTCGTAAATTTAGAAACTAATTCCGGCAAGCTTAAATACTTTTCAGTAGCTTTTCTAGCAGCACTGAATGTTGTATCGATAGTTGAAGCTCCATAAGCAGCTAATTCAAATTCTTTCAATTTATTTTCTGAGTCTTCCGGCTGGTGATCGCTTGTAATACAATCAATCGTGCCATCTTTCAATCCCTCTAGTAATGCTATTCTATCTGCTTCGCTTCTGAGCGGTGGTCTTATTTTAAAAGTAGTGTCGAATGATTCTAGTGTGGTGTCGTTAAAAAATAAATGCATGACAGATACATCACAAGTTACTTTTATGCCTTTGGCTTTTGCCGTTCGAATCAACGACACACTTCCTGCCGTAGAGATAGTTGAAAAATGGATAGGGCAATGACAAAATTCACCTACTGTTAGGTCTCGAATAATCATTACTTCTTCTGCAATATTCGGCTGACCTTTTAATCCTATTGATACAGAAATGGGTCCGTCATTAATTTGATGTTTTCCGGAAATGCTTTCGTCTTCTGCAAATAAAAATATCTTTCCCCCAAATTGCTGTGAGTATTGCAACGATCGTATTAGAAGTCCGGCGTTTGAAACAGATTTTTTATCATCGGTAAATGCTTTTGCTCCCGCTAAGTACATATCATACATCTCTGACATATCATTCCCATTCATATCAACAGTCATACTTCCTGCAGGATATACATTTACGGCATACGATTTTGTTGTGTTGATGATTAACTCAACAGATGAGCGATTAGAAATTGTGGGAAGAGTGGAAGGCATTAATAAAACCGTTGTGAATCCTCCGTTAGCAGCAGCAGCGCAGCCATTTTTTAATCCTTCTTTGTATTCATGTCCCGGTGTTCTAAAGTTTACATGCAGATCCATCCAACCTGAACTTACATAAAGATGATCAGCTTTAATAACTTCGGAATCTTTATCAACGATTGTATTGGGTTCTGCAATCTTTTCAATAATAGAATCATTGATCAACACATCTTTTACCTTCATGTGATGTTGACTTCCCGGAGAAAGAATCGAAACTTTTTGAAGTAGTAATTTCATTCGTTGAATATTTAGTATTCTATTTTCTAAAATATCGTATTAACAGTACTTCACACGCTAAAAACAACAAGGTCAGAATCACACAATATTTCCATAGTCGTTTGCCGTCATTCAGCTGAGAAATGCTGTGTGAAAGATCTTTACCTTCTGAGTTGATAATATTTATTTTTGAATTCTGCAAAGAAGAAGTTTGCTTTTCGAGATCATCAATAGTATAAACATTGAGATCAGATTCCTTTCTATTGTAATTAAAAGATATAATACTTACAAGTGTGCTGCCATTTTTTAGGTCGTAATTCCCTGCATTTTTTATTTGATCATGCACCGACAAGACAGAGTTGTTATTGATAATTTTGCTTTCCGGAATAATATCGATCTTCTCTTTTTCGTTGATCAGATGGAATACATTGTCGGCAGAAATGAGAGTATCGCTAATTGAAAAGTCTTCGTCATTTCCTATTGTTAATGGATGTAAGATTTCTGCAGAGCCTTGAAGTGCAGCACGAATAAGGATTGGTACAAAAAGTGCATGGCGAGCAAAATTTCCATCATCTTTTTGCAACGAACCGGCAAGCAAATAGATGTTGCCTTTCCCTGAATTACCGGCTGCTAAGTATGCATTGCCACTCGACAACTGCATAACAATATCAGATTTTGATTTACTTGATTTAGAAATTTGGTAGTAGCTGTTGATTATAGGAAGATCTATATTGTCAGGCAAAGTCTTTCCTTTTTCAAAAACGCCTGTAAACAATGGATGCTTACTCTGTAATTTAGATGCTTTCTCTTGCGCATTAATTTTGCTTCCTAGTGTTTCAAACTCGTTGTCTTTTAATAATTCATTGTATGTTGACAAAGTAGCATCTTTCGAAGGGATGATAAAAACAGATCCGCCTTTTTTTATATACTTATTCAGCTCTTGAATAAGACCTGAACTAAATGTTGTAAGTTCGTTTAACACGATTAAATTCATCCCCGAAAACGAAGCATAGTCTATTTGACCTGAGTTAGAATTTTTTAAATTGAAATATGGATCATTTCCAAATACTGCAGAAAATGTAGATGAAGGTTCATTGTTATTGATACAAAGAATATTCAAATTTGTGCGAATGTTGAAATTGAAATAAAAGTGGTCGTCGAAAGTGATAGGGTAATCTGTTAAGCTTAATTCTCCACGCTGCCATCCGGTTTCTGCCAAAGTAAAAGTCATTTTTACATCTGTAAAAGTATTACTTGCAATAGACACACTTGCTACAGCTTTTTGTGCAGAATTAATAGTAAGTTTTAAAGGAATATTTTCTGCATCAGTTGTGCTTAAATTTTTTATTCGAACAATTAATTCATTTGGTGTATTCAATTGTACGAAAGGCGTGGAAAGATAACAAGTATCGATGTAGATATTGTTTACAGATGCAGCATTTATTGGCACCAATGATATTTGTAAAGTTGAATCAGCTTTAATATTTTGTATATCGCTTACACTTTTTTGAAAATCAGAAATAACGAAAGCGGATTTCCCTATCGATGATTTATTGTCGGAGTACAATGCATCTTGCTGGCGCTCGATAACTTCAGAAATTGCATGAACAGTTGATGTCACTTTAATTTCGTCGACCAAAGAAATGAATTCGTCACGATTAACAAGTCGCTGATGTCTGCCTTCAAACGACGAAGTGAGTAATTGAAACTCATCGGAAGGTTTATATGCGTTAGCAATTTCTATCGCTTTCTTCTTAGCCACTTCAATTAGATTTCCGGCTGTGCTCAAGGCGTCCATACTAAATGAATTATCGACATAAATACTTACTCGCTTTGAACCAACGATTGCTGCAGATTTATTTACCG
The DNA here is from genome assembly GCA_031367345.1 of Bacteroidota bacterium. GTDB lineage: Bacteria > Bacteroidota > Bacteroidia > AKYH767-A > 2013-40CM-41-45 > JADKIH01. The sequence goes on along the minus strand of JANLPR010000167.1, from coordinate 34,639 downwards.
GAATAAACGGCTGAGCAAAAGCTAGAACAAGGAAAGTGATTGCTAGTAGTCTAGACAATAAAATGAGTAAATGTTTGAGTTTAGAGCGCGACTGCGTATCCTGTTTTATTTCCTTTAAAAAGCGAACGTTGGTAAAATAGATTTTTTTGAATCTACGAAAGTTGAAAAGATGAATAATTATCGGGATAGATAATGCCGAAAGGGCGAAGAGGAATTCGGGGTAGATAAATTGCATTGGGTTCAAATATACAAATTCAAAATTTCTCAAACACGCCTAATCCAAATAGTGCGAAATCATATTTTACCGGATCTTTCGGGTCAAAAGTTTTTAGATTTTCGGTTAGTTCAACAGCTGCTTTCCAATCATTTTGGCTTCTGGTAAGTAGGTTCAACTTCCTGGCAACTCGTCCGGAATGAATATCGAGCGGGCAAATCAATTGGTCAGGTCTGATATTTTGCCATCGTCCAAAATCGACTCCAAATTCATCTTTTCGAACCATCCATCTGAGAAACATATTGATACGTTTGGCCGCCGAGCCGGCTAAAGGGTCTGAGAAATGTTTTTTTACTCGTTGCTCTTTTGCCCCTTTCAAAAAATAACTCCTCCAAGAAGAGATCGATTGGGCAAGATTGTCGTCATACTTTGTAAGATTTTCAGAAATGACGTCCTCCATAGAAGAATGTTCGGCGTATAATTTCTTGAGAGAACGCAAAAAAAACTTCAAATCGGTTGAATTAAATGTGCGATGAACAAAGTTGTCAAAGGCCTTTAGGTCGGAAGTGGTAAAATTTTGAATGAAATGAAAAGGTTCATAACCCATTCTTTCCATCAATTCATTACCATTTTTCAGTATAGTTTTTCGTTGTCCCCAAGAGATCGTTGCAATCAAAAATCCTGAAATCTCAATGTCTTGTAAGAGGGTAAACTGATGTGGAATGGAAATAGGATCGGAAGCAATAAAAGTTGTTTTATTGTATAGGCGATATTTCTCTTCCAAAAATGTCAACATCTTATTTATCCAACCACTTGTAACCGTCTGATCGTTTGTTTTCTGTCTGGTCCAACTGAAATAATTGTGATAGGCACATTCAATTCACTTTCGAGATAAGCAACATAAGAGGAGAGTTCGGTAGGAAAATCATCTTCAGAGGTTATACCGGTCAATTCTTTTTTCCAGCCTTGAATCGTTTTATAAACCGGTTCTACTGTTTCATACACTATGTCGAACGGCATGTAGTCAATTTTCTTTCCGTTGATAATGTAATGCGTGCACACGTTGATTTTCTCAAAACCACTTAGTACATCCGATTTAGTCATGATCAAATCCGTAACGCCATTAATCATAATTGCATATTTGAGAGCCGGTAGATCAAGCCAACCACATCGGCGAGGGCGGCCAGTGGTTGCACCAAATTCACTTCCTGCTTTTCTAATCTTCTCACCAATTTCATCATTGAGTTCAGTCGGAAAAGGTCCGCTGCCAACACGAGTACAGTAAGCTTTAAAAATTCCATACACTTTTCCGATGTGACCTGGAGCAATTCCAAGGCCGGTACAAGCGCCGGCAGTAATGGTATTTGATGAAGTTACAAAAGGGTAGGAGCCAAAATCAATATCGAGTAGCGATCCTTGAGCACCTTCAGCTAAAATAGATTTATGATCTTGGATTGCTTTGTTCAACAAGTGTTCGCTGTCAACAAAGTTAAGTGTCCGCATTAATTCAATTCCTTCATAAAATGCTACTTCACTTTCTGCAAGATCAAATTCGAATTCCATCTGATTCAGAAGTTGAATATGTTTGGATTTTAATTTCTCGTATCTGTTTTTAAAATCTGGCGATTCAATATCACCAACACGTAAACCATTGCGACCTGTTTTATCCATGTACGTTGGACCGATTCCTCTAAGAGTAGAGCCTATTTTTTCTTTTCCTTTACTCGACTCAGAAGCGGCGTCGAGCAAACGATGAGTTGGTACGATTAGATGAGCTTTGCGAGAAATGAAGAGTGAAGCGGCAATGTCTACATTCATTTTTTTCAATGCTTCAATTTCTTTTTTGAGAGTAACAGGATCGATAACCACACCATTGCCAACAATGTTTTGAATTCCTTTTCTAAAAATGCCGGAAGGGATAGTATGTAAAACATGTTTTATGCCTTCGAATTCTAATGTATGACCGGCATTGGGACCTCCTTGAAAACGTGCTACAACATTATATTCCGGAGTAAGCACATCTACAATTTTACCTTTTCCTTCATCACCCCATTGGAGTCCTAAGAGTACATCAATTGCCATAATATTTTTTGTGATAATTTTTTAAATAAAAAAGATCATCCCAATTTGTATAGGATGATCTTTCAAAATTTTATTGAAGCAGATTAGTTTTGGAATTGCTTTATTGCACTTGGAAGATCATCCGTAATTGTAAAAACAGTGTTTAGTTTCGTAATGATCAGAAGTTCTTTGATCTTATCGCTGATGCAACAAATAGTTGTATCGCCACCATTCTTACGACTCTTAGTAAGAATATTTACAAGAACGTTTAGTCCGTTGCTATTCAAATATCCGAATGTCTCCATTGAAATTACAAAACTATTAATTCCTTTATTGATGAATTCTTGAATTTCATCTAAAAGTGGAGTCGCTTGATTTTTATCGATCAGGTTTCCACTCATTTCTACAACGGCGAAACTGCCTTGATTGTTAATTTTGTATGTAAAGTCCATGGGTGTGAAAGTAATAGTAAAATAATTCTCTGCAAAGCACATTTTTTTATTAAAAACGAATAAAACAAACAGTGCTTTGTTAGTATATTCATTAAAAATGGAGAAAATCTGCTATTGTTAATTTTTAAGTGAACAACTACCATTTTCAAGGATAAAAATAATCGAAATGGTTTGGTAAAAAAGGAGCAGGAAGAAAGGAATTTAAGCTATAAAATCAGGAATTTGGGACTAACTTTTTTTGGTGCTTACACTGGCCAACAGTTTCAAGTTCCTTGCATTTTCCAAATAAGTTGAGTGAATGGTGAGTTACTTTAAAATTTAATAGTTCACCCATCATCGATTGAATTTGTTGAATTCGAGGATCGCAAAATTCAAACACATGTTCGCAATCCTGACAAATTAAATGGTCATGTTGACGAAAGGAATAGGAGCGTTCGAAGCGAGCAGTGTTTTTTCCAAATTGATGACGAGTCAGCAATTCACAATCGAGAAGCAATTCAATAGTATTGTAAATAGTTGCTCGGCTAATGCTGTGACCTTTGTTTTTCATGTGCATAAATAAAGATTCCACATCGAAATGGTCGTTGAGCGTATATGTTTCTTCTAAAACATTATAGCGTTCATCTGTTTTTCTGTGATTATTTTTCTCTAAATATTCAGTGAATATTTTCTTTACCGCCTCTTGAGTATTTTGCATTGCCATATGATTGTACTTTTGGTAAAATTATTTCTAGAGCTTTCCGCCATCAATTCTGCTTACAGTAAGAATACCATGAATCTCCTTTAATTTTTGGATCAATTTGTCAAGATGATGAGTGTCGTGGACGAAAAGCATAATTGTGCCTTCGAAAATTCCATCGTCTGTATCAATACTTATGCTACGCATATTTACTTTCAGCTCACTCGAAATTACTTTGGAGATTTTATTCACTACACCAACTTCATCAATTCCTGTCATTCTGACTCCCGCAAGAAAAGCGATCTGTTGTTGATTTGTCCATTTTGCTTTCACAATTCGATAAGCATAATTCGACATAAGCTGAATAGCGTTAGGGCAATTTGTTCTATGAATTTTTATTCCTTCACTAATGGTAATAAATCCAAAAACGTCATCGCCGGGAATCGGATTGCAGCATGGCGAAAGTTTGTAATCTATTTTTTCTAAATTCTCACCAATAACCAACATGTCGCTTGATCCACGAATATTCTTAACCATTGTTTCCAATGATTGAGGTTCTATACGTTGAGGAGTTTTTACTTTGATACTGCCTTTCTCATCAACAAATTCTTTCAGGTCATGGACATCTATTACTCCTTTAGCAATACGATAAAATAAATCCAGACTACTTGGTATTTTGTAATATGCCAGCAGCTCATTAATATTATCGTTATTATAGTCAATTTTTAAATGTCGAAATTTTCTGACAAGTATTTCTTTGCCATCGTCAGCAAATTTTCGTTTCTCATCTTTGAGCGCCGATTTTATTTTCGACTTAGCTTTCGCTGTTACAACATACCCCAACCAATCTTCTTTCGGAGTTTGTTTGTTAGATGTAAGAATTTCTGCTTGGTCGCCACTTCTTAGTTTATGTGAAAGTGGAACTAGTTTATGATTTACCTTCGCACCAATACATTTGCTGCCAAGGTCAGTATGAATTTCAAAAGCAAAGTCTAAAGCGGTAGAACCGGAAGGAAGTGTTTTCATGTCACCTGTCGGTGTAAAAACAAATATTTCGTCGGAGAACAAATTAAGTTTGAAATCGTCGATGAAGTCCAGTGCATTTGTCTCCGGGCTTTCGAGCAATTCACGAATTTTATGGATCCATTCGTCAATTGCAGATTCTGTAGACGATTCCTTGTATTTCCAATGAGCAGCATAACCCTTTTCTGCAATCTCATCCATTCTTCGAGAGCGAATTTGAACTTCCACCCATTTACCATTGGGCCCCATTACAGTGGTGTGAAGCGATTCGTAACCATTTGCTTTTGGAGTGGAAACCCAATCACGCAATCTGTCAGGATTCGGCTGATAGAAATCTGTGATAATCGAATACGCTTTCCAGCACAACGATTTTTCATTTTCTTCTTCAGAATCGATAATTATTCGAATCGCAAATAGATCATAGATTTCTTCGAAAGTCACACCTTGACGTTTCATTTTACTCCAGATGGAATGTATAGATTTTGAACGTCCTTTAATATCGAATTTAAAATTTTGCTTGTCTAGTTCTTCTTTTATAGGAACAATAAATTCGTTGATAAATTTATTTCGTTCTTTTTTTGTTTGCTCAACTTTAGAAGTGATTTCATTATAAATTTCCGGCTCGGTATATTTCATTGCCAGATCCTCTAATTCTGTTTTGATAGAATAAAGACCGAGGCGATGGGCGAGAGGAGCGTAGAGATAAGCTGTTTCAGAAGCAATCTTTAATTGCTTGTCGCGTTTCATACTGTCGAGTGTTCGCATATTATGCAAACGATCTGCGAGCTTGATAAGTATTACTCTTACGTCGTCGGAGAGTGTAAGTAACATCTTCCGAAAATTCTCAGCTTGAAGCGAAGTGCCTTTGTCGAATACGCCCGATATTTTTGTGAGACCATCGACGATGGAAGAAGCTTTTTCACCAAAATTACTTTTGATGTCGTCAAGTGTCATGTGCGTATCTTCCACCGTATCGTGAAGCAAGGCACAAACAATTGCGAGCGGACCTAATCCAATTTCTTCGGCACAAATTTGAGCTACAGAAAGCGGATGCAAAATATAAGGCTCACCGGTTTTTCTACGCATGTCCTTATGCGCTTCCATAGACATATCAAAAGCAAGGCGAATCATTTTTTTGTCACCTTTCCCTAATGAGGGCCTCAAAGCTCTTAACAAAGCTCTATAAGCTTTTAAGATCTGATCTTTTTCTGCTTCAGCATTTGGAAGTACAATGGATTGTTCCGGCATAAATTCTTTCTATCTTTAAGAAGCGATTTCAGAAACTTTTTTCAGAGCTAAAATAGAGAAATCTGAATCATCTTTTATTATTACATTTTTCAAATGACCAAGTCCTCTAATTTCCATTTCTACAGTATCATTTGGTTGCAACCATTGTACCTTATAGTTTGGATCATTGAAGAGCCCTGTTCCGTTCAATTCTAAAAAACAACCTGTACCAACTGTTCCGGAGCCAATTACATCGCCGGGTAAAATGTCTACTCCATAAGCACATCGTTCAATAATTTCGGCAAAGGTCCAATCCATATCTTGCATATTTCCTTCCGACACAATTTTTCCATTTACGCTACATTGCATAGGAAGATTGTAATTATTACCAACGTGACCAGATTTTGCCGGAACTTTAAATTCTTCTAATTCATCAGGTGTTACAAGCCAAGGTCCAATCACTGTTGAAAAGTCTTTTCCTTTGGCTGGACCAAGATTCAGTACCATTTCTTCCATCTGTAACGTACGTGCACTCATGTCATTCATGATCATAAAACCTGCAATGTATTGGTCGGCATCGGCAGCAAGTACGTTGCGACCTTTTTTACCTATAACAATAGAGACTTCCAATTCAAAGTCTAATTTTTGAAAATGATCAGGCATACAAATTATTTCTCCTGGTCCTTGTATAGCATTGTGATTCGTGAAATAGAAAATCGGATATTGATCAAACTCTTTTATCATTTCTACTTTTCTGTTTCTGCGAGCTGCAGCAACATGCTGTCGAAAAGCATAGCCGTCGCGGCAAGAAGTAGGGTGGGGAACAGGAGCAAGTAATTGCACCGATGACTCGCTTAAGGGAAGTGCTTTAATTTTTCCTGAAGTTATAGCATTGTTTGTATCGTGTGCGATGGCCATAGCTTCTTCGCCGAGCAATAAAAATTTGGCCATAGAATCGGGCAATGACTTACCTAACAAGTGTGCGTTTTCGGCAAGATTGAAGATCGCACCATTGACGAATATTCCTAAATGTTCGATGCTCTTTGATTGGTAACTTACTAATTTCATATTGATATTGTTTGTATGGCAAATATAGTAATTATTACCCTTATTTCTTCGAATTTGAACGCTATTCGGGTTCAATTGCTCACATTTATAAAATAAAAAAAGGCCCTTTTTTAAGGGGCCTTCTCTCGTCTAACCAATATTCCAAAATTAACCGTGAAATGCTTTTAATTGATAAGGAGTTTTTCTTTAACTGAATTTACTCCATCGGTTGCTGTGATAAAGAAAACAGAACCGGGTTTTAAATAATATTCTTCTATGTGAATTTCAATTGATCCATTTTCTGTATAGCGAAATGAAGATGGTATAATTCGTCCTGTTATATCTTCCACTGTAATTCTTGAGTTGGAAAGATCTGTCTCACCTGTTAAGTGAATGATGTTTGAACTCGAAGGATTCGGGAAAAGTGTAAACGTAGGTTTTACTTTATTTTGAACATCAACGGCTCTGAAATATTCGTATTTACCATCAAAGTCTGTTTGCTTTAGTCGGTAATAGGATATTCCTTTAAGTGGTTGCTGATCGATGTAATTATAATTCTTTGTGATCGTTGTATTTCCTGAACCATCTACTTGTGCAATAGCAGTGTAATTAATATTGTCAGCTGAACGCTCAACGGTAAAGTAATCGTTGTTGATTTCAGTTTGTGTCGACCATTTTACATTTACATTTCTGCCTTCAAATGCTGCTGTAAAAGAAGCAAGAGAAATAGGAAGTGCATTTCCACCACCGGGAGGATTTCCAAGTGCGAAATAATTGTGGAAGTTTGTAAACAATCCTGAAATGATATTTCCTGTCCAGTTTGCTGTTGCTGTACCACCAAAGTTTTGCCATTGAGAAACTCCATCGTCATGAGCAACCAATAAAGTAGATTTATCACCTACCACATCATCAGTATCATAATACATTTGCAAACGAGCACTTGTAAAGTTACCGACTGCTGAACGGATAAATCGTACATAACGGACTGCCGACACATTGGAGATAGTAGGAGGATTAGAGAAAGGAAGTGCTGTAGCAGGAGAGTTGTTTACTTCCGCTCTGTAAGTAACCGATGTAGCATTTGAATGCGTTACTGTTAATACAACAGGACGGAAAGCTACTCCTTTTCCAATTGGATATGTTTTAGTTTGAAGTGATGCAGATGCAACGGTATGAACCATTGGCCCATCTACATATGATGTATTAGAGCCTAGTGTAGCACTGGCAGTACTAGTACATGTTAAGATATTAGTGTTTGTTGTAATTAATTTTCCATTCACCATATTCAACAAGTTGCTCACATTAGCAGCTTTGTTTAAAGTAATGTTACTGCTATTGTTGATACTTAATGTATAGAATGTAGTAATTGAAGCACCGCCGATTCCTTGAGCTCCTGTTGTATTGAAAGTAACATTTCCTAATCGTGGTTGGAATGTTCCATCATTATAAAATGCGTCCACACCATTTGCTGTTCCTAAAAGTGTCATAGTTTTACTATCACCAACGGCACCTGCAATTGAGCGGATATCGAATGTTTTATTTACGTCAATATATAAGCTGAGTAATTTAAAGTTTACAGAAGATCCAAAAGAAGGAGCAACTGTGATCGCTGTAGCGGCACTTCCCGTAACTTTAAAGTTAGGCATGGTAACGTTTGGATAAGGACGGAAGTTAAAACTTGCTCCGGCCGTTGTTGAACTATTTCCAAATGTGATCAGTCCTCCAGTCGAATTTACAGTACCGTTGGTTCCGCAAACACTAAAATCAATTGTAGATGTTCCGGCGATATTCGGATTCTGGAGTGTAATTGTTCCACCACTCATATCGAAAATACTTCCTGCTACATCATTCAAATAAAACAACTGGCGATTAGAACCTGTAGTTCCGGAGTTGACAATAATATTTCCTCCTGTTTGTTTGAAGCTGAATGGTTCTGCACTTGAAGCAGGTCCGTATGTAATTCCACCATAAACTTGAAGTGTTCCTGATGTTACTTCTAAATACGGTACGGGTACTCCATTTTGATCAAAACGTAGTCCTTGAAGTCCGGCAGTAGTTCCAATATAAACTCGTCCACCGTTCACATATAATGAACCTTGTAACATAACGTTATCTGCAGCTGATGCAAACCACATTGTACCTAATGGAACTTTATAAATCATATTGGGTCCGATAGTAAAAGTGGCAGCGGTTGGATTAATTGAATATGTTCCTACATTATTATGTATGTATGTTCCAAATGTTCCGATAAATGTTCTAATACCCGTTTCAAAATTAGGTGCTGAAACAGTTAAGGAATATGCTGTACTTGTATTTTTGTTTAATGTAACATTGCTTAAATCCCACGTTCCTGTTCCAGTAACAGTGCTATTGGTCGTTCCGTTAAACGTTAAATTTGTAATCATACCAACACCTGCATAAAAATCTACCGTTCCGAAATTTGTAAAATTTCCGGCGAGATTTATTTGGTGTGTTCTTACTACTGCAGAGTTATACCAGAATTTAGCTCCGGTATTAACAGTGATATTTCCAGATATGTTTAGTGTATAATTCGAAGTGCTTTTAAATTCCAAAACGCCGGAAACACCTTGTCCGATATTTATTGTTGCACAACTAATCGCTGCATTAATATAAAGTGTGTAGCCATCGCCAATATTCGCAACGTCACCGGCTTGCGGGAATGTTCCGGTGTTTGTTGCATTACCATAAGCAACAGTCGACCAAGTCGTATTAACATTCCAATTACCACCATTCGTGCGAGAGTAATAAGTAGCTGCTTGGCTGGATGCTGAAACCAGGAACAATAATGAGACGATAATACTCATCATCCTATTTGATGGTGAGTGTCCCTGTTCATCGCTTTTGCGATATTTTTTGATCTGCGTCAGATTCGATAAATAATCTACCATGATCTGTAATATTGATTTTTTCATGCGTGTAGTTTTTTTAAACTTGGAGAACGGAGTGAATACACAATTTCCGTTAGCAAGTTAATCGTATCGGACCCTTTGAAGTTATTACTATGATATGTGGACCTTACCAATGTAAGATTCGCAGTTTTGTATTGAGAAACACAATGAGTTTCAGATTATCGAAGTAGTTTTTTATTTGTTTTGAGTTACTCCAAATGTTAATTTTTTGATAAAACAATCAAAAAGATGAAATACTATATGAAAATAGTCAGTTATTGTTTGGTAAGAAATAGCTAAATTTGATCGATAAATCTTGAAATAATGGCCCAATATCATAGTTTAGGAATCCTTCCTGCCAAAAGACATACTCAGTTTCGAAAGCCAAATGGAGAATTATATGCCGAAGAACTAGTTTCAACACATGGATTCTCTAGCGTTTATTCTCTAATATATCATTGTTACCCTCCAACGTTAATTAAAGAAGTAGGAACTCCAATTGACGTAAATCCGGAAATTGCATTTGAGAAATCGCTCAAGCATCAAAGTTTTGAAGGCTTTGAAGTAAAACCTGTCGATGATTATTTAGAAAGTCGCGTTCCTGTTCTTGTGAATTCTGATGTACACATTTCTCTCGCCGCACCTCGTAAATCATTAACAGAATACTTTTATAAAAATGCCGACGCCGATGAAGTAATTTTTATTCATGAAGGCAGCGGTACGCTCGAATGTATTTATGGTAGTCTCGATTTTAAATATGGCGATTACATTGTTGTTCCGCGTGGAATTATTTATCAGCTCAGGTTTAACGATGAAAAGAACAGATTGCTGATTATTGAGTCGTTTACTGCAATTGAATTTCCTAAGCGTTATAGAAATTCTTACGGACAATTAGAAGAGCATTCTCCATTTTGTGAAAGAGACATTAAACGTCCGGAACAATTAAAGACGAATGATGAATTGGGTGATTTTAAAATCATGATAAAAAAACAAGGAATCATTTATCCTTATACTTATGCGAGTCATCCGTTCGATGCAATAGGGTGGGACGGCAATTTTTATCCATACATTTTATCAATTCACGATTTTGAACCAATCACTGGGCGCTTACATTTACCACCACCAACTCATCAGACGTTCGAGGCAAATAATTTTGTGATCTGTTCTTTCGTTCCTCGCTTATTCGACTATCACCCATTAAGTATTCCTGCACCTTATAATCATAGTAATATTGATTCTGATGAAGTTCTCTATTATGTTGATGGCGATTTTATGAGTAGGAAAAGTGTTACTAGAGGTATGATTACTTTACATCCCGGCGGTATACCACACGGACCACATCCCGGAACAGTAGAAAAAAGTATTGGTGAAAAAGAAACAAAAGAATTAGCAGTAATGGTTGATACGTTTCGACCATTATCAATTACTAAAAAAGCACTCGCTATTATGTCGGGCGATTATTATAAGAGCTGGACAGAATAAATAAAAATTGATCATAAAAAAAAGTTTAATGATTTACGTGATCTTAAGATCAAAAATAAATCATTAAACTTTTTTTTATTTTGTACTATCAATTAATAAAGAGGAAATTTCTCCATCATAGCATTTACTTTTTTCTTCACGCCTAATACTTTCTTTTCATTGTCGTGATTCATCAGTACTTCGTCTATCAGTTTAACGATCTTCTGACAATCTTTTTCTTTTATTCCTCGTGTACTCATAGCCGGCGTGCCTACACGAATTCCTGAGGTTATAAATGGCGATTTATCGTCGAACGGAACCATGTTTTTATTAACGGTAATATCTGCCTTCACTAAAATATTTTCAGCCAATTTTCCAGTTACATTCTTACTTCTTAAATCGATAAGCATCGAATGATTATCGGTTCCGTCACTAATAATTTTATAACCTAAATCCATAAATGCAGAAGCCATAGCCTTTGCATTTTTTACCATCTGCACGCAATATTTGAAATAATCGTCAGTCAAATCTTCTCCAAACGCTACAGCTTTTGCCGCAATTACATGTTCTAAAGGTCCACCTTGAGTTCCGGGAAAAACAGCACTATCTAAAATAGCGCTCATCATTTTAATATCACCCTTAGGTGTTCGAATTCCCATTGGGTTTTCAAAATCTTTTCCCAGCATTATCATTCCACCACGCGGCCCTCTCAATGTTTTATGTGTGGTAGTTGTTACTATATGACAATGAGGAAGTGGATCGTTTAATAACCCACGAGCAATTAATCCTGCAGGATGTGCTATGTCTGCCATTAGCAAAGCTCCGACTTCGTCAGCTATTTTTCTCATTCGTACAAAATCCCAATCTCTAGAATACGAAGACGCACCTGCAATAATTAATTTCGGTTTTTCTTTTTTCGCAGTAACTTCCATAGCATCGTAATCAACAGTGCCAGTTTCTTGACGAACTCCATAAAAAACGGGGCGATAAAGTTTTCCTGAAAAATTTACTGATGAACCATGAGTTAAATGTCCGCCGTGCGAAAGGTCGAAACCAAGAATCGTATCACCGGGATTAAGAACGCCTAACATCACTGCTGCATTGGCTTGTGCGCCCGAATGTGGTTGTACATTAACCCAATCTGCATTGAATAATGTCTTAGCACGATCAATCGCAATCTGTTCTACTTGATCTACCACTTCACAGCCACCATAGTATCTTTTTCCAGGATACCCTTCAGCATATTTATTGGTAAGGCATGAACCCATTGCCTGCATTACTTGCTTGCTTACAAAATTTTCAGAAGCGATCAATTCGATTCCATGTTGCTGACGCTTTTTCTCTTGATTAATTAATTTAAATATTTCAGTATCCTTTTCCATATAAGAGTTTGTTGTTGTTTTAATAAGTTAAGATCACCCAAAATCTATTTCTGTACTATCTCCTAAGTTCAACGACTGACTTAAGCCATTCAATGTTGCATCACTTCCTATTACAGAGTGGTGCAGCACTGCATTTTTTAATTCGGAAAACGAACCAATAATTGCATCTTTTAAAATAGAGTAGTTGATGATTGTATTTTCTCCTATAGAAACATTTGGGCCAATGATGCTATTAGAGATTTGACAGTTGCCGGCTATACTTACCGGTGGAATAATAATTGTATTTGGATAGTTAGCAATGTTTACAGGCTTACAACTTTTCTTTAGCAACATTGCATTTGTTTCAAGCAAATTATCTTTCACTCCGCAATCGAACCAATTCTCTACAGGGAATGTTTTAAATTTAACACCGCTATTGATCATGTGCATAATTGCATCAGTCAAATGATATTCTCCTTGTGTTCTAAGTTCATTCGCAACAATAAATTGCAATGATTCGAAAAGTTGTTTTGTTTCTATGATTTTGTAAAGTCCAACTAAGGCCAAATTAGATTTAGGGATTGGTGGTTTTTCAATAACCTGACGAATTAGTCCGTCATCATCTAATTCGGCCACTCCGAAATTTCTTGGATCAAGAACTTTCTTCACTCCAAGTAAAGATATTTTCGATTGAATAACATCGTCTAACTCTACATCGAAGATCGTATCACCCAATGCAATGATTAATTCATCATTGTCTAAAATACGACTACGAGTTAAAAGTACTGCTTGCGCTGTACCTTCTCGCGGATCTTGCAAAACGAATTGAGTTTTTAAGTCAGGATAATTTTTTCTTACAAACTCTTCTACCTTATGCCCGAGGTAGCCAATAATAAAAATAAATTCGTTTACACCGGAAGCGACTAGCTTGTCTATGATGTGTGACAGGATCGGTTTACCTGCAACAGGTACCAACGCTTTTGGTTGCGTGTGTGTGTGCGGTCGTAATTTACTCCCGATCCCTGCAACAGGAATAATTGCTTTCATTGGCTTCAATAGGATTGCTGAATCTGACCGTAAAAGTATTATTTTTGAGCGATTATAAACCGCTTTTATTGTATAAATATCATCACTTATGACGAACAGAATTACTTCACTATTTAATATAGAATTACCTATTATTCAAGCTGGTATGATATGGTGCAGCGGTTGGGAATTGGCATCTGCTGTAAGTAAGGCAGGTGGACTCGGAATAATTGGTGCCGGTTCTATGTATCCCGATGTTTTAAGATCCCATATCCGTAAATGCAAAGCCGCTACTCAAAAGCCATTTGCGGTGAATGTTCCTTTGCTGTATCCAAATATTGATGAAATAATACAGATCATTATCGAGGAGAAGGTGCCAATTGTGTTTACTTCTGCCGGAAATCCGAAGACATGGACTTCTACTTTGAAAGCAAACGGAATTATTGTAGTGCATGTGATTGCAAATAAAAAGTTTGCCTTAAAATGTGAAGAAGCGGGCGTTGATGCAATTGTTGCAGAAGGTTTTGAAGCCGGTGGTCACAATGGTAGAGAAGAGACTACCACAATGGTATTAATTCCTCTTATTCGTGAAGCGACAACTTTGCCACTTATTGCTGCCGGAGGTATTGGTAGCGGCGCTTCAATGCTTGCTTGCTTTGCACTTGGAGCCGAAGGTGTACAAATGGGTACGCGCTTTGTAGCCTCAGAAGAATCTTCCGGACATATAGCTTTCAAAAATAAAATAATCAATAGTTCTGAAGGTGATACGATGCTAGTGTTAAAACAACTGACACCGGTCCGAATGATGCGTAATCATTTTTTTGAAGTAATAACATCTGCAGAAACCCAAGGTGCTTCATCGGAAGAATTGAAAGAGATCTTAGGAAGAGCAAGAGCTAAGAAAGGTATGTTCGAAGGTGATATGGATGAAGGTGAATTGGAAATTGGACAAGTTTGTTCATCTATTAAAAAAATACAGCCGGCTGCGGAAATCGTATTGGAAGTATGGAAAGAATTTCTAGAGGCAAAAGATCGTATAGCCAAATTGAATTAAGTTTTCTTGTAAAATCTGGCAACATCAACTTCTTGATCAATGGTTTTCTCTTTCAGTAAATGATTCACGAATTGATCGGCGAAATAGGGTGCAAGCATAACTCCTTTGGTTCCCATTCCATTAAAAATAAAAATGTTTTTGTGCTCCGGATGTACACCAATCACCGGACGACGATCCTTTACCGTTGGCCGTATACCGGCAGTATGACTGATTAATGTCCATTCTGTTTTTATCACATCGTTTATCATAGTCAATAATTTCTCCTTACCGATTGCGCTAGGAAGTTCATCTGTAAAATTCCATTCGTAAGTGGCACCACATCTAAAAAGATGATCTCCTAGCGGAATAAAAAACATTCCGCTGAGTAGAATAAAATTTTCAGGAAGTTCTTTACTTTCAATAATGGCAATTTCACCCTTTGCAGGAATCATCGGGATCCAATTCCAATAACTATTCTCTGAACATAAATAGCCTTCACAAAAAATTATGTTTTTGAAAATTTCTCCTTTGTAAGAAATTCCCTCTTCGATGATTTGCATTTTAGTGTGATCGAAGTGTTCTTCATCTAGTAAATTTTCGTTTCTCCACTTAGTCCGAAACGCAGTTAAAAAGCTTGAAAGGTCAAGCCAACCTGAAGATGTTATCCTAACAAGTTTTACAAATTCTTTAATTTTATCACGATAACTTTCATTCGGCGAATCAGGATGAAAATAGTGAGACATTCCTTGTTCATCCATGCGGCGGCTCCACTCATTCCATTCATGTACTGAAGAGGTAAGTTCAAGTGCATCGACGTTTTGAAAAAAAGAAATTCCGAACATCGATTCCATGTCGAAATAATATTTTTGTGCAAAAGGAATTATTTGATCAGCCATCCATGTTTTCACAATTCTTCGTCCTGTAATTGGATTTACCAATCCGGCAGCTACCCGAGATGACGAATTTGGATTTAACTTATCTATAATTAAAAACCCGCTTCCTGACTTTTCGAGCAAAGATGCTATAACAGTACCTGCAATTCCTTGTCCGACAATTAAAAAATCTTTAGGTTGAGATGCAGACATACTTATTTTTTCTGCTTTTCATTTTTTACAACTACGGCAATATATTTATCATCCGCACTTATCGCAATCCTAAAATAGTCGAGGTCGGTTGGTAATATTTTATCACCAACAGCCAGCCACGCGCCTTTACTTTCATTCAATTTGTAGAGTGTACCGTTTTTGGCACAAACGCAAATACCATTGGAAAAGAAGGCGAAATCTTCTGCGCCGGGAAATGTTATACTTACTTTTTTCGGTATAAGAGTAGTAGGATCAAATTTCATGAGCAACCAATTTAAAGAATCTGATTTATCAATATAATACACCATTCTGTTTTTAGGATTTACCTTAATACATCGTCCCGGTTCATTGGCGATGAAAGTTCTTTTTCCGGTTTTTAAATCGAGCGATTGTAATGTGTTTGTATCACCTACCAAAAACATGATAAGTTGATTTTCATTTACCATACAAGAATATCCAATGCTGTCTGTGTTTTTAATTAGCTCGGATTTATCAAGTGACGGATACGGCATCGTATAAAGTCGTTGACCTGAATCGGTATCCACACGAACAGTAGAAATAGTTTTTCCATCCCGGATAAAAGTAGGGGAGTATTCGCTTTCTTTCGAGTAAGTAAGCTGCTTTGTTTTTTTCTTTTCTATATCATACGACCAAATATCTGATTGCAATGTATCAGTAATGGAAACAAAAAGGATTTCTTTTCCATCGGGAGAAAAGCATGGTTGGTTGTCGTAGCCTTTCCGATTGGTAATATTCACAGGTGAGCCATAGTAATGCTTTTTCCCATTTAATTCTTTAAATAAGTAGATATCCGTGTCAGGAAGTTGCGCGAATATGTCAGCAGCAAATAATAGGGTCGAAACAATAAAGAGAAGTGTTTTTGTTTTCATAATTTATATTCGACTCCATCGGCCGATTTTTTAGTAAGTGTTATTTCTACATCTAAGCTATCAATTTGTGTACTCACAAATGTTTTTATACTTGTATATCCTCGTATTAATCCTTTAGAAGATTTGTCAAAATCTAATACTTTAATTGAATCTAATTTACCATTAAAAACCAAATCGAGTTGAATCGTAGCATGGAAAATTCCTTTCTTCTGTATTAATTTATAGTGGAGCTGTCCATCATTTTTCATGCTTGTATTTTGTCTTTCTATGAAATAGTTTTCCTGAACAAGAAATTGTTCTCCCGAGTTGTCTTTAAAGCTTGCAGTTAATAAAAAGTTCACCAACGTTGAAGGCGAGATCATAAATAATCCAACAGTTAAAAGAAAAAGACTGAAGTATATTCGCAAAGGCAGGATAGCATTCGCTTTCCAAGCTAAGCCACTAAGCAAAATTCCGCTACAGATGTAAATTAAGAAAAAGTAATTAGTACTATCCGGATCTTTTTTTAAAATTAAACTTGCTAAAAAACATATCAATAAAATTCCATGGAGTGTAGTAAAAAGATAGAATTTTTCTTTCGATAATTTATTTGAAACAATCAGAGCAATCAATCCTGCTATTATAGACAAAATGAAAGTGATGATTGCTATATAAAATGACATTCGTTTGTTTTTTTAAAAATGGCAAAAAAATATTTAAGTTAATTCAAGAACTGCATTGTTTGTTTACTTTGAGGATCTTTATTTATTGTGGCGGAATATCAATTTGATAGTGATCGTTTTTCTTTTGAATACTAAGTACAACTAATGGTTTCCTGGCGGGCCCTGAAAAAGGAACGCCTTCTTTAGTGAATTCACTGAAATGCACTTTACATCTGAACGAATCACCATCAAAGTAAACGGGATTACTTTGATGAGTGCACATCATTAAAAGTGCTTTCCAATCCTCTGACTTTTGTTTGATCATTGCGATATCGTATTCGCTCGATTTGCTTTTTACGATCAGTGATTCTTTTCCGGTTAATTCAGAAAAGGGTATGAGAATAGTATTGTTAGTCATGGTTGTGTGAAGTACTTCCATCGTTGAACAACTTTCCAGAAAAGAAATAATAGAAGCACTACCAATAACAGCCAGGCATAAAGAACAGGAGTCTTTGAAAAATTTTCTTCTTTCCAATTTTAATTACTTATTAGGCCTGCAAGATAGGGATTGTGAAGTACAATAAAAAAGCGATGCAGATATTATCCTGCATCGCTTTAACCTATTCCTAACACTAAGTTTATTGAGCGTTATCAACCAATCTGAATCCCTTTCCGTGAATATTGATAATGTCAAGCGTATTATCTTCTTTTAAGTATTTACGCAATTTGGTAATGAAAACATCCATGCTTCGGGCATTGAAATAATTATCGTCGCCCCAAATTTCTTTTAATGCCTTTTGTCGTGGTAACAATTCGTTTTTATAAATGCATAACATTCTTAATAATTCTGCTTCTTTCGGAGAAAGCTTTTGTGATTCTCCCGCCATAGAAATGGTACGATGATCAAAATTAAATTGATAATGCCCAACTACAAATTCTTTTTGTGTAGGGTCATGACTTTTATCGATACTCCGTTTTAAAATTGCTTTTAATTTATACAAAAGCACTTCCGAATCGAAAGGTTTGGTGATATAATCATCTGCCCCAACGCGGAATCCTGATAGCATATCTTCTTTCATTGTTTTTGCAGTGAGAAAGATTATGGGAACATGCTCATCCTTTTCGCGAATTTCTTTTGCAAGAGTGAAGCCGTCTTTCTTTGGCATCATAACATCTAAAATACAGATGTCGAATTTTCCTGAAACAAACTGCTCATAGCCCATGAAACCATCTGTTGCTAGCTGAACGTCATAATCGTTGAGCTCTAAATAATTTTTTAAAACTGACCCGAAATTCGGATCGTCTTCAACAAGTAAAATTTTCGTTTTAGTATTCATTTTAATTTTGTGTTAGCTTATTATTTAATGTGGCAGGTAAATTTCGAAAGCAGTGCCATGACCAATTTCACTAATAACAATTATCTTGCCTTTATGTTGCTCGATTATCGCTTTTACATAGCTCAAGCCAAGACCAAACCCTTTGATGTCATGAAGATTTCCGGTAGGCACACGATAGAATTTCTCAAAAATGTGCTTAATCGTCTCTTTTGTCATTCCAATTCCATTGTCCTTTACGGTAACGGTAATGCCGTTCTGATTATTGTAAGTGGAAATAGTGATTTGAGGAGCGTTTCCGGAGTATTTATTGGCATTATCGAGAAGGTTGAAGATTACATTCGAAAGATGAATTGGGTCGCCTATGATTAAGGGATTGGTAGCATCTAAGACCTGCACTATATTTCCGCCTTTACTTTTTACTTGTATTTCTATCAAATCGACGGCATTGTGAATAATGGAATGAAGGTTAATTTCTACATTTCTTAAAGAGAGTTCACCCTTTTCTAATTGAGCCATCTGTAAAACATTCTCCACTTGACTATTCATTCGTCTGTTCTCTTCTCGAATAATTCGCGTGAAATAATCCATCTTCTCCTGATCATTTCTCACTTTATCATTTTTAATTGCATCTACAGCAAGTGAAATTGTTGCGATAGGTGTTTTAAATTCGTGAGTCATATTATTGATGAAATCAGATTTAATATCACTCAATTTTTTCTGCTTAAATATTACTTGAATAGTATAAGCAAAGCCAAAAAGAATAGTCAAAGTAAACAAGCTCGAGCCGGCCAGCATGAGCCACATTGAAGCCAAGACGTATTTAAACGTATTAGGAAAATGAAGGATTAGGAAATCAGGCTTTGACCCAATATCATTTGGAAAGAGTATGACTTTATAATTTGATTTCATCAATTCTTCCTGTGGAATAACTGATTTATTGATGATCAGCGAACCACTTTTCCCATTCAGCACTCCGTAACTTACGGGAATTTCAATGCCCCGGTTTTTCAATTCAAGTTTTAAAATGGAATCTAATCGATTTGAATCCAATCGTGCTCTTATATCGTGATCAGGACCTGCAAATTCAATTGCCATTTTCTCCATCACATCATTAAACTTTTCAACTCTGGCTTTAATCTTTTCTTCGTCTTGTCGAATAGTTACCTCTGCTGAATCGCCGAAATACCGAGTGAGCCTCGAACTTCGAATTGTTTGTTGCACAACAGAATCTTTGTGAAATGATTTTCTGGTTTGCAGTGTGAGGAAAGAACGCTTACTACCCGGTCGCTGGAATTCGATATTTATGTCTGCATTATCTAAGTCTTCCATAATAGGAGGAGGGTTGCCCGGAAGGTTCCTAATTTCTATAGAGGTATCTGTAATTGTAACAGGAGTAAAACTTGTCGTATCTCTAATCATTAACTGCGAGATTTTTCGAGGCTCTATGTTAAACACTCGATCATACAATATATTCATAGCCTCTGTTCGCTCAATACGATCAACAACGGCATTCATAGCTTGGTTGACCGACTGATTGAACTGTTGCTCTTTAAGTCTTATGTCATGAAAAATCCAATACAATTGCAAACTAATAACTCCTATTAATGCTGTACTGATTAGAGCAATTATGACTTTAATTCGATGCTTATTCATTGCCTGCTAAAATACGAAGCATTAAGATTCAACATTGATTTTAACCAATCTTTAACAGAGATTAACCTTGAGTTAACCCAATCATAGTGCTTTTTCCAATTATCTTTATTGAAACTCTAAAACTTCAGATGATGTTCACAAAACTAAATGTTCGCGATATTCTTGCCTGGCTCATACTTGGCGCTGCAATGATCCTTCTGACGATCTCTGTAAGTTATGCTCAGGATTTACGGATCCAGAAAAAAGACAATGGTGAAGTGCTTTTGAAATATTCAGATGGTAAGAAAAAAAATAAGCTGATTTTAGATACTCTTTTCATAGCTAAAACTCCGGCAGAATATGACAAAGCGATAAAGGCTATCAATGAAAAATACAAATTGGATATTCAATCGCCAAAGACCAATATGAACGATATAAAAATTGGCAAGTCGAAAAGTATACTAAGTTATGAGATCAATGTAACGGACACCGACAATGGAAGCCAGAAAACAATAATAAAGAAAGGTGATATTGATTTTGATAAATCGATGGAGAAATTTGAACAAGCTATGCAAGAGTTGGAAAAGTCAATGAAGAATCTGCACTTTGAATTTTCATTCAACAACGAAGATGCGCATCACGATAATATGTCGGACGGCTCAAACGATGACGATAAGAAATCAAAAAAAGTGATTAAAGAAGAACGTATTATTGTAAACGATACTGAAGAAGATGAAATTCCTGATAGTTTAAAGAGCGATGATCGAATTATTATCATAGGGGAAAAAGATGAAAAGGTGCCAACTTTCGAAAAGACGTTACCATCTAAATCAGGAAAACAAATTTTTATTTACAAAAGAAGTGGTTCTACTTCTGTTCGTCCAATTAAAAATGATGATGGAAACATCCAAGACTTTAAAGTTTTTCCTAATCCAACAAAGAGTGAGTTAAATGTTTCCTTTTCGCTCAGAAAGGAAGGCGATGTTCAATTGTTTGTTCTTGATCAATCAGGTAAAACAATTTACAAACTTGTTCTCGATGGACTTCAAGGCGAATTTGAACATAAATTTGATTTGGCAGGAAAAGCAAATGGCAGCTATACGGTAAAATTAGTTAGTGGCGGAGAGAAGCAAGTTCAAAAAATTATTGTCAATTAGGTAAAGACAGTTATTTAGGTTTGTATTAAAATCCCGTTCACGCGGGATTTTTTATTTTATTAATGCCAGTATTCTTTTCATTTGTTCTAAATGCCTTTGTTCATGTACTATCAATAGTGTCAATGCATCTTTAACTCGCAGGGAAATTAAACCGGCAACAGGACTAGTTATTACACCTTTCTCAATTTGCTCCGG
Organism: Bacteroidota bacterium; assembly: GCA_031367345.1. GTDB lineage: Bacteria > Bacteroidota > Bacteroidia > AKYH767-A > 2013-40CM-41-45 > JADKIH01. Next base: position 13,209 of record JANLPR010000167.1, on the reverse strand, counting down.
AGATAGCTTATCAATAATAGAAATCAATTTTTGCTGATGCTGAATAAAATCGTTAATAATAGTTTCTCGAACAGCTGATCTGCGAGGTAAAAATAATTTTGGCGCTTGATACTTTTTAATGATTATCGGTCCCAATGTGTTGATCATCTGTTTGCCAATTGATTTTGTAAAAGGATTATTACGTTCCCAAAAAGTCATTTTGTGCTTTGACGATTGAAAGGCAATCAGAAATGGAAAATATTTCTCATTAGATACAATCAAATGGTCGATGCATTGAGCAACACTCCAACTGTCGGCACTGTATTTTTTATTCAAAAGTGACAGATCAACAGAGGAAAAAAGTTCCGTCAGTTCTGTAGTAACCTTAGTCAACTCATCTGAATAATTCGAATTCATTTTTTTATTTTTTAAAAGCAAGAATAAAAATTTATTTAATGTTCACATCCTGATTAAACTTAAACAAGTATTTTTTTTGAAAAATAAATTTATGGAGAATTAAGTCGCCTTCCAAATTAGTGTTTATAGAGCTACTTTTTCCGAATAAACTCAAGCCTGTCGGTAAGAGCGCAATGATATCATTCATGGAAAGGTTTAAGACAATAGGAATTGCTACATCTTTTTTAGAACCTACTCTAATTGTTTTTTCTAATGATGCAACGCCGATAAAATGATTTGCAACTGATACTTTTGTATTCAGCTCAGAAAGTCTCAATCCCCAATTATTTGGATTATTAACAACTAGATCAAAAGTTATCTGAGGATTACTTAAGTCGCTACGATAATTTACATTCGATACGCCTTTGTAAATAATTTCTTTTTGAGAGAAACAAGACGAGAGTGTAAGTACCAGAAATAAAAATCCGGCAATTTGAAGATATTTTATTGAGGAAAGCACTGTTAAATTTTTATTTAATTTAAACAGGAGCATTTAGTTTTTTGTCGAGGAAATGGAAGAAAGTATCACTTCTCAGTCCAATTCTCAACGACTCAAGTGCGATCACTTCGTTAGGAGCAATATTTCCTAGATTAGCATTCGCACCAAGCAGTTTAATGAAGTAAACCTGTCCGCTCTTATTTGGCGTTTCCCAAATAATGTTTTCAGCTTTTACACGGTTAAGAATTTTATTGATCAGCACTACATGAGCTTTTCCATTCGGGCGATAAATACCAACCGTTCCGCTTTCTCTGGCTTCGGCAATAACTTTCCATGCTCCGGCTTGGATCTCACTTTCGATCATGTCTATCCATTTTCCCGGATGAATAATAATGCCTTCTTCTTTCGAACCAACTTCTGTAATTACTGTTACGTGCTTACTTAGTTTTCTTATAAATTCTAATTTCTTATCGTGATCAAGTTGTATACTACCATCACTAACTTCAGCATGGGTAAGTTTTAGTTTTTCAATAAGTCGAAGGTAATCGTCAAATTTTTTCCGAATAATAAAAGCTTCTAATAAAGTTCCGCCTAAATAGACAGGAATATTAGCAGAACGAAAGATGTCGATCTTTTTTTGAAGGTTAGGTGTAATAAAAGAACTTCCGAAGCCAAGTTTTACAATGTCAATAAAATCACTTGAAGCATCGAGCATGTCTTCTGCTTGTCGGGTACTTAATCCTTTGTCCATAACCATGGTCAATCCGGAAGAGCGCGGTTTTACTGTCCGCTCAGGGATACTGTCTAAAAAGAAATTCATATGCGATTTTTGTAAAGGTCAATCAATTCAAGAATATGCCGATCATTTTCCATTGCCGGTGAATATTCAAATACTGTGTGGCAAAGTTGAACATTTTTATCCAAAGCAACAGCAAGTGCGTGATAGGATTCTTGAATATTTCCTATGGAGTAATAATAACAAGCAACTCTGTAAAGCATTTCAGCAGAGTCGGGGTGAATAGTCAAACCGGTATGAATTAAATCCAATGCTTCGTCAGATCGATTATCGACCATTAGAAGATGAGAATATTCGAGGTAGATGTCTTCGTTGTCAGGTTCTAATTCAATAACTTTTTTGTAATGTTGTTCGGCAGCTACATAATTATCCATGTGATATTCTGCATCGCCAAGCGCAAACCAAAATTCTGAATTGGCGTTATCGATCTCAAGTGCTTTTTTAATGTAATGCGTAGCTTCAAACCACCGTTCTTCATTTTGAAGAGTAATGCCAATACCTAACCAAGCTTCACTTAAAGTTGGGTCTAACTTCGTTGCTTTTTTATAATAATCTCTAGCTCGTTGAATGTCCTCCAGCTGCTCATAACATTCACCAATATTGTAATATGTAAGTGCATCAGGAGCTTCAAATTCAAATGTTTTTTTGTAACAATCTATTGCTTCTTTATAGCGATTGAGATTTGCTAAAGTATTTCCTTTATTAAAATAAGCAGAAGAGAAATCGTCTTTGATTGCCAAACAATAGTCGTAGGCATCTAAAGCTTCTTCATACTTGTTTAACCGATTGTATACATTTCCTAAATTATACCAAGCAGGAAATGAGTAAGGCTGTACGTCGATAAATTTATTGTAAAATTCAATGCTATCTGTAAATCGTTCGGTAAACTCAAAGCAGAAAGCAATTTCATACAAGGAGATATCGTTCTCCGGATTGTTTTCCAAACTAAGTTTTAAATAATCTATTGCTTTGTTGTAATCGCCCCAACTTTCGTAAACATAGGCGATGTTCAAATAAAGCAGATCTAATTCTTCGGCAAGAGGAATAGCACGGTTGAAATTTTCTATCGCTTCTTCGAACTTTTGCAGTTGAGAAAAAATACTTCCACGGATCATATAAATATCCGGATCGAGTGGAGTAAGTTTTTCGGCTTTATCTATTATAGCTAATGCATCGTCGAAGCGCTCTACCATTGCCAATAATTGAGCTTCTCGTAAAAGGAATTCTACGCTATCAGGATGCTGATCTTGTGCATATTCAATAACCTGTAAAGCCTTTACAGGATCGTTTTTCTCTATGTAATAATCAACGATATTTACGAAAGCATCTACATCAAAGAAATAAGCATCTTTGTTGCGAATCATTTCTTCGTATCGCTCTATGGAATGGCGAATGTGCTTTTGCTCTTCGCCGCTATTTGGGAATTCTTCTTCTTCCATTTAATAATTTTGTGCCCGAAAAAGACTAGTTCCTCAAAGATACTCATTCAGGCCGATATTTCAGGTAAATATGGCCTACTTTTCCACATATTATAGTTTAAATGTCATCCATTTGTTAATCAGCTTGTTTAACGATAAATGAGCCTTTTCTCAGTATATTAAATCATGGTTGATTGTTCATTTCTTTTAATTCTTCCATTTATCACGTTTTTCGATTCCACTTCTTACCTTCGCCATCCATGTTTTTGAAGAAACTTTCAGTCTTTAATTTTAAGAACTATTCCACGGTCGATATCGAACTTTCCAATGGAGTAAACGCTTTTACCGGCGATAACGGTGAAGGGAAAACCAATCTCTTGGATGCCATCCATTATCTGGCGCTGTGTAAAAGTTTTTTCAATTCGACCGATCCGCAAAATGTAAAGCGAGGTGAAGACATATTTTTTTTGCAAGGAGCCTTTGATCTCAACGAAATTGAAGAGTCTATAACATGTGGATTTAAAAGGACGCAAAAGAAAGTGCTCAAGAGAAATCAGAAAGAATACGATAAATTTTCTGACCATATTGGACTTATTCCTGTAGTAATGATCTCGCCAACCGATGTTAGTCTTATCACTGAAGGCAGCGAAGAACGTCGTCGATTTCTTGACAGTATTATCTCACAATTTAATCGTTCGTACTTAGACGATCTAATAAATTATGGAAAAGTAATTGCTCAACGGAATGCATACTTAAAGCAAATTTATCATTCAGGAAAATTCGATGTTGATTCACTTTCTATCTGGGACGATCAATTAATTCCTTTGGGAAATAGAATTCACTCGGTTCGAAAAGAATTTATTATAGAACTGATTCCAATCTTCAAAAGATACTATGATTTTATTTCCGGCAGTAAAGAATCTATCACGATCGATTATGAATCAGGATTGAACGAGCGCTCATTTGAGGAAATGATGAAAGGGAATTTGGAGAAAGATAAGATCGTTCAATACACGACAGGAGGAATTCATCGCGACGATTTGATTTTTATCATCAATGATTTTCCGGTAAAAAAATATGCTTCGCAGGGTCAGCAAAAATCGTTTCTCATCGCTCTTAAATTGGCACAATTCGAATTTATGGTTCGCCAAAAAAAGATTAAGCCGATACTTTTGCTCGATGATATATATGAAAAGTTAGATGACAAACGAATTTCGCGTCTGATGGAATTGGTAAGTAAGCATAATTTCGGACAAATTTTTATCACGGATACTCACATCGCTCGAGTAAAAGAAATTTTTGAACGGATTAACGAAGACGTTCGATGTTTTGATGTAACCGACGGCATCGTGAAGCAATTGCCTGATTAATAACGGAATTAAAGTTATTATTTTGAATAGTGAAGTACAGAAATTGTAGTGAATAATCTGTAATTTAGAAAAATGAAATCCTATCGGAAATCCAATGATCTAACGATGAAAGAGGCGTTAGATGCCATGATCAAGTCGTATCGCTTAGGAGATAAACTCAATCAGGTGAAAATAATCAATGCCTGGGAAAAGGTCATGGGTAATGCTGTTGCACATCGCACCCTTGAAATTAAGATCATCGATTCAACACTTGTAGTTACACTTTCATCGTCTTCACTACGTCAAGAGTTATTCATGGCCAAAGAGCAGATACTAGATTCGTTGCACGAAGAGGCAGGCGCAAAAGTATTAACAGATATAGTTTTCAAATAAAAAATAAAAGGCATAAAAAAACCGGAGTGTAGTACTCCGGTTTTTTTTTATTAGAATTTTTCAACTCCTGCAAAAAAAAAGTTGCCTTCCATTGCAGCATTGTCGTCACTGTCTGAACCGTGAACTGCATTCGCTTCAATTGATTTAGCGAAAAGTTTACGGATGGTTCCTTCTTCAGCTTTTGTAGGATCAGTAGCTCCGATCAGCTTACGGAAATCTTCCACAGCATTTGTTTTTTCTAGTATCACAGCCACAAGAGGGCCGGAAGACATATAACTTACCAGGTCTTTGTAGAATGGACGTTCTTTATGAACAGAATAAAATTCTCCGGCACGTTCTGCAGATAGCTTAGTGTATTTCATGGCTACGATACGGAACCCTGCTTCATTGATCTTTGCGAGAATCGGACCGATGTGATTGTTAGCAACCGCATCCGGCTTGATCATCGTAAATGTTTTGTTTGACATCTTATTAATTATTTATTGTTTTTTATTAGAGTGTTTTTATTTCAGCAACTAATTTGGAGAGTACCGATTTTGCATCACCAAAAAGCATCGATGTTTTAGGATCATAGAATAATTGGTTTTCTATACCGGCATAACCGGCATTCATACTTCTCTTGTTGATCACAATGTGTTTTGCACTTTCAACATCAAGAATTGGCATGCCGTAGATAGGAGAGGAGGGATCATTTTTTGCAGCAGGATTTACTACATCATTTGCACCAACAACTAATACTACATCGGTAGAAGCAAATTCAGGATTGATCTCATCCATTTCAGAAAGCTTTCCATAGTCGACATTACTTTCGGCCAACAATACATTCATGTGACCGGGCATTCTTCCGGCAACCGGATGAATGGCATATTTTACTTGTACACCTCGCTCTTCCAAAATTGATTCTAATTCATGAATCACGTGTTGAGCTTGTGCAACTGCTAATCCGTATCCCGGAACAATAATTACTTTCTTCGAGTAGTTCAAAAGTATTGCGCAATCGCTAATGGTAATATCTTTAATTGTTCCCGATGCTCCTTCAGGTCCGCCGGCTACTGCACTTTCTCCGAATGCACCAAAGATTACATTAAAGAGAGGGCGATTCATAGCACGACACATTTCAAGCGTTAATATTGTACCGGCAGAACCAACTAAAATACCACCTGTAAGCATCACCTGATTACCATAAAGGAAACCACCAAATGCTGCTGCAAGTCCGGTGAAAGAGTTTAATAAGGAAATAACTACAGGCATATCTGCACCACCGATAGGCATTACAAAGAAAACGCCATATACCAGGGCAATTGCAAGTGTTCCATATAGGATTGGCTTGCTATCAATTCCTGAAATCGTTAGATATGCTGCTGCTCCAATTGTAAGCAACATCATCATTAAATTGATGAGATTATATTTAGGAAGACGAATGGATTTACTTAGAGTACCATTCAGTTTCATGAAAGCCACAATAGATCCAGAGAAGGAAACAGAACCAATCGCCATACCCGCCAGGATGATCGCAGTGCGCTCCATAAGTCCAACGTTGTGATGAAATTCTAATAAAGAAATTAATGCTGCACAAGCTCCACCCATTCCATTAAAGAGCGAAACCATTTCAGGCATAGAAGTCATTTTAACTTTCTTCGCGGCCATCCAACCAATCAAACTACCAATAATAAGTGCAAACGTAATTAGCGTATAGATAATTGGAGCAACATCCCCTACATGAAAAATAATTGTTCCGGCAACGGCTAATCCCATTCCGAAGGCAGCGATCAAATTCCCGCGTCGTGCAGTTTGTGGGCCACTTAACATTTTTAATCCAATAACAAAAGTTACCGAAGCAATCAGGTAAATTATGTCTAATAAGTATTTCGTATTCATAATTGAGTTGAAAATTATTTTTTATCCTTCTTTTTAAACATCTCAAGCATTCGGTCTGTAACAACAAAACCGCCGACCACATTTAGAGTGCCGAGGATAACTGCAACAAATCCTAAACTTAGTAGAAGAATATTATCGGGTTCTGTGTTTTGCATTACGATGATCGATCCAACCACAACCACACCGTGAATGGCATTAGCACCCGACATTAATGGAGTATGTAGAACCGAGGGAACTTTACCAATTACTTCAACACCTACAAAGATGGAAAGGATAAGGATAAATACTTTATCGATGTGAACACCGAGGAAGGCTACAAAATCGTTCATTGTTTAATTTAAATTTTCTTGGAATTTTATTACTCTAAGAGTAGCCTCTAGAACTTCAATCATACTTTTTCCTTGATTGATAATCATGTGGCTATTATTAAGATTTACTTTTTCATATTCAAGCGATCGTTCGTACCAATACATGCAGTTTTTCGCTTCTTGAATAAACACACACAAGTAATAATAGAAATCCAGAGGTGAATTGCACGAATGGATTTTTCCGGAAGCTTCTTCCAACGAAGCAACTGAATTTCGTAATTTCTTGTTTAGAAATTGGTCGATGTGGTTCTCGTCTGTGTCTAATGATGATGAAAGAATCGATTGAGCGAAAGTTTCAGTCCAGTTTTTAAAATTCATATCTACCATTTGTGTGTGGGTTATTTAAGTTAAGCATTCACCGGTGGGTTTAACGAAGGGTGAACAACTTGTCCGTTATGTATGATCAACGATCCTTTCGTAATTTCTTCATCCAGTTCCCATTTGAATCCATCTTTGGTGGCCAGGTGAAGAAGAAAGGCTTGAATATTTTTAGCGTATAATTCAGAAGCATTTAATGGCAGCAAGCTCGGCAAATTAGACTCACCTATTATTGTCACGCCATTTTTTATTACCGTTTTATTAACTTCACTCATTGTACAATTTCCACCTTGAGCAACAGCCATATCAACAATTACAGATCCCATTTTCATACTCTTTACCATTTCATCGGTCACTAATATCGGCGCTTTTCTTCCGGGAATAAGTGCAGTAGTGATTACAAGGTCAGCCTCTGCAATGTGCTTAGAAATAAGAGTTTGCTGCTTTTTTAAGAATTCGTCGGAAACTCCTTTTACATATCCGCCTTCCATCTTAATGGAATCGTCGGCTGCTAGTTGAATAAATTTTCCTCCAAGAGATTCTACTTGCTCTTTCGTTTCAGGACGAATGTCAGATACTTCAACGATGGCTCCTAGACGTTTAGCGGTGGCAATAGCTTGCAGACCTGCAACACCGGCACCCATGATCACTACCTTCGATGGTTTAATTGTTCCGGCAGCTGTCATCAGAAGAGGAAATATTTTTCCAAGAGCAGCAGCGCCAATAAGTACTGCTTTGTAGCCGGCAAGATTTGCTTGCGAGCTCAACACATCCATTTTTTGTGCACGTGAAATACGTGGAATCGCATCCATCGAAAAAGCACTGATACCTGCTTTAGCGCAAGCCTCAATCAGTTCAGGATTAGTAGAAGCATACATCATTGAAATGAGTATGGCACCTTTTTTCATCAATGCAATTTCAGTAACAGAAGGGGCATTTACTTTTAAGATTACGTCTGCTTCCCGATAAAGAGCGGTATTGTCCGCCACCATTTTGGCTCCGGCATTTTCATACGCTGCATTATCGAAATAAGAATTCATTCCGGCATCTACCTGCACATCAACTTCAAAACCGGCTTTTATTAGAGATAGAACAACATCAGGCGTCAATGCGACACGGCGTTCAAAATCATTGTTTTCTTTGGGAACAGATACTTTCACTTAATATGTTTTTGCTTGAAAAATAAAAATCTCGCAAAGAAAACAATTAATTTTGGTTTATCAACCAAAAAGCAGACGCTCATTTTAATGAAACGATTATATTTGCACTAATTATGATAAAGCTAACACAACACACGCTCGACAAGATCGAAGATATGCTGACGATGGCAGGGTATAGAGTCCGGAATGAAAAAGGGAATTTTAAATCTGGCAGTTGCATCATTGAAGCCTCTAATATCATTGTACTGAATAAGTTTGCAGCTGTGGAATCGAAAGTTTCCTATTTAATTGAGGCAATACGAAGTTTGTCGTTGGATGGGAACTTGTTAGACGATAAAAACAAAAAATTGCTTCAAGAGATCATGCAGACTGAATTGAATTTAGATCAAGGAGAGTGATGGTTTTAAATTGATTATGAAATTTACCTTTTTAGGAACAGGAACTTCACAGGGTGTGCCTTTGATTGGTTGCAAGTGCTCGGTTTGTACTTCGTCCGATCCGAGAGATAATCGGCTTCGCACCTCATTGATGGTAGAAACTGAGTTTTCACGGTCGGTAATAGATACCGGTCCCGATTTCCGTCAGCAGATGTTGAAAGAAAAGGTAACGACTCTTGATAGTGTAGTTTTTACACATGAACACAAAGATCATATTTCAGGATTAGATGATGTAAGAGCATTTAACTATCTGCAAAAGAAAGCAATGGCAGTGTATGCAACAGAAAGAGTTCAACAAGCATTGAAGCGTGAATTTTTCTATATTTTTTCAGGCGACGATTATCCGGGAATTCCCAAAATAGACCTTCATACGATTACAGACCAAGCTTTTCAGATAAACGACATTCCATTTCAGCCACTGCCGGTTTTGCACATGAACCTTCCTGTGATGGGGTTTAGGATAGGCGGGTTCAGTTATATAACAGATGCCAATCAGATTCCGGAAGCTACAATGAAATTAATTGAAGGTTCGGATATTTTGGTGTTGAATGCTTTGAGAAAAGAAAAGCACATAAGTCATTTTTCGCTCGATGAGGCTGTGAAGATTATTGAAAAGGTAAAAGCTAAAAAAGCATACTTGACACATATTTCGCATCAGTTGGGATTGCATAAAGATGTGGACGATCAGCTGCCGAATCATATTCGCTTGGCGTATGATGGATTGCAAATTGAACTATGAGTTTTGTAAATTAAAAAAGGAAGCTGATCTCGCAGAGCAGCCTCCTCTTTAAATAAATCATTTTTTACGATGATGATGTGCTAACAAGTTCGTAGGGTATGATCATTCCCATTTAGAATTACGAATATTATTGTTAGCCGGATTTTTAAAAGCAGAATTTTTATTGAACTTTTCAAATTGAAGTGGTGCGCATTTTTTGCGAATTGTACATCGCTATCGAAACTAGCTAATCTAAATTAGAGAACGTATTCTCATCCACTGGGAATTGCGTATTATTGTAGCTTAATAAGAAAAAATGACCATTGAAGAACAATTAAAAGTACGAAGTAACACCAGTTGCGAATTATGTGGATCAGCAAATTCACTTTCTATTTATACAGTGGCGCCGAATAATGGATCGGGCATTGAAAATAGTTTGTATGTATGTAATAAATGTTTGAACCAACTCGATAAAAAAGAGGACCTCGATCCGGCGCATTGGACATGTTTGCGTGATACGATGTGGAGCGAAATTCCTGCAGTGCAAGTAGTGGCATGGCGGATGCTGAACCGATTAAAAAATGAAACGTGGGCAGCAGATGCAATTGATATGATGTATCTTGATGAAGATAATTTAGCATGGGCCAAAGCCTCCGACGACCATCTCGATTCAGGAACCGACGACATACATCGCGATAGCTTAGGCGCAATTCTCCGTTCAGGAGATAGTGTTACATTAATTAAATCGCTCGATGTAAAAGGTTCACAGATCAATGCCAAGATTGGCACACTGGTGAAAAACATTAAAATAGTTTCCGATAACATAGAACAGATAGAAGGAAAAGTAGAAGGGCAGCAGATTGTGATACTTACGAAATTTGTAAGGAAGTCGGGGTGAGGGAAGGTTAAGTAAGAAGTATGAAGGATGAAGGATGAAGTATGAAGGATGAAGTATGAAAGATGAAGGATGAAGTGAGAAGGATGAAGTGAGAAGGATTAAGTGAGAAGGATGAATTAAGAAGTAAAAACGGTCAACCTGTATTAGGCATTGTCAACTGCCAAGAGCGGAATTCCGTTCGGCAAATGATGGCTTGCATTTTACTTTCCACTTCCGCCTCTCTAAAAATTCCGCTCAGCGTGAGTTATACCTTTTGGATAATTGATAAGCATGAAGGGAGTCATTAATTTTATCAGCTTGAAGAAAAGGCAAAGCAAGAAGTTCGTCAGCAGGAGTTGTCGCCAACGCTTTGTTTTGTTCCTCGTTGCTCGGCAGAATCTTTAGCTTCAATACTTCCGTTCTGTCCATCAGCAAGCCGCAGTGAGATTCTGCCGGCCTCAAGGTAAGAACCTTCGTTTGTGAAGTAAATTTCTATTGTAAACTATGCAAATTGATCACTGATACTTTCACCGGTCCAGTCTGTCCAGAATAATCTGGTCAATGTTTCACAAACAAAATAATTCGAAGATATATTTCATGAATCCAAACATAGAGCAGAATTAAATGATTTAGTTTCTACTTGAAATGTTTTCTATATTCGTTTGAAGAATGAAAACTTGTTTCAATAAAAAGACGGTGTCACCAATTCCCGGTGGAGTCTCGTTGCGGCTTGGGCATGGAGAGAGTGGAAGAGTTGACGCTAAAGATTCCTTCGAGCGTGAGATTTCTTATTCAACAATCAACTTTTTATAAAAAATAATTTCGCCTTCTTTATATCGCAGCAAATAACTCCCTTTTGTAAATCCGGAAAGATTAATATAATTATAATCTCCTAATGCATTTTTAGTGTATAACACTTTTCCCGCCATGTTAATAATTGCAAAAGAAGATTTTTCGCATAGATTCGTTATGTTGACAAAATCATGAGCAGGGTTTGGGTACATGTGAACATCCGTAGTTGCAAATTCATTTAAAGAAGTTGGTCCGTCAAATAGTGTATCATAAACACAACTGCCGCATCCATTATTATCCATCAAACAGATTTGATATGGCCCAGCGTTAAAATATCCAAGCGTGTCCCCCAATTGAAAGTTTTGACTATAATTTGTATTGAGATTATACAAAACATACTTTGCATTAGAAGAATCACCTAGAGAATAGACGGGAAGAAAATATCCATCAGTACATCCAATACATGTGGGGTTTTCGGTAATTACAGAATTAATAACAGGAGGATAGGACGGATTTATATAAATACTGTCAGATAAAACCCGACCCGCAGTATCTGTAGAAGTTAATTTCAACCAACCGGTCATAGTTGAAATAATTTCAGGGAACTGAAGTGTATCATTGCTTACTGAAGTTGCCGGCTCCCATCTATATCTGACTTTCTCGTAACCTCCTATTGTAAATAAAAATGGGTTGCCACTATTGTTTACACAATAAGTAAGGGTGTCGAAGCTTTTGTATAGAACAAAATCTTGAGCTTGCGGATATTTTAAATAATAAATATCGGATGAATATTCTTCCCTATTATTTGAATTTAGTTTGGCATATTTATTATATAAGTGAATGAGATTTCCCATTGTATCCTTTTTCACATATTGATAAGTTACATTTGAATCGGGAAAAGATGTGGTAATGATTGTATCACCTAATTGAGTATAAAATATATAACGCGTGTCTGTATAAGTATATAAATTGGTAATTAAATCTAAATTAAAGGAAATGGTTTGTATTATTCTTTCTAATGAGTCCAGAGTAAAGGACATTTTATTTGAATAAATAATGTCCTTCATTGGATCGGAGCCTTCGTATTCATTATAGATACTTAGTGTATCTACTCCGGATGGAGTTTTCCAGAAAAATTGCTCATGCTGAGGGATCCATTCATCAAAGGAAAAGTTATATCTGTAATCATCTACGTCAATTAAATTATTATTTAAATCATACCTATAATTTGTTTCTGTAGAATCCATACCATTCCTTGTATGAACAGTTACAACCAATCCGGTTGAAAGATCTTTAACCCTAAATGAATAGCTTTGCAAGCTCCAAGAATTATTCTGATATATTTCATAAGCCAGCGAATCTACTTGTCCGTATACTCTGATTTGAGAATTTCTGGTATTGGGAGTCCATTGGTTATTTAACCACCTGTATTTTGTTATGATTAAATCATTACTATTTAAATAGGTGTATTGAAACATTTGTGAATTGGCCCACTTACCGTTAAAATAGCTCATTGATTTACTGCAAATCACTCGACCGCCTGACAATGAATCGATGCTAATGGATGGTTGCTGCCAATTTGGAACAACTCCACTTCGGCTCATTTGAACTTTCACCACAACTGAATCAATAGTTTGTGAGAAAGAATTCTGAATTAAAAAAAAAGTAAATAAAGCAATTAGATTTATTCTTAGAATTAGCAATGATGCTTTCATTTGATTTTATTAATTGATAAAAATAGTATTATTTTTCTATCCTGGTAATCAGTTAAATTTAAGTGATTCTTATTTGAACTTAATTAAAATTAAAAACGTTTAAACTTCTTTCTCAA
>JANLPR010000070.1:0-5150 GCA_031367345.1 Bacteroidota bacterium | reverse complement strand
AAGGTCGGCGCCAAAGGATTGCATTAGTGCAATATCTTTTTTCTTATCGATCACCAACATGGTTAATGAGCTAATTACATTAAATGCCGCAATGATAAGAATGAAAGCAAGAATAAGAAAGACAGCCCATTTCTCTGATCTCATTATTCGATAAATAAGTTCGTGTTGCTGATACCTATTTTTCACTTCGAAACTATTTCCAACCATAGAGCTCACCTTCTGTTGAAGTTCGTCGGAATTATTTCCGGGATTTAAAACTATTTCAACTGCAGTAATTCTTCCGTCGTATTCAAAAATTTCATTGGCAAAGCGGAGGGGAACGATAATATATTTCGCATCGAACTCTTGTTGAATAGCAAAAATTCCGGCGGGAGAAATGTATCGTTTATTAAAAGCTTCTTCCGGATTTGTAAACGACGATGCCATTCTTCTAGGAGCGTAAATTTCCAATTGCGAAAACAGATCACTCATGCTCATCTGTAAATTATATGCAATTGCACCTCCGACAATAGCAAAATCTGTGTCTCCTTTTTGAAGTAAAAGTTTTCCATCGGTCAGCATAGTGTCTAGTCCGGTTGCTTTTACAAAATCGTTACTCACACCTTTTAATGTAGCTGTATATTGTTTATCACGGTATTTAACCAATACATTCTCTTCCAAAATTTCATTGACAAATTTAACTCCCGGAATTTTTTTCAGTTCATTAAAATGTACTGCATCGATAGTAAATGATTTCCCTTCTTTAACAGTGATACGCAAATCGGCATCAAACGAATTATAAAGTTGTTTGATGAGATCTTCGAAACCATTGAAAACAGAAAGTACGATGATCAATGCTGCAGTTCCAATGGTAACTCCTATAACAGAAATGAGCGAAATCACATTGATTACTCGCTGTGATTTTTTGCTAAAAAAATAGCGCCTGGCTATAAAGGCAGCGATCATCTAAGCAAAAGTAATTGACAATCGGTGAACTCAGAAATGAAAAAATAATTTGAAGGAATAGAAAATAGTACTCGAGCTACAGTAAATTTTACCTGCAAGTTGCTTACAAATATTTCAGTTGTGCAGCTATTCATTTTTAAAAAATAATGGCTAGTCTTTCCATGCTTTCACGATCAATCCGGTTCCAGTTTTGTGATTTCCGTTTACATCAAAATAGTTAAGCACAAAAGAAATTGGATAAGCGATGATATAATAAAAAGGAAGAATAATAAAAAACAATTTAGTTTTACCAAGCATAACAATCGGATATTTCATAGAGAGCCGCCAGCTAATTTTTCCCGGAGCTCCATACTGATAACGTGCTTCGATCTTATTGAATCCGGCAGAACGTAATTTATCTTGGATCTCATTAATGTTATAACCATCGCGCACATGTTCTTCGATAAAAGAGGCTTCTTCATCGCCATGAACATCGCTACCACCCTGATCAGACGGAGTAGAAATTAATAGCATGGCACCTGAACGCATCGAAGCAAAATAGTTTTTGAAGACCTGAACATCTTCCAAAATATGTTCCATTACATCTACACAAACAACGAGATCGTATGAATTTTGCTTCACATATTTCGTAAGATCGCCTACTTCGAAATGAACGTTTGACGAATTAATACGTTCGAAAAAATTATTGCAGTCGGCAACTTGTTCATCTTTTACATCGATCGAAGTAATTTTCCACTCACGATTTTTTTGATTGAGCCAATACGTGTACTGACCAAAACCGGCACCGGCATCGAGTATATCGGCGCTCTTTTTTGATGTACGAATCCACTGACGTAATTCTTTGTGAACATGCCAAGCACGAAGCAGAAGAAGATCGAGGAGATTATAAAATAGGCGTCGAAGAAAAGGTGTTTTATTGAAAACATTACCAAGCGAACGCTTTATTGGATCATACTGCATAATGGGAAATTAATATTTACCGCGCGAAGATATAAAATGTGATCAATGGGCTTTAAAAAAGCCACGACAAATACATTCTAATTTTCACTTTCCGGCTCTTCAGTTGGAGGTGGTGTTTTTATCTCTTTAAATAGTTTTTCCATTTTTTCGACATAATTAAGCGAATCGTCTAGGAAAAACTTGAGTTCAGGGATAATTCTTGCTTGGTGGCGAATTGAATTGCCTAATTGATGACGAATTTCTCTTGTATGTTTTCGTATTTGCTCCAGTGTAGCATTGGAGTCTTTTACTCCAAAAATTGAAACCTGAATATTAGCTATTCCTAAATCGGGCGAAACGCGCACATTGGTCACAGTAACCATAGCATTTCCATAGAAATTTCGTCCTTCACGAGAAAAGAGTTCTCCTATTTCCTTTTGAAACAGTCGATTGTATTTAAGTTGGCGTGTTGAATCCATGATTAAAAATGATGGCGAAGATAGGGAATTTAGAGGAAACGAGAGAAAGAAAATGCCATCTCACAGTTCTCGGTCATGAACGAGCTTTCAGAATACCAATCCTGCTCCTATTTCAATCACAAAATGGCGACCATAATTATCGTCTTTTACCAACGTTCCTTGCTGAACTTTCAGCAAGCCAGTCGTTGCGCGTGCATAAATCATTAGCAGTTTCGGCAAACGATATGCTAATCCCCCAACAAGAGAAATATCGCTCTTGTGAAAATCAAGTTTGTTGTTTGGGTCAGGATTGGTGGGTTGAGAAGAGCCGCCATTAATTGCCACCGTAGTGCTCGTACTTAATGTAGTTGTGTTAGTAATGAGATACGAAAATTGCGGCCCTGCCTGGATCATTAATCCTTTCGATTTACCACTGAAGATGGTAAGTAGGATAGGAAAATCTAAATAGCCTAATGTTGCATTTACATTGGCCGTTAAATTTACAACAGCAGTATCAGGATTTCCGGAACTCGGATAAGAAGTGGTGGTGGTGGTGTAATCATATTTAAATCCTTTAGTAGAATAAAGGATAGCCGGCATAATTGAAAAATGATTGCCTAGAGGAAATGATGCGTAGAAACCTCCATGCCAGCCCAGTTTATTGTTTACGGTGTACGAAGTTTTATTCAACGTAGCCACATTGAGACCTAGTTGTGGTCCCATAAAAAATTCTGCATGTCCGGATAATGTGATCGTCACAAAGAAGAGGAACAAATATTTTTTCATTTTTTTAGTATAAAAAGTTGAGTAATAAAATGAACGATAAGAATGGGCGAATATTTAACGCCATTCTGTTTACCATAGTACAAGTTTAACAATTAAAGGCAAGAAATACAAATACATCATCGATTTGAGAAAGCATATAACCGATAATTTCCAACAAACTTTATTCTATCTTTGCCACCGATGAAAAATTATCTGCGGCTATTACGCTATCTTAAAAACTACAAGAGTTATGCAATCATCAGTATTGTTTGCAATATGTTCTCTGTTATTTTTTCACTTTTCTCTTTAACAATGATAATTCCGTTTTTGAATATTCTCTTTAATCAGGAGCAGGTATATCAAAAAGCTGCTTGGTCGTTTTCAGTAAAAACATTACTCAACAATTTAAATTTTACAATTTCAGAATACATTCACGATCATGGCAAAGTAGCAGCTCTTACTTTCATTTGCGGATTGGTCGTGCTTATGTTTTTTCTGAAAAATTTATTCCGTTATCTTGCTATGTATTTTGTTTCTCCTATTCGTAACGGTGTAGTACGAGATATACGCAGTCAGCTATACGATAAAATACTTGTGTTGCCGCTTTCTTATTTTTCAGAAGAAAGAAAAGGAGATATACTTTCAAGAATGACGATAGATGTTCAAGAAATTGAATGGAGTATTATGCAATCCTTAGAAGCAATTTTTCGCGAGCCATTAACTGTAGCTCTTTTTCTTTTCATGATGATCCTATTGAGTGCGCAGCTTTCAATATTCGTATTTATACTTTTACCTATCGCCGGATTAATTATTGGACAAATAGGAAAAAGTTTACGTCGTACTTCTTCAAAGGGACAAACGAAAATGGGTATTTTGCTTTCAGCTTTAGAAGAAACATTGGGCGGATTGAGAATTATCAGAGCTTTTACTGCAGAAAATTATTTTAAAGAAAAATTCACAACCATCAACAACGACTATCGCAAATTGATGAAACGATTGTATCGAAAGCGTGATCTCACTTCGCCATTGAGCGAATTTCTTGGAGCTTGCGTATTGGTTGTGATAATTTATTTTGGTGGAAGTCTAGCATTAGGAGCTGAAAAAACATTGCAGCCATCGGAGTTTATAACATTCATTGCTATTTTTTCGCAGTTGATTCCTCCGGCCAAATCGTTTAGTGAGGCGTATTCAAATGTGCAGCGAGGCTTGGCAAGTGTGGAACGAATAGATAAAATTCTAGATGCAGAAATAACAATCAAAGACAAAGATGACGCAATTCAACTTCAAGATTTTAATCACACCATAGAATATCGAAACGTTTCTTTTGCTTACCACAAAGGCGGAACAGGCTGGGTATTGCAGAACATTAATTTGAAAATTGAAAAAGGAAAAACGATAGCATTGGTAGGACAATCAGGTTCCGGAAAAACGACACTTGTTGATCTTCTTCCACGTTTTTATGATTTAGAAATTGGAGAAATATTAATCGATGGTGAAAACATTCGCGACTATAAGTTGAAAGACATTCGTTCGTTGATGGGAATTGTAAATCAAGAAAGTATTTTATTTAATGATAGCATTTTCAACAATATCGCTTTTGGACTTGAAACCGTGAGCGAAGCAGACGTTATCAATGCTGCAAAGATCGCGAATGCACATGATTTCATAATGCAAATGAAAGATGGGTATCAGTCGAACGTAGGTGACAGAGGCGGTCGATTAAGCGGAGGACAGCGACAACGAATAAGTATAGCACGAGCGATATTAAAAAATCCGCCGATATTAATTCTCGACGAAGCCACATCGGCATTAGATACAGAGAGTGAGCGACTAGTACAAGATGCGATTACTAATTTAATGAAGAATAGAACAACATTAGTTGTGGCGCATAGACTTTCAACCATTAAACATGCCGACGAGATAATTGTGATGCAACAAGGAGAAATGATAGAGCGAGGAACGCATGCACAGCTGTTAGAAAAAGCGGGAGTGTATAAGAAGCTTTATGAGTTGCAGGCGTTTGTTTAGGAAAGTGGGGGGAAG
>JANLPR010000057.1:0-4408 GCA_031367345.1 Bacteroidota bacterium | reverse complement strand
GAAGCATTTGCTGCATTACCGGAATCGAAAGAAGGAGCGGTGAAAGAATTATTAAGCGACATGACAAAGCGAGGTTTGTTGATGCGTTTGAAAGAAAGTGTGTACTATATTATTCCGTACGAACAAAATTCAGAATCGTTTATGCCCGACTGGCATGTGATTGCTGAAAATTTAGTGGGAGATGCAGAACATTATATTGGCTACTACTCGGCGTTGCAAATTCATAACTTAATTACACAGCCTTCTTTAAAAGAGCAAATTGTTGTATCAAAACAACTTCGACCGTCAACAATTGAAATAAAAAATATTTCATTCCAATTTATTTATCATAACAAGAATCATTTTTTTGGAGCAAAAAAGATATGGATAGATAATTTTAATAAAGTACAATGCTCTGACCTTGAAAAAACAATTATTGATTGCTTGTTTAAGCCAAATTATGCAGGAGGTATTGTTGAAGTGGCACGAGCAATCTATATTTCAAAAGACAAAATAAAATTTGATATTCTATATAACTATAGTAAAAAATTCAAATCGCAAGCAGTAATAAAACGACTAGGATTTCTTTTAGAAATACTTGAAATAAAAAATGAGATTACAGATAAACTACAAAAATCAAAAAGCGCTTCTTATGTTTTATTAGATACAGAATTACCAAAAACAGGAAAAATGATTAGCCGATGGAGCATTCAACAAAATTTAGAGACGGAAACAATCAAGTCTGCACTTTATACATGAAACACCAATCCCATTCCTAATTAACACCACACTCCCACTCCACTCTCAAACCAACCTTTTCACCCCTTAAACACAAACCCCACCCCAAATACATTCTCAATACTTATACTCGGGTCTTCTTTGAGGTACTTGCGGATTTTGGTGAGGAAGACGTCGAGGCTGCGGCCGAGGAAATAATCGTTCGTGCCCCACAATGCTTTTAATAAATCTTCGCGCTTTATAATGTTGTTGCGATGCGCAACTAAATAATTCAAGATCTCACTCTCTTTTTCGGTGATGCGCTTGGTCTTACCTCCTATCGTCAAGGTCTGATTGGCATGGTCGAACAAATATTTTCCTATCGCAATTACTTCTTGCTTGTGCTCACTCTTCTCTTCTACTCCTCGGCGTATCATGGCTCTTATTTTCCAAAGCAACTCTTCCTCATCGAAGGGCTTCGTTATATAATCGTCGGCGCCCAAATCGTAGCCTTTTAACTTATCCTCTTTTAACGACTTCGCGGTAATAAAAATAATCGGTACTTTTTTATCTTTAATCCTAATCTCTTTTACCAATGAGAAACCATCCATTTGTGGCATCATCACATCTAGCAAACACAAATCAAATTTACATTTTAGAAATGCCGATAATGCTTGCTCACCGCCTTTGCAAAGCTTTACTTCAAAGCCTTCGGCTTCGAGATAGTCAACTAACAACACGCCTAAATTAGTATCGTCTTCTGCTAGTAACAGTTTAAATTTATTTTTAGACATACGGCAGCGCTATTGTAAATGTTGTTCCTTTTCCACTTTCACTCTGAAGTTCAATCGTTCCCCCGTGAAGCTCTACAATTTTTTTAATATACGCGAGTCCTAAACCAAAACCTTTTACATCGTGCACATCACCCTTCGGTACTCTAAAAAATTTGTCGAACACTTTTTTTTGATATTCCTTTTCTATCCCTAAACCTTTATCTGCCACTACCACTATTAAATTATGATCGCTCGTCATGGTCTGAATATAAATATCAGGTTTTTCGTGCGAATATTTAATTGCATTGTCAATCAAATTACTAAAAGCATTTGTAAGATGCGTTTTATCCCCCAACACCATAACGTTTTCTGAACCGAGATTCAATTTCACATTCCCCTTTTTACTCTCAATTTGTATACTAATATATTTCAACGAGTCATGAATGAGTTCGTGAAAATTAATTTTCGTTTTCACCAATGGAATTTCTCCGCGT
Organism: Bacteroidota bacterium; assembly: GCA_031367345.1. Lineage (GTDB taxonomy): Bacteria > Bacteroidota > Bacteroidia > AKYH767-A > 2013-40CM-41-45 > JADKIH01. The sequence goes on along the minus strand of JANLPR010000057.1, from coordinate 2,445 downwards.
TCAAGTGCTGTCATACTCAACACTTGCTCTACTTGCAATCGCAGTTTTTCATTTTCCTCAAGAATAATTCCGGAGTAATGTTTTATTTTATCTGAATGTTGAACAGTTGTTTCTTTTATGATCATCTTCCCGGCCAACGCAATATTGGTAAGTGGCGTTTTAAATTCATGTGTCATATTATTTAGAAAATCTGTTGTATGCTCCGAAAGTTGCTTTTCTCTCATAAGTGAAAGCACTGTTCGCCAAAACAAAACGAGTACGATCAAAATCAATAGCACGGAAGTAACGAAAAGTGTACCCATCTCAGCTATGATGTATTGCTTTTTGTCAGGGAAAATAAGTTTTAACTCAAAGCCATTCTCACCAGCTGCATCTCGTAGCGATTTATTATAAACGTAATTAGCATAGTCGTTTACATTTACATTCGACGGTTTCTTTACTTCAAAATAATAGTCGATATGAAAATTATAAAATTTCATATACTTATTAAACAACGAATCTATTTTATGCGTTTCATTCGAACCTAATTTTGCCGGCAATTGCGATCCGTTATTTTCATTTACAACTTCACCAATTTTCTGACATGTAGCTTGATCTGTACCTATCGCTTCTGTCGTTTTCGAAAGCACCATATTCGCTTTTTCATTGAAGAGCTGCTCTTTTATCTTTGCTGTTTGCAAGATCCAATTCACTTGAATGATCAACACAATCACTAGTGCGATAGAAGAAATGGCGATAAATAAATGAGTTCGGTTCGGTGTCATTTGTACGAACAAAAATAATCCTTTTCGTTGAATATAAATTGCATTAACAGGTCAATAACAAGTTAATAACGGCTCAATAACAAGATTCTAATAAATCATAGTTACTTTTGTAAGGCAATCTAAATGCTTTACTATGAAAAAGTACATTCTCTTCTCCGCAACATTATTTTTACTGAGTACCGTTGCCTTTCCTCAAGTAGGAACCTATGGTAAGAAATGGTATATGTTCGATGACTCACCCGGAATGAATTATTCTAACCAATTGATGTATGAAGTAAGAGGAAAATATGCTCGGCCGGTTAAAAAAGAATCGTTAAACCTAGCTAAAACGCTAAGTGATTTTATTCCGGGTTATCCGAGCAACTGGATCAGTGATTATATTTCTGTTGGCATCTGGACAACGAACAATGGAAAAGCCATGAATGCAATGGGCAAGAATGAAGTTCTTACCACCGAGCAAAAAAATCTTATTAAGACCGCCGATCTTTCTAGCAATATTGTGGTAGAAGTCTCTTACAATTTTAAAAATCCTGTAACGGATAAAGTCGCCGTCGATAAAACACATACTACAATGACTTTGATTCCCGATATCGAAGCGGAATATGTAGGTGGATACCAGAAGCTGATAAAATATTTAGAAGCAACAGTGATGAATAAAATTACTGAGTCAACTGACGTACGTTTTCAACATGGGATTGTCCAATTTGCAATCAACGAAAAAGGAGAAGTTGTCGACGCAAAAATATCGCTCACGTCCGATGATCCAAAAACCGATAAACTATTAATGGATGCAATAAATAAAATGCCCAACTGGCGACCTGCAGAAAATTTAAAAGGCATAAAAGTAAGACAAGAATTTGAATTCAGTGTAGGTAGAGGGGGATGTTGAGGGGGAGTAAGAAGTAGGAAGTAAGAAGTAAAAAGTAGGAAGTAGGAAGTAAGAAGTAAGAAGTAAGAAGTAAGAAGTAAGAAGTAAGAAGTAAGAAGTAAGAAGTAAGAAGTAAGAAGTAAGAAGTAAGAAGTAAAAAGTAAGAAGTAAAAAGTAAAAAGTAAGAAGTAAGAAGTAAGAAGTAAGAAGGTTAATTTTTTTATTCACTAATCACCACTCACTACTCACTTAAAAATCTGCTAGCAAATTCAAAAGTTGTTTGCACTTAAAAACGAGATTTCGCTTAGCGTAAAATATTTTCTGCGTTCATCTGCGGATTCTGCGGGAGAAAAAAATAGTAGTCCTGCACTTAAAAGCGAAATCCCGCTTCGCTAAAGATTTCGCTTAGCGGCTAATTTATTTCCTTACTAATCACCGTTTACTCACTAATCACCACTCACCACTCACCTATTTAACAACTTCATACTTCTCAGGCACCGAATAAGGCATCTGCAATGAATCGGGAGCGGTAACTTTATTGTATTCGAGTTTAATGATAGTCGGTGAAACGCCGCTTATAGTAACAACTAGTGTACTCGGAAAAAGTGAATTATTCACGTCTATAAAATTTTTATAAGTAGCTTCTACCCATCGGTCGCGTTTGTCGTCGGTAATCTTCGACTTAGCGATTCTAAAATTTCCATCGATCCAAAAATCTTGTATCACCGGTTTATTCGGGTCCTTCTCCTCCGCTGCTCTACGTAGCTGTCGCTTATTCATCGAACTCAAAATCATATACGGCTCTTCTTCGTA
>JANLPR010000045.1:0-134851 GCA_031367345.1 Bacteroidota bacterium | reverse complement strand
AAATTTGGTGGCGCATCGGTGAAAGATGCAGAATCGGTAAAGAATGTTGGACGAATAGTATCTCAGTATAAAAACGAGAAACTGGTCGTGGTAATTTCTGCAATGGGAAAAACTACCAATGCATTAGAAAAAGTTGCTTCTGCATTTGTAAATAAAAAAGACAATGCTTTACAGTTGTTAGAAGTAGTTAAAAATTATCATATAAAAATAATCGATGAACTTGGCTTTTCTATTGAGCACGATGTTCGTGGTGAAATAGAAAATTCATTTATAGAAATAGAATGGGTAATAGAAGAAGAACCTTCTAGGTCGTATGGGTTTTACTATGATCAGATTGTATCGCAAGGAGAATTGATGTCATCGAAAATACTTTCCGCTTATTTAAATGAATCGAAAATTCTGAATGAATGGTTAGATGTTCGCGATGTTTTGCAAACTGACAATACATATAGAGAAGGGAAAGTCAATTATGATCTCACAAAAAAACTGATCGACATCAGAATTCCGGAAATGATGAAAAAGAAAAACATCATTATTACCCAAGGATTTATTGCGAGTACTTCAGAAAATTTCACGACAACATTAGGGCGAGAAGGAAGTGATTATACAGCAGCGATACTTTCTTATTGCCTCGAAGCAAAAGAAATGGTGGTTTGGAAAGACGTAGCCGGAGTAATGAGTGCCGATCCTAAATTATCTGACGATGCAGTAAAGTTAGAGCAGCTAAGCTATCACGATGCGATAGAGCTAACCTATTATGGAGCCACAGTAATACATCCAAAAACGATAAAGCCATTAGAGAACAAGCATATTCCATTGAGGGTTTGTTCTTTTTTAGCACCGCAAGATAAAGGAACGAGTATTGGTAATTTTCAACATACAAAGCCGCAGGTTCCATGTTTCATTCATAAATTTAATCAGATACTATTTTCTATTTCGGCCAACGATTTTTCATTTATTGCAGAAGAAAGTTTGAGTATAATTTTTTCGATTTTTGCAAAAGAAGATATTAAAATAAATTTGATGCAAAATTCTGCATTAAGTTTTTCAGTGTGTATCGATAACGATCCTTACAAAGTTCCGGGAGTACTTGAAAAACTAAAAAAAGAATTTAAAGTATTGTATAACGAAGATTTAAAATTAATTACCGTACGGCACTATTACCCATCAACGATCGATCAATTAACCAAAGGCAAAACAGTTTTATTAGAGCAACGAACGAGATTAACAGCGCAGGTGGTTATGAGGAATGAGGAGGAGTGATAAAAATAAATTAGTATCTTTAAATAATAGTAATTTTAATGATTCATTATCGGAGTAAATTCATTGATTAAAATTCTAATTAATCATTAAAATGAAATCTAAAATCCTTCTCCTATTCCTCCTCTTCAGCACACAGCTCACTGCTCAAATACGACGCGATGCTGTTTGGTGTTTTGGCGATAGCGTACAGATCGATTTTAATCAAAGTCCTCCCGTAATTAGTAATTGCGCAATCCGAACCCGTGGTACGGCTTGTTCAATTACTGATTCACTAGGGAATATCTTGTTTTATTGTCAGAGTTTTCATCGTCCAACAGGTTCAATTAATGAAAAGATGGGCTGTGTCTTCAATAAAATGAATCAAATAATGGAGAACGGAGATACACTTGTAGCAAATGGTTGGTATCATGAAATGCAAATAATTCCTAATCCTGCAAATTCAAATCAATATTATATTTTCCACACGGGTGTTACCATCAATCCCGAGCTGTATTATAGCGTAATTGATATGAGTTATAATAATGGTTTGGGAAAAGTGATTCAAAAAAATATCCTTTTAAATAACTTAAATGGCGAATACCCTACAGATAATCTTATTGCAATCAAGCATGGAAACGGAAGAGACTATTGGCTACTTTTAAAATCGTATTTTAATTATAATGATTCAATTCATAGATATTTAATCTCTGATCAGGGAATTTCCTCCGAAGTAATTCAACGAATTGGATTCACTCCAAGCTCAGGAATTATTCGATTCTTTTTCAATAATTCCGGAAGTAAAATGGTTTTGGTTTCAGCTTCCGGCTTATTAGAATATTACGATTTCGACAGATGTACCGGATTACTGAGCAATCGCATTCAGATAAATCCGGAAACTCAAATTCCTGCCGACTTTTTTTGGTCGGCGGCATTTTCTCCAAATGATTCTGTGTTGTATGTTACTGTCGATGATACATTGAATTGCTTATTTCAATATGAATTATTTGCATCCAACATTTCTAACTCACGTCAATTAATCCATTCATTCTATTTTCCGTACTATGGTTCAGGCGACTTAAGATTAGCTATTAATGGTAAAATATATTGGGGAATTGCTTACGACGATGGCAATGGTTATAATTTCCCTTATGCTGACACTACTTACAATTCCATCAACATGAATTTAAGTGTAATCAATCAGCCCAATCAATTAGGTGCTGCTTGCGATTTTCAACCTTATTCTTTTTATCTGGGCGGTTACCGTACTTATTATGGATTGGGAATAAATCCCAATTATGATTTAGGTCCTGTTGTAGGATCAGCTTGCGATTCGCTTACCAATTCCGTTGCAGAAACCGTTGAGCAAAAAACTTTTTCAATTTATCCGAATCCTGCTCACAACCAAGTACAGTTGCAATGGCAAGATTATCACGCTACAGAAATTAAAATTTTCAATTCGTTCGGTGAAATAAATTTGCCTTCTAAAATAAGTTGGAATGTAAACGGCTGTACATTTTCTGTAGAGTCGTTTTTGCCGGGAGTGTATTTTATACAAGTAAAAACCGATAAGAACTTACTTATTAGAAAATTGATGGTGCAGTAAATTAATTGAGTATCACAAAAAATTCTTGCACAAAGCAAATCCAACCTATCCGCTTTCTTTTTAATAAACATTTTCGAAGAATTGACCTATCTAAAAAGTCCGTTAGCCATAAAAGCACTACCATTAATTACAAGCCACTAGTAAATCAAAAGAATTTAATATATTTGTTTTGAAGCTCACCTTTAAAAAAGAAAGAAGTGAATAAAAACAGCTTACTCTTAATTTTTCAACTTTTATTCGTTAGTAATTGTTTTGCATTTTCTTCTAAATTCAATAACTACTGGGTTTTTGGAACTAATGTAGCTCTAGACTTTAATCAGACGCCAACATCCGTACAAAACCGACCAATGTTTACCTATGATAATACGGCTTCTGCGTGTGATGATAATGGTAATTTGCTTTTTTATACGAACGGAGTAAACGTTTATACGAATACAAATGCAATTATGCAAAATGGTTCCGGCTTGATGGGAAGCTTAACTGGCGGCCAAACTGCGCTGATAGTTCCTGTGAATAATAAACTAACTTACATTTTCACCGTACCTGAATTCGGATCTCAAGCCGGCTTGCGTTATTCTACTGTAAACATAAGTCTCAATAATTTCCAAGGAGCTGTCACAGCTAAGAATATTCTTCTTCATACTCCATCAACAGAAAAACTTGCAGCATATTTCGATCAAGGCAATAATCGTTTTTGGGTAATAACACACGAATTCGGAAATGCTAATTTCAATGCATATAAAGTTGACGCAAACGGATTAGACCTCGTTCCGGTAACTTCTACTGTTGGCATTTCAAATTCCGGCGGGTCTTATGGTTACGATCATGGGGCAATGGGGCAGCTAGTTATTTCACAAGACGGATCTCATATCGCTAATGCATGCGAATACAGCAACGAAATACAGCTCTTCAATTTTGATAAACAAACAGGAATAATTTCTAACCCCATTACTATTCCAAATTATTCTATGGCATGGGGAGTTGCATTTTCTCCCAACGGTTCGAAATTATACTTTACTCAATGGACCAATACATTAGTTTATCAATTCGATTTATCAGTTTATAATGCTAATGCTATTCAATCTTCTGCTACTCTTGTCGGCAGTGCAACAGGAACGGGAAGTTACAATGTTGGATATATGCAATTAGCACCCAATGGAATTATTTACATAGCTAGATATGGAACTCACTATCTAGCTACCGTTTCCGATCCAAATGCAACAGGAAGCTTATGTAACTTCAACGCGAATGGAATAAATTTAGGCTCAGGAATCAGTGGAGCAGGCCTTTCAACCGGACCAGTGTTCTCTGATCTTTTAACTGAAATAAACGAAATTGGAAAAACAGAAATAATAAGTCTTACTTACCCTAACCCTGCTCAAAATCATTTTAGAATAGAATTAAAACATGTGATGAATGACAACATAAGTTTTCAATTTTACAATTCCATTGGAAATCTTATTTCACTTCCTTTCATTGTTGATTTTAATAGTATAAAAGTGAATTGCGAAGGACTAGCGAAAGGAATGTATAATTTTTTAATCGCCGACAAAAATAATATAGCACGCGGCAAAGTCATTATTGAATAATTTCAAATCAGCAGTAGTAAATCTAAATTGTGAATGCGGATAAAAGAAACAATGTAATGTCAAAAATTTTGATTTCACAAAAATTCCAAAATTCCATCCTGTAAAAAAATCTCAATTGAAACTGAATCTTTACTTCGAACTTCAACTTCGCTTCAGGCAAATTTACTTCATCATTCGAATTTTCTCCAACAATACCTCAGAAATTTTTCGATAAGACTCTTGTGTCCATCCTGCAATGTGTGGACTTAAAATAACATTCTCCGATTTTATCAAATATTGCCAATCCGGATTTTCATTTAATCGAGCCGATTCAATTGAAAACTTTTCGAACGAATTATCTTCGTACTCAAAAACATCTAAACAAGCTCCTAACACTTTTCCATCTTTCAATCCGGAAATTAAATCAGCTGTTGATACACATTTCCCCCTAGCAGTATTGATCAGATAGAATGGTTTTTTCATTTGTTCGATAAAATTTTTATCAATGAAAAAAGTGGACTTTTTCGTTAAAGGAATGTGCAAGCTCACTATATCGGAAGTATGCTGCAACACTTCCAGTGAACATTCCTTTACAAACTCGTTTCCAAAATCCTTTTTGTATTTATCGTATGCAAGTACTTTACAATTGAATCCTTTTAATTTTTCCGCAAATGAAGTTCCCATTTGTCCATATCCAATAATACCAATTGTTTTTCCTTCAAGCTCTATACCTCTATTCACTTCTCTATTCCACTTGCCTAATCTTATTTGTCGATCAGCACGATTCAGATTATTGAATAATGATAAAAGCATTCCTATCGCATGCTCGCCTACAGCATTTCTATTTCCTTCAGGCGAATTCATACAAACAATTCCTTTGCTATTTGCATACTCCACATCGATGCTTTCTAATCCAGCACCGGCACGAGCTATAAATTTCAGCTCTTTTGCTAAATCAAGAATTTCCTTATCAATTGTAATTCGACTTCTGATTACAATTCCGTTTGTTGTTGGTAGTTCAGTTAAAATCTGTTCACGCGAAAAATTATACGCCGCTACGCATTCATGTCCGTCAGACAACAAACCATCCCACAGTGCAGAATGAACAGTATCGATGAAAATAATTTTCATTAATGACAAAATTATTTAGGTAATGAAACAATAAAATTAGTGAGTTCTACAAATTGCTGCCACCCTAGCGTCTCTGCTCTTAACGAACCAAATGGAATATCAATATCACGAGCTACAGCAGCCGACAACGCATTACGCAAGGTTTTACGTCGTTGGTTGAAGGCCATTTTAACAACACGTCGAAAATCTTTTTCGTCGCATCCTAAATCAAAATTTTCTTTTCTCAAAAAATGCAATACCGCAGATTTTACTTTTGGTGGTGGCAAAAAATCAGTTTGTGTTAATTGTCTTACAATTTTTACATCATAAAAAGCTTGCATAAAAACACTAAGCAACCCATATTCCCTTCCTCCCGGCGTGCCAGCTATTCTCTCCGCTACTTCTTTTTGAAACATTCCGACAACTTCCGGTATTCGATCTCTTTCCTCTAATACTTTAAATAAAATTTGAGAAGAAATATTATAAGGGAAGTTCCCAATAATCGCAAACTGCCCTTTGAAAATATTATTAGTTTCTAATTTCAAAAAATCGTCGTGAAGAATATCTTGTTGACGAAGAGGATAAAGATTATTCAAATACTCAATTGATTCTAGATCGAGATCAACAATTTTTGTGTGAAATTTTTTATTCTCAAATAAAAATTGAGTAAGTATTCCCATACCGGGACCAATTTCCAGTACATCAGAATACAGATTACTTTCGCCTAAAAAATTGACGATCTCTTCTGCAATAGCCGGATCTTTTAAAAAATGTTGACCAAGAAATTTTTTTGCTTTAACTGTCATTATTATTTTTTATACCCATCAAAATCGTCTGTATTATTTCACGAAACAATTCCTGATTTTTATCCTCTACAAATAAGAGTCAGAACTAATTTCATTATTCTACTACTTCCAGCAAGGTTCTGAAAGCAAGAAATTTATCACCATATCGCGCAATAGTATCAGTTCTAAGTTTTGGTGCAAATTCATTAGTGTATTGCTCATAGCGCGCCATACTTTCACAAGTATATTGGATTGAATAAGTAAATCCACCCGACTCATCATCGCTCATCACTTTCAAAAAGCGAAAGTCAGAAAACATTCCAGTACGCATCACTTCCGGAATATGAACTGTTTTCATCCATTGCAACCAATCTTCATGAACAGAAGCTTCAATATTTGTTGTTACATTATAAACGATCATTTCAATATTCCTTTTATAAAATTAATTTACAAGATCTCCGCGTAATACACGATATCTTTTTCTTGCATCGACAACAAATACACTACCCGGATAATCTTCAATTAACTTCTGGTATAATTCTTTCGCTTTAATTTTATTGCTCAATTTATTCTCTTGCAAAATTGCTCTATGATAAATAGCATCATCAGCTAATATTCCGGTACTATCATAGCGAACTATTTTTTCGTACAATGAATCTTCTGCATTCCAATTTCTTTTTAGATCCATAATCTGTGCTTCTTTATACCAAGCATCGTCGGCCAATGAATGAGTAGGGTAAAGAATGTGAATTGAATCAAGCAAAGCCAAAGCATCATCATTTTTATTCCGATAACTCAGAAGATCGGCCCTAGAATACAGCATCAACGCATCAGTTGTGGAATCTAATCCCATATTATCGCTTATGAGCAACGACAAAGAAAGAGCATCGTTAGCAATCAGCTGTGAAGTGGCTGTTTTCAAAACATCTAACTGAGCTTGAGCCCACAAAAAATCGCCACGAAAATAATCCAATCTGGCTCCTCTAAATTTTGCTTCTTGCCCAATAGCATCATGTTTAAAATCTTTGTCAACTTGTGCATACAAAAGATCCGAATCCCAAACATTTCCATTGAACAAATAGATATCGCCTAGCTCCAATTTACATTGCGCCTTTACTTGAGCAGATATATCGGGAAAATCAATTGCATTCTCTAAGTCAGTTTCAGCCGAATCAATTTTATCGAGGTAAAAAGCTCGTAAATGAGCCAAGCCTTTAATTAGACCTGCTGTTTTACCACTTCTTCCTAATTCAGATAAAGTATTCAGATAATCTTTCTCCAGTTTAATAAGGTCGGTAGGAACAAAATTATTATCGACTGTAATTTTTCTGCTCAACGTATTTAGCAATTCCATTCTGGCAGCGATGTAATTATTATTGTCTGCTCCTTTATCTATAATGTATTGAAATGCTTTTATTGCTACATCATAATCGTCATTTGCTGCTGCCATAGAAGCGATGGGAAAAATGCGACTGCCATCTTCTTTCAATCTTTTATCAATTGCTTTTGCCTGAATGAAGGCCGATGAAAAATCTTTTTGCTGAATAAAAAACCAGATCAACATTTCTGAAAACTCAGTACGTTCTGGCGATTGTTGAATCCTTCGAAGCAAAGAAGTTCTAAAAAGATCTGAACGATTATTTTCAGGATCAATACCAATTCTTGCCTGAAGAATATTGAGTACACTCTGCTGCATCATTGGGTTTTCGTAAACGGCCTCGAGGTATTCGTTCGTCATTTTTTCATAGTCACCTTTTTGATAATAGATGTCGGCTGTTTCAAAATAAAATCCGTACGTGCCTTTCAATAAAATTTTCCCTTGCAAATAAGTAGCGAGCGCATAATCGCTTTCTTGCTTGGCAGCAAAAGAATTAGCCAACACCATTACTTGATTTTGATCAGGCTTTAATAATTTTATCGCTTTATCGTATTGCGCCTTTGCTTTATCGGGTGAATTTTGCAAAGAATAAACATAACCAAGATCTACAAGAAAAGAAAGATTCGATTCTTGCTTCTTCACAAATTTCTTAGCTAATTTTTCAGCCGCATCAAAATCTTTTAATGCGATAAGGCAACGGAAATACGGCGGATAAGTACCAAACGGATCGCGGTCTAATTGTTTCTCGTAAAGTTGCGCTGCCTTTTCATACTCTGCATTATTCATATACTGATCGGCTAGTTGACGATCCTGGAAACTCTGCGCAGTTACAGAAAAAACAGACAACACAAAGTACAACAGAATAAATACTGAAGAAGAGTGGAAAATATATTTCGTTTTATTTTTCAATTGATTTTGTCGAAGCCTGTATAGTTTCGAAGAGCGTCGGGAATTATAACGCCATCCAGTGTCTGATTATTTTCTAAAAGAGCAGCAACAATTCGTGGAAGAGCAAGAGCGCTACCATTGAGTGTATGCGCCAGCTGAGGTTTTTCACTTCCTTCGCGATACCTGTATTTCATTCTGTTTGCTTGGAATGTTTCAAAATTCGAAACAGAGCTAACCTCCAACCATTTTTTTTGAGCTGCAGAATACACTTCAAAATCGAATGTTAATGCGCTGGCAAAACTCATATCACCTCCACACAAACGAAGAATTCTAAAAGGAAGTTGTAAACTTCTAAGCAGACCTTTCACATGCTCTACCATTTGGTCGAGTGCTTGATAAGAATTTTCCGGTCGTTCCAATTGTACGATCTCCACCTTATCAAATTGGTGTAAACGATTTAATCCGCGAACGTCTTTACCATAGCTACCGGCTTCACGACGAAAACAAGGAGTGTACGCACACATTTTTATAGGTAATTCCTCCGCTTTTGAAATTACATCGCGATACATATTTGTAACCGGTACTTCAGCAGTAGGAATTAAATAAAATTCATCGAGCGTTACATTGTACATCTGCGAATCTTTGTCGGGAAGTTGTCCTGTTCCAAAACCACTTTCTTTATTGATTAGAATAGGAGGTTGAATTTCTTTGTACCCCGCTTCAACAGCTTTATCGAGGAAAAAATTAATTAGCGCACGTTGAAGACGCGCACCTTTACCTTTGTAAACGGGAAATCCTGCACCGGTAAGTTTAACTCCTAATTCAAAATCGATAATATCATATTTCGTAGTCAGTTCCCAATGCGGAACAGCTTTTTCGTGCAATTCAGGAATAGCACCTTCTTGAAAAACCACTTCGTTATCTTCGGGAGTGCGACCTTTAGGAACGCTGGCAGAAGGAATATTTGGAAGTTTCACCAACTCCGATTCTAATTTCGATTCGAGATGGTTCAACTGTTCTTGAAGAGAATTTGAAGATTGCTTTAAAGCAGTGCTCATATTTTTTAACTCATCGCCTTCTGCTTTTTTTCCACTCTTATAAAGATCACCAACTTGTTTTGCAAGCGTGTTTTGTTGAAATAAAAGTTGATCCAATTCGTTTTGGACTTTCCTTTTAGTTTCATCGATTTCGAGAATATCGGCAACGATATGCTTGGCATCAAAATTTTTTACCGCCAGACGTTCAATTACGAATTCACTTTTCTCACGGATGGTATTTATCTGAATCATACTTAAATATTATATCTACAAATTTAGAAGATTTTGCGAGTTGATACGCTTAAAAGAAGCAAATGTTAGCAGGAGAGAATACTAATAATTACTTCTTAAATGAGCATGCTAAGTAGCTTTTAATGAGCGTGCTACAGTTTTATTTTTGGAGAATCGTTTCCGACGAAAGAGGTATTAATGAAATCGATCATAGGTTTCATCAGTTTTGCTCCTTTAGCTAATTCTTTTACAAACTCTTTTTTAAGCAAAACTGCATCAGGAATTTTATGCCAGACAATAAAGCTATTCATTCTTAGCAGGTCGATAAAAGGGTTTTCTTTATCATATCCTTTTGGAGACGTTTTGAGCATATACGATTCATCGAGTCCGCCGAAGTAATCTGCAAACTCTTTTTTCGCTAAGATTTTTCTAAAAAAAATTCCATTGTAATCAATTTCTTGCCGGATCATTTTTAATTGATCAGTAGGGGGCATCCACATACCGCCGGCTATCATCGAATTGCCGGGCTCTATATGAATGTAGTAGCCGGCATTATTTGCTTTTTTACCCCCAACATTAATACTGGCGCCCAAATTATTTTTATACGGACGTTTGTCTTTTGAAAAACGAACATCACGATAAATGCGATACATGCACGACTTTGAAGTTAAGCCGGAAAAACCTTTTTCAAATTTTGTAGCCTCTTTAAGAAATCCATCTATTACCTCTGCAACATTATCTTTTGCAACAAGATATTTCTCTTTGTTTTTATCGAACCATTCTCTGTTATTGTTTTTCTTAATGGCTTTAAGAAAAACAATTGTTTGTTTGGTGATCATTTTCTTCGTGTTGATAGTTGATAATTGTTCGCTCGAATGTTATCATTGGAAATAAATTTAAATACTAATAAGCTTTTCGAATCCCAAAATGACTTCACTTATTTCACTCTCAAAATTACCTATTTAATTTTTAATAAATAAAATTCAACGTGCGTTTATGGTTTTCATCACTCTTGAACGATAAGAAAAAGGAGGCTCAATGAATTCCAAAAAAAAAGCCCTCCAAAAAGGAAGGCTATTTTTAGATTATTTCTTTTTTTGAATTATGCCTGAGCAACCACTAGCGGTGCAACAGATACATAACTTTTCTCATCAGCTTTTTTGCGGAAAACAACTTTTCCCTCGATAAGAGCATAAAGAGTATGATCTTTACCGATACCAACATTTGCACCCGGCATATGTCTTGTACCACGTTGACGAACGATGATATTTCCTGCGATAGCATGTTGACCACCGAATATTTTAATTCCTAGGCGCTTACTGTGTGATTCACGACCGTTTCTTGAACTACCGACCCCTTTTTTGTGTGCCATTACTTATAGTTTTTATTCTGTTATTAATTGGATGAATTAAGCAGTGATACCATCAATTTGGATCTTTGTAAGATCCTGACGGTGACCAGATTGCTTCTGATAGCCTTTACGACGTTTCTTTTTGAAGATGATAATTTTGTCGCCACGTAAATGACCAACAATACGAGCAGAAACCGAAGCACCTTGAACAGCCGGGGTTCCAACTTTAATTTTTCCGTCGTTATCTATTAAAACTACGTCGCTGAATTCCAGCTTTTTACCTTCTTCACCAACTAAACGATGCACAATGACCTGTTGGTCTTTTTGCACTTTAAATTGCTGTCCGGCGATGTTTACGATTGCGTACATATCTAATTCTACTTAGTAATCTATTTTAAGGGATGCAAATGTATATAAAAAAAACAATTATCAAAACTGAATTAATAATTAGTTTACTAGTCTCATGTAATAAACTTTCTGTATTATTAATAAGTTGAATTTTAAACAAAAATATAGGGTTTTAGAGTTCGGCACTGCGATTTTTTTTAAAAAAGTGAACTAGTTAAACGATTAAAATACGTTGTTTTGCAAGTAATAAAGACCATACTAAGTGTGTCTGTTGCCATATTTTTGGTAACATGCAATCACTTGAGCCCTTCAAAAATGAATTCAAACCCCGCCAATCACCTTAAAAGTGAAACTAGTTTATACCTCCAACAGCATGCACACAATCCGGTTGATTGGTATCCGTGGTCTACTGCAGCCTGGGAAAAAGCAAAAGCTGAAAATAAATTGGTATTGATATCTATTGGTTATTCATCGTGCCATTGGTGTCACGTAATGGAGAAAGAAACGTTTACCGATTCTGCCACTGCGAAAATCATGAACGAACATTTTATCTGCATCAAAGTTGATCGTGAAGAGCGTCCTGACATCGATCAGATTTATATGAAAGCCGTACAGCTAATGACAGGTAGTGGTGGCTGGCCATTGAATTGTTTTGCACTTCCAAATGGAAAACCAATTTATGGTGGTACTTATTTTCCAAATAATACATGGAACGATCTCTTATATAAACTTTCTACTTACTACAAAGAAAACCAACCGCAAGCAGAAAAATATGCCGAAGAATTATTACAAGGCATTCATAAGCCTGAAATTGTAAATCCATTAAAGGACACGTCGAAAATTGAAATGGCAGTGGTCGACAAAACAGTGGAAGAGTGGACAAAATACTTCGACTTTACCAATGGAGGAACCGATCGTTCGCCTAAATTTCCTTTACCGAACAATTATGAATTTTTACTTCGGTATGCTGTTTCAAATGACAACAAAAAACTAAATGATTTTGTTGAACTCACTCTTAAAAAAATGGCGTATGGCGGAATATACGATCAGGTAGGTGGTGGTTTTGCCAGGTATTCGACCGACAATGAATGGAAGCTTCCACATTTCGAAAAAATGCTTTACGATAATGCTCAATTAATTTCACTCTATTCAAAAGCATTCCAACATTATAGAAATCCATTATACAAACAAATAGCACTTGAGACCATTGCATTTCTAAAGAGAGAAATGTCGGATGGAAAAGGCAGATATTATTCGGCTTTGGATGCTGATTCGGAAGGCGAAGAAGGAAAATTTTATGTGTGGAATAAAAAAGATTTTGAAGCTATTAATTTTCCACCAATACCAAATGGAAAAGAAAAAGAATTGTTAGCCGACTATTTTAATATCAACAAAAACGGATATTGGGAGCACGACAATTATATTCTCTTGCGTGACAAAGACAATTTATCGCTTGCCAATAAATATAATTTGTCGAATGAAGAATTCGAACAATATATTTCAGATGCTAAAGAGCTTTTGCTTACTATCCGCAACGCACGTATACACCCCGGACTAGACAAAAAAGTAGTTACTTCTTGGAATGCATTAATGGTAAATTCATTGTGCGATGCTTATTCAGCGTTCGGAGACGACTCCTTAAAAGAAGAAGCAGTTTTATGTATGAATAATATCTTGGAAGATTGTGTGAACAGCTCAGGAAATTTATTGCACATCGAGGGTCAGAAAGATAAGTTAGAAACTGGTTATCTCGACGACTATGCATTTACAATTTCAGCATTAATTGAACTATACCAATCAACATTCAACGATAGTTGGTTGACCAAGGCACGCGAATTAACTGAAGATGGCGTAGAGCATTATTATGATAGCGAAAATGGTTTGTTTTGGTTTACTTCAAATATCGATCATTCATTAATCAGTAGAATAAAAGAAATTACAGATAATGTTATTCCTTCTTCTAATTCAGAGATGGCAAATAATTTATTTATACTTGGAGAATATTTCGATGACAAAAGGTATAGCACGATATCAAGAGAAATGGCAATAGCAGTAATGGGCGACATGCCACGATGGGGATCAGCTTATAGTAATTGGGCGAATCTGATTATGAATATCACCGGCAATTTTAAGCAAACAGTGATTGCAGGTAAAGATGCGATGAAAGAACGAAAGTCAATTGCATCGAATTACTTGCCGAATATGCTTTTAGCCGGAAGTGTAAATAATGCGAGCAAATTGTCATTACTGGAAGACCGTTTTGTAAACAATAAAACGCTTATTTATGTTTGCGAAAATAAAACATGCAAATTACCAGTAGAAACGACTTCAGAAGCTCTTAAATTTCTGAAGAATTAAAACAGTATAAATCTAACGTCCGTTGTGGTAGAATTCTGTTTGTAATGACGAGTGGTTTTTTAATTGCACGTAATTTTTTATTTAGCAACTCTAGGACAATAATTGCGTATTTAAATACCAACTATCATTCCCTACTCTAGATGGAAAAAATTCATAAAATTCTTGTAGCAAACAGAGGCGAAATCGCGATCCGAGTTCTACGTGCTGCAGCTGAATTAGGTATTCGTACCGTTGCCGTTTTTACTTACGAAGACCGTTACTCTTTGCACCGCTTTAAAGCTGATGAAGCTTATCAGATCGGGAATGATAATGATCCGCTGAAACCATATTTAAACATAGAAGAAATTCTTCGAGTTGCAAAGCAGAATAAAATAAATGCGATTCACCCGGGCTATGGCTTTCTTTCAGAAAATGTTCTATTTGCAAGTAGGTGCAGAGAAGAAGGAATTATTTTTGTAGGTCCCGCCCCGGAGGTAATGGATCAATTGGGCGACAAAGTAAAATCGAAACTTGTTGCACGAGCGTGTAATGTTCCGGTAATAGAAGACAATAAAAAAAATCTCACCTCGCCAACAATTGTTTTAGAAGAAGCGAAACGTATTGGTTTCCCTGTCATCTTAAAAGCCAGCGCCGGTGGTGGTGGACGTGGAATGAGAGTAATACGTGACGAAGAAAATTTAGAAAAATCATTTTTAGAAGCACAACGCGAAGCAGGAAATGCATTTGGTGACGATACCATTTTCATTGAAAAATTTATTGATGACCCCAAGCATATCGAAGTTCAAATACTAGGCGACAATCATGGAAACATTATTCATCTATACGAGAGAGACTGTAGTATTCAACGACGGTTTCAGAAAGTTGTGGAAATGGCCCCTGCTCCAACACTCAGTAAAGCTGCCAAACAAAAACTGTACGATTACGCACTCAGTATAGCTAAAAAAGTTAAGTACAACAATGCCGGTACCGTTGAGTTTTTGGTTGACGAAAATGAGAATATATATTTCATAGAAGTAAATCCCAGAATACAAGTAGAACATACCGTAACCGAAGAAATTACAGGAATTGATATTGTACGTTCTCAATTGTTGATAGCAGATGGACATTCATTGCATGAGTCGCCATTAGAAATTCCAACTCAGGAAAATATTCGAATTACAGGAGTAGCAATACAATGTCGTATTACTACAGAAGATCCTAAAAATGATTTCAAACCCGACTATGGTACAATCATAGCTTATCGTCATGCGGGAGGATATGGAATTCGGCTCGACGAAGGAAGTTCGTATCAAGGCGTAAAAGTGTCGCCATTCTTTGATTCAATGCTTGTAAAAATTACGGCTAAAGGAAGAACGATAAAAGGGGCACGACAGCGACTATTAAGAGCGCTAAGAGAATTTAGAATCAGAGGAGTAAAAACAAATATACTTTTTCTTGAGAACGTACTTGCACATCCGGAGTTTGAATCGGGAAAATTTACAGTTCGATTTATAGAAAAAAACCCAAGCCTTTTCCAATTTCAAATACGGCAAGATAGAGGAACAAAAATTCTAAAATACCTAGCAGATGTATTAGTAAATGGAAATCCTGATATCTCGAAAAAAGATACATCTAAAATATTTCTACCGGCGGTAGTCCCAGAATTTGATAGAACAATAAAAATTATTCCCGGAACAAAGCAGTTGCTTGACGAAATGGGGCCTGACAAATTTTCGCAATGGTTGAAAGAAAATAAGCAAGTAATGTTTACCGACACTACTTTTCGTGATGCTCATCAATCATTGTTGGCAACACGAATTCGATCTACAGATATATTGAAAGTGGCA
This sequence comes from Bacteroidota bacterium, assembly GCA_031367345.1. GTDB lineage: Bacteria > Bacteroidota > Bacteroidia > AKYH767-A > 2013-40CM-41-45 > JADKIH01. The sequence continues at coordinate 119,126 of JANLPR010000045.1, read as the reverse complement.
GAAAGTTTTGCGTTTCATCATCCTGAATTATTTTCAATGGAAGTATGGGGCGGTGCAACCTTTGATGTAGCATTACGTTTTTTACATGAATGTCCGTGGAAAAGATTGGAAGCTATGCGTTCCGCCATACCGAACATTCTTTTACAAATGCTGATCCGAGGTTCCAATGCGGTAGGCTATACTTCCTACCCCGATAATTTAGTGTCAAAATTCATTGAAAAAAGTTGGGATAGCGGAATTGATGTTTTCAGAATTTTCGATTCATTAAATTGGGTAGACAGCATGAAAAATTCTATACATGCCGTAAGAGAACGTACAGGAGGAATAGCTGAAGCCTGTATTTGTTATACCGGCGATTTTATGGATCCGAAGAGGAATAAATATTCATTGCAATATTATCTTGATTTGGCGAAACAATTAGAAGACGAAGGGGCGCATATATTGGCTATTAAAGATATGGCAGGTTTATTAAAACCTTATGCCGCAGAAATTTTGGTTACTGAATTAAAAAAAGTCATCGGCATTCCAATTCATTTACATACGCACGACACTTCTTCAATTCAGAATGCAACATATTTAAAAGCGATAGAATCAGGCGTCGATATCGTAGATGTTGCTCTAAGTTCGCTCTCAGGCTTAACAAGTCAACCCAATTTTAATGTATTGGTAGAATGTTTGAAAAACACTCCATATGAGACGACCACCAATGTTAATTCACTAAATAAATTTTCGAACTATTGGGAAACCGTTCGTGAATATTATTATCCGTTTGAGAGTGGATTGATGGCAGGAACTGCAGAAGTCTATAAGCATGAAATTCCGGGTGGACAGTATTCCAACTTAAAACCTCAAGCAACTGCATTGGGATTAGAAGAAAGGATGGACGATATTAAAAAAGCGTATGAAGAAGTGAATGAGCTTTTTGGTGATATTGTAAAAGTAACACCTTCTTCAAAAGTTGTAGGAGACATGGCCATGTTTATGGTTAACAATAAACTTACGAAAGAAGATATTTTTACGAAAGAGAATTTAGCTTTCCCTGAGTCGGTAAAGAGTATGATGCGTGGAGATTTGGGACAACCCTTTGGAGGATGGCCCACAGAATTGCAAAAAATTATTTTAAAAGACGAAAAACCATATACCGATTTACCCAACGCACATTTGGCGCCAATCGATTTTGAAAAAGAATTTGAATTATTCCAAAATAAATTTGACAACTACCAAAGCTTCTTCGATTTTCTTTCTTGGAAATTTTATCCGAAAGTTTTCGAAGAATATTATAATTTCACAAAGCAATTTGGCGATATAAGTGCAATACCCACACCGGCATTTTTCTATGGGATGAAAAGTAATGAAGAGATTCTTGTAAATATTGGACAAGGCAAAACACTAATCATTCGTTTATTATATATTTCTGAAAATGCAGATGAGAGTGGAAACAAAACCGTATTCTTTCGTTTGAACGGACAAACACGATCAATCGAAGTAAAAGATAATAAAGCCAAGGTTGAAAAGCAATCAAATTCGAAAGCGAAATCTGATTCACAAATCGGTTCACCATTACAAGGGCGATTAACCAAAATATTTGTAAAAGAAGGAGACATCGTCAAGAAAAATGCTCCGCTATTTACCATTGAAGCTATGAAAATGGAAACAACAATCACAGCAAACAATGATTTGAAAATAAAGAAAATTCATTTGCCTGAAATGACCATGGTAGAAAACGAAGATCTTATTATAGAACGAGAATAATTTGAATTATTCTTTTTTCTTTCCTGCTAGATATTCTTTTAAATAAAATGGCTCAATAAGAGAAACGTTTTCAAATTCTTGTCTGTGGAATTTGCGATTAGCTACAATAGAAACATATTCAGCTTTCGGTACAAAACTTGAAAGAATTCGAATAGAATTTTCATTTTGAAAAAGCGGAATACATTTGTCAGCACCATCGCCAGCTAAAACTAAGTTGTTGTTTTCTCTAAATCGTAAATAGAATTGTTCATCTATGATTACTGCTTCCGCAGCTGCCATATTTTTTTTATCCGAAGTGTAAACAGCACAATAAGCTTCCATACGTCGTGCGTCGATCATAGGTATTATTAACTCGTCGGGAGTGGCGGCAATACCTTCTGCCATAGCATCAAGAGTATTGACAGCTATCAAAGGGATACCTAATCCATAGCATAATCCTTTCGCTGTGCTTACACCAATTCGCAATCCGGTGTATGAACCCGGGCCAATACTTACTGCCACAGCTTCAAGTTGATTGATTATCTTGTTTGCTTGTTCAAGTACTTCAGCAATAAAAATATTTATTTTTTCTGAATGAGAGAATCCGTCGTTGATAGATCTTACAGCAACTATTTTCCCATCGTTCGACAAGGCTACAGAACAGTTAGTAGTAGCTGTTTCAAGAGAGAGAATCAACGACATAGAAGCTATTTTTTAGGAGCACTGTAAAGCTTGTCTTTGTCAATCTTCTCTACCAAGTCACCATCTTTTAAGGATTTAGCGACTAGACTGTAAGGGGCAGAAACAACTTCTTGTCCTTCAGTTAAACCCGAAATAATTTCAATGTAGTTATTATCTTGAATACCTGTTTTTACAGACACAAGCTTAACTTTACCTGCATTATAAACAAAAACACATTCGATATCTTTCTTCTCAACATCATCTGTTTTTTCTTTAGTATCTTTTACTTCTATATCACTTTGATCTGTCATTTCTTGATCACCAAATGACTTTTCCGATTTCATTAATGCAGTAGTATCGCGCGTTGTTACCGATTGAATTGGAACCGTAACAACATTTAGAACTCGCTTAGTTCTTATATCGACTGTTGCAGACATACCAGGATTAAAAACATTTCTTTCCGGATGATCTTTGTCAGAAATATCTAAATATGATTCACGAAGAATCCGAACCTTAACAGTAAAATTAGTTACTTGATCAACGCTCATTCCACTTACATTGGCAGAATTTGCAACTTCAGTTACTATGCCTTTAAACTTTTTACCAACGTATGCATCCACTTCAATTGAAGCTGTATCGCCAACATGAACGCGAACAATATCATTTTCATTCACATCAACATTAACTTCCATTTCATTTAAATTGGCGAGAACAAACATTTCCGTTCCTGCCATTTGAGAAGTACCAACCACACGTTCGCCTTTTTCTACTCCTAATTTAGAGATAGTACCATCAACAGGAGCAAAAATAGTTGTCTTTCTAAGATTGTCTTGCGCTTCTTTTACCGAAGCTTCCGAACTTCTAATACCAAATTCACTACCAGAGATATTTTGATTGGCAGCATCTACTTCTGCTTTGGCAACTTCAGTAGCAGATTTAACTCCTTCCCATTCAGAAGCAGAAATTAGTTTTTCATCGAACAGTTTTTTATTTCTGTCATAGGCAGATTTTGCTTTTTCGTATTGCGATTCTGCTTGCAGCAAACGTGACTTTGAATTTCCAAGATTCGCTTTAGAAGAATTCAGTGCAGCTACAGAACGATCGAGATACGACTGATAAATATCTGGTAATATCTTCGCTAGCAATTGGCCTTTTGTTACTCTATCGCCTTCCTTTACGTGAAGTTCAACAATTTCACCTGATACATCCGGGCTAATTTTTACTTGAACCTCAGGTTGTATTTTTCCACTAGCAGAAACAATTTCAATGACATCACGCTTTTTTGCCTTTTCAGTTGCAACAGATTTCTTTTCCTGTCCGCCAATCCATCCGGCTTTTTTACCAATTACACCTAATACAATCAAAGCCACAACAGCAATGATTAACCATTTCAATAATTTATTTTTTTTACTTTTCATATATGCGCCTTTAAAAAGTCAATGCAATACCTTGATAGAAATCAATTATTTTAATTCTGAAAATATAATCATACTTTGCTTGAAGCAGATCAGCTTCTGCTTTTGCCAAATTATTTTTTGCTTGAAGATAATCGAAAGTAGAAATTAACCCACCATCTAATCGACCTTGATTGTACTTGAATGATTCAGTTAGTGCTTCAACACTTCTCTTTCCTGCTTCGTACTTTTTAAATGAAGAAAGCGCATCAGAAACAGATTGCTGAACATTTTTATAAAGAGTCTTTTTATTTAATTCAAGATTCAATCGTGTTAGTTCATTATTTGTTTTAGCTCTATTCACATTGTTACGAGCAGACAACCCATTAAAAATTGGCACCGATAGAGAAATGCCGACAGACTTTCCAAGATTATTATTTAGTTGATCTTTGAAAGGCGTTTCTTTATAAACCGGTGTTACATTAGGAGTAAGAGTAAAAACATTTTCACCCGACTGAGTATAGCCACTGATGAAAGCCGTTGGAGGACCATAGATGCGATCAACCAAAGACTGACTGGAATTTGAATAATTGGTACTCAATGATCCACTTCCATAAATACGAGGGAGGTAAGCTCCTCTAGCTATGGCAACACTTTTTTCTGAACTCAATAATTTGTATTCCGAACTTTTAATGTCGGGTTGATTTGTTAGCGCTTTGCTATAAATAGCGACGGTGTTAAATTTATTTACATCCGTTTCCGGTAATAAAATAGTGGGATTTACGATTGCAAAATCTTTTCCGGATTCCAACTCTAGCAACTGTGTTAAACTTAACAAAGCAGATTCATATTGTGTTTGAGCTTGGATCAATCGTAATTCGTCTGAAGCAACTTGAGCTTCGAGATCCAGGTAGTTGCCTTTATTAACAGAACCTAGCTCGTACATTCTGTTAATACGATCTCGTTGAATGCGCGTTGCATCTAATTGATCGGAGGTGGTTTTTAATAATTCTTGGTTGTATAAAACTTGTAAATAATAATTCACCACATTTAATGAAATATCATTTTGAATTTTCTTCAGATCATTTTGAGAAGACAGATAATTAAGTTTGCTTTGCTTTAATGTATTTTGAAGTTGGAAGCCCTCAAAAATAGCTAGTCCACCACTCAAAGAAAAAGAATTTGATCGTACCTCTTGAGTAGTAAAAACATTCGTGTATGGATCGATACTTCTACCAAAAAAATAATTTTGAGAGGCGTTTCCATTCAAACTTGGGAAAAGTGCCGCTGTACTCTGAGTTATATTTGATTTGTTTTGTTCAACAGTTAAAGCAGATTCTTTAATAGAAATATTATAATCCAAAGCTCGTTGAATACATTGCTGCAAAGTCCAGGTTGTTTGAGCATTAAGAGATGTAATCGCTAAACATAAAGCGAGGAAAAGAATGGAACGTTTTGTATTCATAAAATAATAATAGGTGGTCGGGCTAAATTATGGTAAATGTATTTAAATAAAGAATTTGTTAACCAAGATTAACCATAGAATTTCAACATTTTTCTAATTGACCAAAAAACGATCATAATAGTAGGGAACTTGCAATCTAATTTATGTTATTGAGATCAATTCAAGGCTTACTTTCATGATCTGGCCCATATTTTTGCATTTTTTAAACTTGTCGGTTTTATAATGGTCGCCAAGCTCTTCTCTAAGCTGTATTACTTTTTCTTTTTCGCTCAACTCCTCTCCCACCATTACATCTAAAAGCGAAGCGAGCCTGAATCTAGCGGTTTTCATTCTTTTAGAAATAAGTGTTCGCTCTTCGAGTTGATATTGCAAAACTGTTTCCTGATTTATATACTTTACACAAAGTTCGACGTAAGGATTATTTTCTTTAAAATACTGAGGAAGGTACAATGTTTTTTTCCCTTCGTAACATTGTTGATCGAAATCGATTGCTCTGAATCGAAATTGCGTATCGTCAAAATCTGCAGTCATGTCGATGATAAAATTATACGAACGCATATCTCCCAACAATCGCACAAAACAACGCTCATTAAACTTAATAAATTCTTTGGCTAAACGCGTATGGTTTACTGCCAGATCGCGAAGATTATTCTGAATAAATTGATCGCCCGGAATGCCAATAATATGTTCTTCAACTAATGTATCGGAATTTACAAGGTAAATAATTCGATTGGGCGAAAGAATATCTTCCAATTCAAGCCCATAAACACGAGAGGCATCAGCCAATTTCACATAAAAGTAATCGTAGTTATCGTTGTACTGATTTTTGATTCGAATTCTGAACGGGCGTGAATTCCCAAATGGACAATAGTCAATTCGGTCCACATAAAGATGTTCCATGAGAGCCATATTACCCTCAACTTTCATCATAGCATACGTTTTCACCAAACGCTTATTTAACTCATCCGTTTCTTGTGGAGTAAAGAAAACCGTTTCCCATAAGGTGTCTTGTCCGGCTTTGTTAGAAAGGGGAATCGTGTAATTGTATCGAAGTAGGTCCTGATAAACAAAAGGCAACTCAGCAGTCCGCCCAAAATCTTCGAGGTACATAAAAAGCTCTTCGCTGATACGATAGCTTTTCTTCTTTTTTGACATGCTATTCATTACAACAAAAATATCAAATAGAAGATGAGTTTGGCAATTTAAATAGCAAGAAGAATTAACAATTTTCGCTTCCTTATTTTACGCATACTCGATCATAAAAAACGTTACAAAATCACAGTACTTAGCCATCTTTCGGCTTCTGCTTTCGTCATACCTTTTCGTTGTGCATAAGAGGCTACTTGATCCGAATTTATTTTTCCCAAGCCAAAATAGTGTGCTTCAGGATGTGCAAAATATAGACCACTTACAGAAGAAGTAGGATACATAGCCAAATGTTCCGTTAGTGTAATGCCGGTATTTTTTTCCACATCAAGTAACTTCCAAATAGTAATTTTTTCTGTATGGTCGGGTTGCGAAGGATACCCGGGTGCCGGTCTGATACCAACATATTTTTCTTTGATCATTTCTTCATTGGAGAGCGATTCGTTACTTGCATAACCCCAAATTTCCTTTCTGACCTTTGCATGCATTAATTCAGTAAACGCCTCAGCCAACCGATCAGCCAAAGCTTTCAGCATGATAGAAGAATAATCGTCATTATCTTTTTCAAATTTCTCGATCCATTTTTCCATTCCAATACCGGTAGTTACTGCGAAAGCTCCAATGAAATCTGTTTCAGACTCTACAGAAAATGCTGAATTGCCTTTCTCAACTGCTTCAAGTTTTTCAGTTGCAACTAACGTTTTCGGTTTAATAAAATCGGCTAATGATACATTAAATATCTTATCTGCTTTTTTAGTTTGCTGTCGCAACGTATGAAACTTTGCCGATACGCTTGTTCCATCAAGGTCCAATACTTCTATATCGTCGCCGATTGCTACAGCCGGGAAGATACCAACAACAGCATTTGCTCCAATCCATTTTTCATCGATAATTTTTTTAAGCATTGCCAGCGCATCATCAAAAAGTTTTCGCGCTTCTTCACCTCTTACAGCGTCTTTCAAAATTTTAGGATACGATCCTTTCATTTCCCAGCTTATAAAGAACGGCGTCCAATCGATATAGTCCGCAATTTCTGCAAGAGGATAATCAGTAAAAACTTTTGTTCCCAATAAATTTGGAATAGCAATCTCTGTAGAATTCCAATCGATCTTCATTTTATTTTTCTGTGCTTCTGAGAGTGGAAGCAATTCCGTTTTTGCACGCGCATTGATATGATACTCACGTAAACGACTATTCTCTTCCGAATTATTTTTAACAAAAGGTGCACGCAATGTTTCGGATAATAAATTTGAAACAACTGAAACACTTTTCGATGCATCGTTTACGTGTATTACAGGATGAGAATAATTTGGCTCTATCTTAACAGCAGTATGAACTTTAGAAGTGGTTGCGCCACCAATCATTAACGGAATACTGAAATTTTGCCGTTCCATTTCCTTTGCCATATGAACCATTTCATCCAAACTAGGAGTAATAAGTCCGCTTAATCCAATTACATCAACGTTTTCTTTAATAGCTGCTTCTAAAATTTTTTCTGCCGGAACCATAACGCCAAGATCGAGAATCTCATAGTTGTTACAAGCCAAAACTACTCCAACTATATTTTTCCCGATATCGTGAACATCACCTTTAACTGTTGCTAAAAGAACTTTACCGGCCTTTGAACGACCTTCTACTTTCTCTTCTTCCAAATAAGGTGTTAAATATGCAACTGCTTTTTTCATTACACGTGCACTCTTTACTACTTGAGGAAGAAACATTTTTCCTTCACCAAAAAGATCACCAACTATATTCATTCCGTCCATTAACGGCCCTTCGATAATGTGTAAAGTTTTCTCAAAATTTTTCCTTGCTTCTTCAAGGTCAACTTCAATGTAATCGGTAACCCCTTTCACCAAAGCATGCGCAAGTCTTTTCTCTACAGGTTCTTTTCGCCAAACTTCATCTTTCTCACTCTTCAAAACAGAAGTTCCTTTCAATGTCTCAGCAAGTAAAATTAATTTTTCAGTTGCTTCATCATTTCTATCGAGCAGTACATCTTCTACAGCTATTAAAAGATCTTTCGGAATTTCATCATACACCTGCAATTGACCGGGATTAACAATTCCCATATCCATTCCGGCTTTAACGGCATGATATAGAAAAGCAGAATGGATAGCCTCTCTTACAACATCATTTCCTCTAAATGAAAATGAAACATTACTTACACCTCCGCTCACTTTTGCAAAAGGAAGATTCTTTTTAATCCACTTTGTTGCTTCAAAATAATCGATGGCATTCTTCCTGTGTTCATCCATTCCTGTAGCAACGGGAAAAATATTCGGATCGAAAATAATATCTTGTGGAGGGAAATTGACTACTTCAGTAAGAATTTTATACGCACGTTGACAAATTTCTATCCGTCGAGCCAAAGAATCTGCCTGACCAAGCTCGTCAAATGCCATAATAATTACTGCAGCACCATACTTACGAACTATTTTTGCTTGTCTTATAAATTCTTGCTCACCTTCTTTCAATGAAATAGAATTGACGATCGACTTTCCTTGCGTACACTTCAACGCTGTTTCTATCACAGGAAACTTAGAGGAATCGATCATAATCGGTAACTTTGCAATATCAGGTTCCGAACCAATGTAATTCAAGTAAGTTGTCATTGCATAATGAGCATCAAGCATTCCTTCATCCATATTGATATCGATTACTTGTGCTCCTCCTTCTACTTGATCTTTTGCTACAGATAACGCTTCTTCGTATTTTTCTTCTTTAACGAGACGAAGAAATTTTTTCGAGCCGGTAACATTTGTCCGTTCGCCGACATTCATGAAGTTCGATTCAGGTCTGTACGTCACTGCCTCCAAACCAGAGATTCGCAAAAATGGTTCAATGGTTGGAATAGATCTCGGAGTTGTCTTCGCCGCTAATTTTGCAATGTGTTCAATATGTTCTGGTGTTGTTCCACAACAACCACCGGCAATATTTAAGAAACCACTTCTTAAAAAATCGCTGATATGATGCCCCATGTGTTCCGGAGTTTCATCATATTCACCAAACTGATTTGGGAGACCGGCATTCGGATAAGCACTTATATAAAAAGGTGATTTTTCTGAAAGCTCTTCGATGTAAGGACGCATTTCCTTTGCACCAAGTGCGCAGTTTAATCCAATACTGAGCAAATCTATATGCGATACAGAATTTAAAAATGCTTCTACTGTTTGTCCTGATAAAGTTCTTCCGCTGGCATCCGTAATAGTTCCGGAAATCATAATTGGAAGAGAGATGTTTTTTTCTTCGAACACACTTTGAACAGCAAATAATGCTGCCTTCGCATTAAGCGTATCAAAAATTGTTTCGATGAGAATGAGGTCTACTCCTCCGTCAATTAATCCTTTTGTTTGCTCTATATAAATTTCTACAATTTGATCGAATGTAACAGCGCGATAAGCAGGATTATTTACGTCAGGAGAAAGCGAAAGCGTTCTATTTGTTGGTCCGATAGCTCCGGCTATCCATTTTTTATGATCGCCTGTTTCAGTAGCATATTTTTCTATTGCTCGCTTAGCGATTCTAGCCGATTCATAATTCAATTCGTACGAAATATCTTCTAGATGATAATCAGCCATAGAAATACGCTGAGCACTGAATGTATTTGTCTCAATAATATCTGCACCGGCATGTAAATATTGAAGATGGATCTCTTCAATAATTTGAGGCTGAGTAATAGATAGCAAATCATTATTCCCCTTGAGCGAATGTTTCCAGTCGGCAAAACGCTCGCCTCTAAAATCATTTTCTTCTAAACGATAACGCTGGATCATAGTGCCCATTGCACCATCGATCACTAAAATGCGTTTTTTTAATTCCTCTTTAATTGATTCTGCGTGACTCATACTTTTTTCTAAAAATTATTCTCGATGATAATTTACTTTGTGATGCTTTGTGTAGTAGCAAAAAAAAATCTCCTCCAACGTAAGTCAGAGGAGATAGTATAAATTTCATTTACGAATACATATCGATCTGACTTATCTGACTTCCTTTCGGAAGAGCGAGTTGGCACCTTCTATTCATTAAACTAATGAATAAGGGTTGCCAAGGTTTCATAGGGCGCGATCCCTCCACCTTTCTTGATAAGTGTACCGCTTGAGAGCGGAGTAATAATTGCTAAAAGAACGTTACGCAAATGTACTAAACAGATCGATTCATCTGTAATTTACTATCAGTTGATTATGATTTTTTTGGTAATTGTATTCTTGTTACTATCGAAACGAACAAAATAAACACCGGCAGCTAGGTCACCTGTATTTATTTCGAGTGAATTTGTAGGAGAATAAACGTTTTTACAAACTCTTCCTGTTTGATCAAGGATGGTAATGTTCAACGAACCGGATACCGGTGACTGAATGAACAACCGATCATGAGCAGGTATTGGACGAATAGAAATAGATTGCAAAGGATTGTTTTTAACTCCGGTTCCAAGAACTATGTTTACCGTATAATCTTCCGTTTCACCATAACCATACGAGCTGCAATCAGAAGATACTATTGCGGGATTATCATAAATATAACGAACGCGCATTCTTGTTGGCCCAAATAAAGCTGTATTTGGAATATAGAGATTCGCAGTAATGTCTCCAGAAAGTTCCGGAATGTTGTCGCTGATATTAAAAAATTCGCCTGCATCTTGAAAGTCGCCATCGGCATTAAAGTCAAACCAAACTGCAGCACCATGATTACCTGAACCGACACCTGAAGCAATTGTGATATCATAGTTATCGCCTGTACCAAGGCTTGTAGTTAAATTTCCCGTATCAGGATACAAGATATAGTTATCAGGATTTCCATTACAGCCGGTAAGATTGTTCAGCAAAGTATTAATGACAACTTTATCTAATATATCACATCCAACAGTGTATGGAGGAATGCAATAGCAATTTAACGCTGTGTTTTGGTTTACCATCACAGTAACCGATGAAGAAGTTTGACCGGAACACGTTAAGTTACAACGATAGTAAGACATCATCATTTGGTTACTTACGCCGTAGTTAGAACTAATAGCACCAGAAATATTTGTCCAGTTTAAATTGTCGGTAGAAACTTGCCATTGATAAGTAATGCCTGTAGCACTATCAGCTCCTGAAAGTGTTAATGAAAAAAGAGTAGCAGGACATACAGATGTTTCGGAAGAAAGTGCAGCACCTGCATTTGGCGGAGCGGTACATAAAACAGGGTAATCAACTAAAGCTACATTATCGATAGCCCACCACCAGTCCCAAGTACCTGTCCATGTAAAACGAAAACGGACATTGGCAGCTGCTCCTAAATTCAATGCATGTTGTGAATGAACAGCAGGATTCGGATATCCATAGTCTAACGAATCATATACAATAGTATTCCAAGAAACTCCGGCATCGGAACTCCATTCAATACGACGAACAGAACCAGTAGTATTAGGCCCCAATAGTGCTCGGTATTGTTCGTCTAATTCTAAATATGGAACACCTGTTACAGTTGCTAAACTGATATCTGATGTAGTGAGTGAAGTCATTTCATTAATATTATCATTTGAACTTCCCATGTCACTATCGAATAATGCAAAGCTGGTATCCATTGTTGCTCCGGAGATAGAACGGAAAAAAGGATTATTAAAAACCCAAAGGTCAGCAGCAGGCAAACCTAAACTATCGTTAGTCCAACCGGAAGGAAGAGCCCGAGAAGAAAAATTTTCCATGTAGATAGTTGTCTGTGCATGCACAGCATTTCCTACCAAACAATTGAATACAATAAAGAGAGAGAGTAGCGTTTTTTTCATTCGAGAATTATTTATGGTTAGAAATAAAAATATCAATTTTATTTTGTTCAAGATACGATTTTAAATTAGGGCGAAGACGACTTTTATATACTGAATGTGCGTTACCTTTTTTTTCGCCCTTCCGAATTACGCGTTGTTCATCTACAGGCAATGCAGCAATTTCTTTGCATTGCGGCGTACAACAACCGTCCATTAATGTTGCACAATTTTCACATTGGATAAATAGAAGATGACAATCATCGTTTGCGCAATTGGTGTGGTGGTCTGACGGACTATCACATTGATGACACTGACTGATCACATCTTCGGTAATACGCTCGCCCATTCTATCATCGAACACAAAATTCTTTCCGATAAAATTAGATTCAAGCCCCTCCGCTTTTATTTGTCGTGCGTAGTGAATAATTCCACCGTTCAATTGATTTACATCATCAAATCCATTGTGGCGCAAAAAAGCACTAGCCTTTTCGCAACGAATACCACCAGTGCAATACAATAATATTTTTTTATCTTTTTTATCTTTTAAGAGATCGAGCACCATTGGCAATTCATCTCTGAATGTATCGGAGTCGGGAAGTATCGCTCCTTTAAAATGGCCAACTTCACTTTCATAATGATTACGAAGGTCAACAATCACCGTTTCCGGTTTTTGCATTTCATCATTAAATTCTTTTGCAGAAAGATGCTTACCTACATTCGTTACATCAAATGTTTCATCATTCAATCCATCAGCTACAATTTTCGTTCTTTCACGAACTATCAATTTGTAAAATGATTTACCATCATCTTCGATTGCTATTTTTAGATCTACTCCTGAAAATTCAGGAAATGAATTTAGTGTTTGAACAAATTCATCGAAAAGTTGCACAGGAATAGAGATTTGTGCATTGATGCCTTCATTGGCAACATAGATCCTCCCAAATACTTTTAAATGATCTAAGGCAGCATAAAGCCGATCCCTCATAGAAGGCACATCATTTAAAATAACATAACGGTAAAATGAAAGCGTAGTTCGATGAAAGTTCTCTGCCATCAATAGCTCTTGAAGTAGTTTTTTATCGTATTTATTTCGTAATAACATAGCGACAAAAATAAGGAAAATTAGGGGAAAGAAAAGGGAATTTGGACTAGGGTTAAATTAGGCTTGCTGAAACTAGAGTAAAAAATGTTTTTTATGAACAAAAAAGGGAATTATGCCTTCTTATTTTTTTTGAAATAAGCATAGGCCCCAATTCCAGCCAAAACATAAGGGATAGCTAGAAGATACAAAATACCTGTATTCAATCCTTTTCCAACATTATTTTCATTGGCATCCCTACTACTTTCAGCCACACGACCACACATTGCACATTGAGCAGATGCATCAAATTGCATGATTGTGAGCGTTAACAAAAAAAAGCAAATGAACTTTTTCATTTTAGAATTGATAATATGGCGAAATCATTAAATAAACAATTACGCCGGTGGTTGTGACGTAGAGCCAAATTGGATAAGACCAACGTGTAATTTTTTTATGTGCACTAACTTGACCTGTTAATCCGCGATACAAAGATAATAAGACCAATGGCATTACAATGGCTGCCAATAAAATGTGAGTACTTAAGACAACAAGGTAATATGGTCTAAGTGGGTTATCGACTGGAAAACGAGTCTCTACACCAAAAGAATGAAAGAGAACATACGACAATAAAAAAATCGTTGATAAAAAACAGGCTGTAAGATTCAACTTTCGATGTACCCCTATGTTTTTCCGCTTGATAAAATAAAGCGAGATCAATAAAATGATAGTAGTTGTTCCGTTGAGCAGAGCATTTAACTTCGGTAAAAATGTGACCCAAGAAGGAATGACATCTCGTTTTGGTAATTGAGATAAAACTACTACTACTAAAAAAACGGCGACTGAAACAACAAGAATAAGTCGTTTGTAAAATGAATCGTTTCGAGAAATTAAAGGCATGTTATTTAATTTGTTTGTATTCTTGAAAAAGAAGTTTAACATGATCAATGAGTGTATCCATTTCAGCGGGATCTAATCCATCATAAACACCTCTAATGTGTTTTTGTTTATCGATCAATACGATATCTTGTGAATGGAAAAAGTCATCTTTCGTTTTTCCTTCTGCAGCGGGGACAAGAAAACCATCGCGAGCCACATCGTACAAAGCGGATTTATCGCCTGTCAAAAACCACCATTTAGAATTATCAGCACGCATTTTTTCTGCATAAGCAGCTAAAACAAAAACGGAGTCTCTTTGAGGATCAACAGTAAATGATAAAATGTGAAAGTCTTTTTCTTCTTTGAAAGCGTACTGAACTTTACCCATTTGTTCATTCATTTTAGGACAAACAGTTTTACAAGAAGCAAAGAAAAAATTTGCAACATAGATCTGATCATTCAACTGTCTTGATCCAACACTGTCGCCGTTTTGGTTGATGAAAGTAAATTCAGGAATTACATGATACACTGTATCGCCTTTTTCATTCACTTGAATAGGTCCTAGAATTGGCAAGGTATTAAAATGATTATGGCCGGTAACTAATACCAGCCACAATATTACCGGGAAGAGTAAAATAGTAAATGGAATAATTAATTTTTTCCAGAACTGATTTTTCATTCCACTTAATAAATTGATAACCCTAATGCAGATCCTTCATAGATAGCTATGAAGATAAGATACACAATGAGTATAAAAGGAAGGAGCAACGACCATTGCATAGGAATTGCCTCGAATTTCAAGTGCATAAAATAACCGACAATGAAATATGCTTTAACAATTGTAAGAGCAATGAAAGTTACTAAAAGCACATCTTTTGAAATTGACGTAAATGAAATACCTACTTCAAAAATTGTTACGCAAAGTAGAATCCAGAAAACTCTCCAGATCATTTTAGTACTTAAAGCTGAGTGTGCTTTATCCTCAGCAGCATGAGAAATATGTTCTTGATGGATATCTGACATAGTAATTTTTTTTATGATGAATTATACCAGGTAGAAGAATGTAAATACGAAGACCCAAACCAGATCGACAAAATGCCAGTAAAGACCAACTTTTTCGACTAGTTCGTAATCTTTTTTGCGTTCGTTAAAGCCTTGCGATACCAAGACGAGAACAATAACATTTATAACAACACCACTAAAAACGTGGAAGCCGTGAAAACCTGTGATAAAGAAAAAGAAATTTCCGAAGAGCGGAGTATTTCCATATTCATTCTCGGTAAGGTTAGCTCCAATTATATTTTTTTGTGCAGTTGCAATTAATTCTTTTGCTTCGCTACCTTCAACCATAGTACCGTCGTGGAATTTCAACATTCCCGGCTCAAGTGCATCTGTTCTTGCAAAACGACCATCCGCTAATACGTAAGCGCCGTTCTCAGAACCTTTAATAAAGTGAAACCATTCCCACGCTTGAGAGCCTAGAAACATCAACCCACCTACGATTGTTAATGCAAGCCACTTGATTACAGACTTTTTATTGAGACTATGCCCGGCATCAACGGCTAGTACCATAGTAACCGACGACATGATAAGAATAAACGTCATAAGACCTACATAAGCAAGCGGCATGTGACCGTGAACAAAAGGGAAATGGGTAAAAACCTCATTGGGTTTTGGCCATATACCGGTAAAACGGTGACGCATTGCACCATACGCAATTAGTAAGCTGGAAAAAGTAAATGCATCCGATACCAGGAAGATCCACATAAATAATTTTCCCCAACGAACATTAAACGGAGAAACATCGCCACCCCAAACGGAGCTAGAAGGAGATGTTGCTGTAGAATGATTTGCCATGAAATTCTTTTCGGTTTTATTGAAGTTTTACACGTATTTTTTAATAGTAGTTACTCTTAACGGATGTAAAGTAAAAAGAAAAACAAATACACCCATAATCCATCGAGGAAATGCCAATATATTGCACAGATACTCACACCATTGTAATTTTCTGCAGAATATTTATTTCTCGTTGCGCGCGAAAATACAAATATTAATGAGAAAATACCTGCAATTAAGTGAAGAACATGCAATCCGGTAATGACATATAAAAACGATCCCGCAACATTTCCCACATCGGCAGCTTGTTCAACCGTTTCCTTTCCGGAAGGGATGTAGTTAAAATTTGTTTTGATATCGCTCACTGTTCCTGTAAACACAATTCCCTTCTGATATAATTCCGTCCAAGCAACATATTGAGAAACGGCAAACCCAATTCCAAGAAATAATGTAATAAGAAGTGCTTTTTTAAAATTGGCCGTATTTCCTTTTTTGATGGAAACCAAAGCCCATTGCATTGAAACGCTGCTAATTACAATTAATAATGTACTGATTGCAAACGTAGAAGGAATAGAAAATTCAACCCATTTGCCTTCTCCTTGTCGAACTAAATAAGCAGAGGTGAGTCCGGCAAATAGCATCACAATACTCACGAGTCCAAACCAAAGCAGTGCCTTTTTGGCTTTTCGTTGAACATCAATTTCTGACTGTTCAATTTCGTTAATTTCTTTTGTCATTTCCATTATACTAATTTATTAATCATCCAAATTATCTGAACTACAGGTAAATAGAAAAAGGATCCAAACATTAATCGTTGAGCTGATTTTAAATCACAATTTCGGTAGAGCTGAAGTGCTTGATAAGTAAAAACTCCACCTGTTATCACCATTAATAGTGAAGCGATTATGTTGGTGAATCCAAAAACAACCGGAAACATTCCCATAGGAATTAGACAAATTGTATAGACTAAAGTTTGGAAAGCTGAGCCTTTTGTACGTCCATGACCACTTGGCAGCATTTTAAAACCTGCTCTTTCATAATCATCGTGTAATACCCAAGCAATAGCCCAGAAGTGAGGAAACTGCCAAATGAATTGGATAGCATATAAAATCAAAGCTTCCATTCCAATTTCGTTTCTCCCTGCAACCCAACCCAATAGAGGCGGAAAAGCTCCAGGCAAAGCACCAATTAAAACTGAAAAAGGTGTTATTTTTTTAGCCGGTGTATAAGCCAAAACATAAAGTAAAAGTGAGATGAAGCTTAAAATTCCGCATAACGGGTTTAAAAACACCCAAAGTATGGTAACACCACTAACCCCCATGGCTATGCCTACAATGAGGGCTTCAATTGTAGACATTCTACTTGTTGGAATTGGTCGATTAGCTGTTCTAACCATCAATTTGTCTAAATCCTTTTCAATAATTTGATTGAATGTATTTGATGCTCCTGTTACTAAAAACCCACCGAGCGACAAAATAAAGAGAGAAAGCCAACTAAAATCTCGACCCATGGCAATGATGTATCCCATTGCCGCTGAAAAAACGACAAGGCTCGACAATCTTAACTTTGTGAGCTGAATATAATCTTGAATGCGGCTAGAATTCAATGCTGTAGGAAGACTAATAGTTTTTTGTTCCATTCTTAATCGGGCGGCAAGATTAACGTTTTTTTTCCAAAGGAGGAAAGAAGAAATACATTTTCAACATAGCGTACAATGAGATAATCTCTCCGTGTTTTTCTCCGTGTCCTCTATGCACTCCGTGTTCAAAAAAAACAAGTAACGACGAAGCGAACAATCTCCAAGCTTCCCACATTAATTCTCTCCGTGTTTTTCTCCATGCCCTCTATGCACTCCATGTTCAAAAAAAACAAGCAACGACGAAGCGAGCAATCTTTCAGCTCTCTAATAAAATCTCTCCGTGTTTTTCTCCGTGTCCTCAATGCGCTCTGTGTTCAAAAAAAACAAGCAACAACGAAGCGAGCAATCTTTCAGCTCTCTAATAAAATCTCTCCGTGTTTTTCTCCGTGTTCTCTATGCACTCCGTGTTCAAAAAAAACAAGTAACGACGAAGCAAACAATCTCCAAGCTTCCATCATTAATTCTCTCCGTGTTTTTCTCGTTCTCTCACCTTAATTTCTCCGTGTATTTCTCCGTGCTCTCCATGTCCTCCGTGTTTTAAAAGATCAGTAACCACAAAGCGAGCAATTTTTCTCGTTTTCTCACCTTAATTTCTCCGTGTTTTTCTCGTTCTCTCACCTTAATTTCTCCGTGTTTTTCTCGTTCTCTCACCTTAATTTCTCCGTGTTTTTCTCCGTGCTCTCCATGTCCTCCGTGTTTTAAAAGATCAGTAACCACAAAGCGAGCAATTTTTCTCGTTTTCTCACCTTAATTTCTCCGCGTTTTTCTCGTTCTCTCACCTTAATTTCTCCGTGTTTTTCTCCGTGTTCTCTATGCACTCCGTGTTCAAAAAAAACAAGTAACGACGAAGCGAGCAATTAAAATTTCCGATCAAAGCTGTAGTCACTTCAAATCGTTTCATTCAAAACATCTTCCACATAAACGTTTCCTAGAATTTTCTCATTAAGTAAGCCGGCAATCAATTCAACAAATTTTAAACTTAATCGTTCCCTAAGAAAATTTTCGCCGATGAGAATAGTATTTGTGATAGAATTTGCAGGTTTCAAAAAACGAATTTCAGCAATTTTATTAGCAATAACATCACTTGAATAAACATTCGTTTGAAATACCAAATCAAAATCACTCAACAAATTAGAAGTGGCTCCATCACCTAAAAAAATAATTGGCAAACCTGTTGCCAAATATTCATAGATCTTTGAAGGTACGGCCGTATCAAACTCATGTTTAAGACTTGCAAATAAAACCGTTGTACTCTGATAAATCGGAATTACCCGTGCCCATCGCAACTTACCTGGAGTATATACATTTCGAATATCTTCATCGAGTAAATACTTTTGAATAGCCTCTCTTTGATTTCCATCACCAATCAAATTTAACTTTATGCCTTCCTTATTTCGTATAGCATCAATAAGTGGAATAAAATCTTGTGCAGAACCAATATTACCAATATAAGAAATAACAAAATCCTTTAGAGGCTTTGAATACCTAATTGTTTGTAGAAATCGAAATTTATCTTCAGACAATCCATTAGAAATAACATTAATTTTTGCCTCATCAACCCCAGAATTTTCGATCAACCAATTCTTTTCGTACAAATTTGTTACCGTAATAGCATCCATTTTTTCAAGTGAAGAATGAATCTTACCAGTTAAAATGTTTTTTATTTTTTTATTAACCAAAGAATCTTCAGGAAGATAATGCCATACTAAGTCTCTTATATCTGCAATTTTAACCGGAGCATTTGAATAGCTAGAAATGACATTAATCAAAAACATAAATGGCGAGGTGAAGAGTAAAAGATCGCACGGAGTCTCATTACTTTGGAATACAAGCTTTCTTGAATACCACCATTCAAAAAATGCGCGCATTAAAAAATTCTTTTTTGGATAAGCAGGCAAATCGAGGTAGTGAACAGTAAGAGAATCATTCCACACCTCATTATAATTTTTTACTTTACAACCACGCTCAACCAATGTAAAAACGTGAACATCAAAACTTGCCGACAAAACCTTAGCAACGCTCTCAATACGATGAGCGGCAGCGGTGTTTTCCGGAATAAAATGGGGAGTAATAATATTAATCCTTTTTCTTGGCAAAGCGAAATTTTATTAAAGTGTTCGGCCAAGATACAGTATATAAGTGTCGACCTCTACAACAAATTCACTTTTTACCAATATATAAATTAACATTTTATGGCGTTAAAAGCACTACTTATTTTATTAAAGATATTGTAGTAATTAAAATATTAGTAAAATCAGTTTTTACAACGCTGCAAGGAATTTTTTTTCCAAAAGATACAGAATAATAACTTTCCTTTATGGTTGTTTCCAAACTGTTTTCAAATTTAACGGCAACAAATTTCGAAATCAATTTTCCATCTTTCAAAACTATTCTGCTTTTTTTGTCGAGGTGCAAAAAAGCAGAGCAGACAATTGGTTTAGGAGAATCAATTGTATCGGTGATTACTATCTTATCTTTTCCAAATAAAAAACTACGTGTGTGAGTTACGCCTAAATAATAATACCCATTATGAGATGCCGTTAGATTTCCATTTTTCTCCTCCAGATAAGTAACCTCTGTTCTCCTCCCGACTCTGAATGCACCGTATAATTCACTTTGATCTTTACTCTTTACAACAACAGTATTATGAGCAGCTGTTGAACGCTCGTACAAACGCGTTTCGGAAGCTTCATAGGTCGTAACTCCGGTATCGATAATAAATGGATCACCAAAAACATGAAGTATAAAATGAAAAGTATCGGCATGAGAATGTCCTGGTGCTTCATTAGGAGTCAATCCATTTACATCCACTAAAAGTTCAAAATTTTTATTTTTAAATTTTCTGAATCCGCTTCGACTTAATGCATGATGTTGTGCTTTTAATCCCAGGTCGGCAGCAATTTTTAGGACTGCATTTACATTTGGCCCATATCCTTCAACACTATCATTGATTGCCGGCAGCGTACCATTACTAAACTGAATTTGGAGAATCCACCCTAGCATCAATCTAATTTTAGAATCGACTAATTCAATTATCTCAGAACAATCAAATTCTGAATTGCAAGTTATCTGTAGACTTTCAATCATTCTATTTAGCACCCACAAATGATACATAGGACACAACTCGAAATGCGCACCATCATCTAATATTTGTGAATTAATAGAGTCCGTCAATAATTTTTCTGTTATTGAAAATAATTTTTTATTACTAAAAAAGTGAGCGGCAAAAAGCAACGCAAAACCATTTTCAAAAAGATGATTATTTCTTAGATGAAGTTCAGAATTTTTCGCAACATAAATTGATTGAGAAAAAACAAATTCGTTAATTGTAACATCCTCAACACTAAATCGCGAACAAAATTTTAAAATATTTATAATTCGCAACGAAGCGCAATGCGAATCGAATCTGGTTTTATTTTCTCTTATAGAATAAATAAGCGAATAAATAATTTTAAGTCCATCCTCTTTATTTATTTCCGGATAACATAAATAATCCAAACTGTTAAGCCTAATATTCCAAAGTTGACCTAACAATGAAAAATTCCAATCTACGTCAGCCTCAAACGAATGCTCGATATTCAAAAAAATAAATTTTCCGTTTTTAAACTGAGACGAACAACACGAAGAAGGAATTAAATTCAAAAACTTTACAACATTTTTTTTCCTCTGTAATAAAGGGACAATATTTTTATCGAAACAAAATTTTACAACTTGGTATTGAAATTTCTCTCCAAGCTGAGCAATTTTGAAACGGCTTAACGAACGACTTAATTTAAAAATATTTTCCACTGAGAAAATAAGTTAATTATAAAGAACTAGTGGCATACTACAAAATTAAAAAAAATAATGATTATAACTAATTTTCGAAGTCTTTTAACACATAACTATACCCATTGATTCTGGTAAATAATATCCGGCAAAATTGCTCATGAATTGATTGAAAAAATAGAATCATAAATAGTTAAAATCTGATCCGAATAATCATTTTGAGGCACTTTAGGTATGGAATGGTTATCAAGAGTTGTAATTAAACTTATCAAACTTTCAACAGACTCGGCATTATACACAAGAACACCTTCAGGACGTTCGGTAACATCACTTGCAATAACGCGTGTTCCACAATTTAGCGCTTCTCTAATTGAAATACTATCGCCATCTGAGCGTGTAGGGCGAATCATCACATAAATATGCTCAAACAGTGGAATCAACTCTACACTGTGATCAATATAAAGTACCGGAAAACCAGCTTGATTCAATTTTAGGACTGTTTCACTATATCTCATTTTCATTGTTCCATTCACATCAATTAAAACTAAAATCATTCCCAGCTGAAATACTTTGGGAAAAGCACTCAACAAAATATCGAAACCGTAAATATCCTTTCCATCATAAAGACCAGGACTGCCCTTTTTATGAGTAGCAAAGGCTAATAGGACTTTAGAGAAATTTTTAATTTGGCTTAGAATTTTTAAATCCGCATTAGTATAATTACTAGCCGGTATATAAGCCGGAATTATTTTTAGTTTATTTGAACTCTCCACACCTTTCATTTTACAAACAATGATAGTTGCATCACTTAAATCAACTAGCTTATTAAAAAAAACCAAATCATTTTCACGCATATTATGTTGAGTAAAAATTATTTTTTTTCCAAACGACTTAAGCATTCGTCCCAACCATAATCTATTTTTCCCACCGGAATGAATATGCACAATTTCAGCATCCATAAAATACAAAAAGGCATTAAACAAATTAGAACGACTACCATCTGTTTTTCGAAAAAGGAATTTCCTCGGATCAAGAATAGCGCTCTGAAAATTATCGGAAGCGTTAATCTTATCCGCCAAACGACTAACATGAATACTTACTCCACCCATAGGTAAAGGAATAGGACCAATAAGTAGTATTTTCTTCTTTATCATTTTACTTTTCACTGAGGTGCAATAAAGTCTACTCGCTATTCGATGTTTCTAATAATTTTTTAAAAAAATCATCATACCGCGAAGAAATTGTTTCAATGTTAAAATCATTTGCTCGCTTCTTCAACAAGAACGGATCATTTTTTTCAGAAAGTGCAAGCAATATTGATTTCGCAAGTGCATCAACATTATTGACTGGAACTAACCTACCAAATTTACCATTTTCAAGAATTTCACTTGGACCAAAATTGCAATTAGTACTTATTATTTTACAACCACACGATAGCGCTTCAATTAAAACACCTGGCAATCCTTCAAAATTAGAACTTAACACAAATAAATCCGCTTTTGAAAAATAAGTCAACGGATCACTTACAAATCCTGGTAAAGAAACAAAATGATCGATCTTAAATTTCTTTGCCAACAAAATCAAATTATTCCTTTCCTCACCATCACCTAAAATAAGAAGATGAAATTCATTATTATTGTTTACCAACCTAAAAGCTTTAATAAGCAATTCAAAATTCTTACTTTTAGTTAACCGTCCGGCAGCAATTATTACTTTTTTATCACTATTAAAAAAAGGATGATCCGGACTAGAATTTGATGAAGGACTAACATTTGTTGCTACAATTGGATTATAAATTACTTCAATTCTATCAGTTAACCGTGGAAAATGTCTGATCATATCCACTTTTACTCCTTCAGAAACAGTAATAAGTTTATCAGCCATAGGAAAAAGAATTTTGCTTAAACCCTTTTGGAAAAAACCTTTTAGGCCATTCAAATTCTCAGAGAATGTACTTTGCTCATTTAAGACAATCTTTCCTTTATATTTTGAAATGATTGTGCAAATTAAAACCATTAATTGAACGTGATTTTGAATGGCAATAACACCATCCGGATTATTCTTACTCAAATATTTTGAAAATTTTCGGAATGCAAATACAGAACGTTTAGACTGCAAATCTATAACTTTAACTTCTTCGTTAATCAGTGGTAAAAACTCACCTTTACCATCTATCAATACCAAATCAATTTGATATCCCATTTTGCATAATGCATTTACTAAATTTAATATTGCACGTTCGGCTCCTCCGAATTTCATGGAACCAATAACAAATGCTAAGTAGAATTTATTAGTTGGCATCTTAAATAAATTTAGAGTGCTCAATTTTCCAAAATCGTAAACTTAGAAGCAAACCAAGTCCGATAGAAAAAGTTTTATGATAAAACGAGTGGTAGAATAAAAAGATCATTGGAATAATCATAATAAAAATATAAATACACGTTTTTCTTCGGTCACCGGCAACATTTTTATCGAGAGCTTTTGAAAAAACATTCATTATATAAATAAAAGAAATTAAAGCAGGCAATCCCCAATAGATCCATACTTGAAAAAAGGCATTGTGCGCAGCCATTGCAATATCGGTTGTGAAGCGATTTGTAATACCGGCATTTACAGCCCAACCATGCCAATAATTTCCAGACCCAACACCACTCAAAAAATACTGGTCTATATTTTTCAATACTGCAATATATACTTTTGTACGACTATCTTCATTTTGCAATTCGCTTACTCTTACAAGAGAAGATAATCTTACCCAAACAACTTCGGGAACAATCATTACAAGGAAAATAAATAATATCGGTATTGCAAATACATATTTTCGAAATTTTATTTTCGATTTATAAATAAACAAGAGAAAGCTTGCGAAAAAAATAACAGCACCAGTACGAGAGGCTGGCAAAAAAACTCCTAAAATAGAAGGCAGAGTCAATGCAACGATGATAAACTTTTTCCACTTTACCTCTTCATAGTAAGCCCAAATAATTCCAATAATTGAACCGATGGAGGAGAAATAAGAAATATCGTTTAAGTTTCCTCTTAAATAAAATTCTTCAAAGGCCATTAAGCGTGCATGAGATGCGTCTGAAAATCCTTGAGCTGAAAGATTATTCATCATGGGTGCAGTACCTGTAATCATCATTATTGACTGAATGGCACTAGCAAGAATGAATGAAAACAAAACTAGATCGATAGCAAATCTGTCTTTACAAAGTGCGACGATACAAAACAAACCCAAAACCATATTAATATAACGGGAAATAAAATCGTAATTTGGAAATGGATGCAATGTCTCCATGAATACACAAACAACAGCAAAGGCAATTGAAATAATAAAATATTTTCCTGAAAACAGTCGCACTAAAGTTTTCAATCGTGCAACTGCTAAATATAAAAAAGTAATTCCGAATAAAACAAAAGGAGTACTTGCTCCATAAATATTCGGCAAATTAGATTCAAAAAAAATACTGAAAACTAAAAACACTAATAAAATTCGGTCCATAGTATTGGATCGAATTTCCTCATTGTTCAAACTTAAAGACGCCAATGTAATAGTTGAAATCAAAATAATAGAAGGA
Organism: Bacteroidota bacterium; assembly: GCA_031367345.1. Taxonomy (GTDB): domain Bacteria; phylum Bacteroidota; class Bacteroidia; order AKYH767-A; family 2013-40CM-41-45; genus JADKIH01. Next base: position 94,185 of record JANLPR010000045.1, on the reverse strand, counting down.
TTTGAAGCCCGAAGATACAAAAATCAATTAGTCGGTCGCTTAGAAAAAGGCTATAAAATACCCGCTCTTATTTTCAATTTTCGCTTTACGAAACGGTAAGCACAGACGTTTAGAAAGACCATTGCTAATGAAGTTCCTAAGGATGCACCAATAATTCCTAATTGATTAATCAAAACTACATTCAACCCAAATTGAAGTAGGATTGCGCAGAAATAAAAAATAAAAAACTGTCGTTGATGTCCGGTCATGGTCATAAGTCCACCTACCATTCCTGTAATCGCATTAATAAATTGACCGATAAGTAAAACGAGTAAAGGAAAATATGCTTCTTGATACGTTTTGCCAAAAAAATTAAGAATAAATTTCCCGAAAATCATTAGTCCGGCAATTACCGGAAGTGAAATACTCAAGATCTGAAATGCGGCTGCACGAATTGTTTGTTGGAGTTTACCTAATTGCTTCGATTCATACAATGAAGAAATTTTGGGCATAATTACATAATCGGCCACTGCTAACCCTAGCGCCGCTAATGTTGCAAGTTTCGCTGCAACACTATACACTCCGGCTTTTGTATTACCAAGAAAATATCCTACCATCAAAATATCAGACTGTTTCAATATCAAATCCAAGAGAGTAGTAAGCAATAGCACAGAAGATACACTTAACCAAAGTTTTCTATCGTATTCAGCATCTACTTCCGGCAATACTTCTTTGATCCAAATTGATTTACGACGATTTATAAAGAGGTAAATAAAAATAGAAACACATAGGCTAATTAGCATTACAGCATCAACTGTGAGTTTGTGATAAATAGAAAAATAATACCAACAACTAATCCCCATCAATAGCGGGAATAAAAAATAAGTTGGAAGCAACGACAATTTAATCATTTTGATCGACCGAAGAATGGCGCTTGCTCTAATTGAGAAAGCTAAAACTGGCAAAGCAAATATTCCCCAGAAAAGTCCTTCATTGAAAGAGCTATTAAAACTTTTCGATTTAATAAGTAAGAAGCCAAATAATAAAATAGCGCATCCGAGAGAAGAAAGAAAAACCGCAACTCCACTAAACTTTAAAAAACCATTAGCTTTTGAAAGTTTGTTTGATTGCAATGAATAGGGAAGAAATCTCTGTACAGAAGAATCAAATCCAAAAACACTTACAACTAAACCAATATTAATTACCGTAACAATAATAGTGTAGTCTCCGTAATTTTTTGGACCCATAAGACGGGCCAACAAAATTTGAAGTAATAAAATTAGTCCTAAACCAAGAACTCGAAAAATTAAAGTTTGGAAAACAGACTTATCTGGTTTTCCTGATCTCTTAAATTCATCGATAAGTTGATGTTTCACCATTGGTGTAAAATCCTATCTTTTAAATTGCACTCCACAGTAATCAAGGATTATTTTTCCTGTTGGTAATACAAGCGTTGAAAATTCTTTATGAGCAACTAAAAAAACCAATATATCGGCTTCCGAAATTGCTCTCAATGTATCGGTAATTTCAATTTTTGGGTGTCGACGTAAATTTGGTTCCACCGCCAAAACTTGGTGTCCACTTTTTTCTAATTCCTTGAATATATCTAAAGCAGGTGATTCACGTAAATCGTCTATATCTGCTTTATAAGAAAGTCCCATGCAAGCAACCTTTGGAATTCTTCCGGAAGATTTTGAAAATTTTTTAATGTTTTCATTAATCTTTTCAATCACCCAATCCTTTTTATGATTATTTGTGAGTCTGGCTTGTTTAATAATTTTTGCTTCCTTCGGAAATTCAGAAACAATAAACCAGGGATCTACAGCAATACAATGACCACCTACTCCCGGTCCTGGTTTCAAGATTCGAACTCGTGGGTGTTTACAAGCTAAATCTATCAACTCATTCACATTAATTTTAGCTTTATCACAAATCATCGACAACTCATTGGCAAAAGCAATATTTACATCTCGAAAAGCATTCTCTACAAGTTTGCACATTTCAGCGGTACGAGAATTTGTTCTATGTAAATTTCCTTTTACAAATTTTCCATAAAAATTATAAGCAGCCTCAGTGGAAGGCAAATCTATACCGCCAATAACACGATCGTTTTGCTGCAATTCATAAATAACACTACCTGGTAAAACTCTTTCAGGGCAATAGGCAATCCAAATTTTGTCTTTCAATTCCGGACGTTCTTTGAAAATTAACTTAGACATTTTTTCTGTGGTTCCAACAGGACTGGTAGATTCAATAATAAATAAATTGCCCGACTTCAAATGAGGAATAACCATCTTAGTGGCTTTTTCAACAAAAGAAAGGTCCGGTTGATTATCTTTTTTAAATGGTGTAGGAACTGCAATCAAAAAAACATCAGATGCTTTCACTTTAGTTGATGCAGTTAAATATTTTTTCAATACAGCATAATGAACTAATCCATCAAGATCCGGTTCAACAATGTGAATTTTCCCTTTGTTAATTGTATCAACGACATTTTTATTTACATCAACACCATTAACTACAATTCCTTTACTTGCAATTAGTGCAGCTGTTGGTAGGCCAATATACCCCAAACCCATTATTGTTACTTGCATTTTGAATTATTTTAATTTAGAGAATAACTGATAAATAATATCAGCAATTTTTACACACGATGTTCCGTCACCATAAGGATTAACCGCTTTAGCCATTTTCTCATAGTAGGCAGTGTCATCCAACAATTTACTTATTTCCGAAACAATTAATTCTATATCTGTACCTACCAATTTCGCCGTACCTGCTTCAACACCTTCCATTCGTTCTGTTACTTCTCTCATAACTAAAACAGGTTTACCTAAAGAAGGCGCCTCCTCTTGCAAGCCACCGGAATCAGTAAGTACAATGGCAGAGCGTTCTATCATTGTGATAAATTCAGGATATTCGAGTGGTTCAATAAGATGAACATTATTTTTTCCCGACAACAATCTATTCACCGGTTCACGAACATTCGGATTGAGGTGCATAGGATATAAAAAGTCGACATCAGGATATTTATTTGCTAACCTAGCAATAGAAGTACAAATATTTTCAAATGGATTCCCGAAACTTTCACGACGATGTCCGGTAATCAGCACCATTTTTTTATCAGCTCGTAAAAATGAAAAATCAACTTTTGATTTTCGTTTTTTCGTTTGCTCTAATCCTAAAAAGAGCGCATCAATCACAGTATTACCTACATCAAACACATTGTCATGAATATTTTCATTTTTTAAATGAACAACAGCTTGAGGTGTTGGGGTAAAATGATAATCAGCAATATGTCCGGCAAGAGTACGATTCATTTCTTCCGGAAAAGGAGAATATTTGTTATGACTACGAAGTCCAGCTTCGATATGCGCAACTTTTACTTTTTTATAATAAGCAGCTAGCGCACCTACAAAAGCAGTTGTTGTATCACCTTGAACAAAAACACAATCAGGTTGACAATCATTCAACACTTTTTCTAATTTCACCAAAGCATTTGCAGTTACATCAAAAAGAGTTTGATCATTAACCATAATATCCAGATCGAAGTCTGGAATTATTTCAAAAAAAGTTAACACCTGATCTAACATTTGACGATGCTGAGCAGTAACACAAACGAACGTGTTAAACTCTTCTCGTCTTTTAAATTCTTTGATAAGTGGGGCCAACTTAATTGCTTCCGGTCTTGTACCAAAAACAAATAATAAATTAACTTTTTTTGAAGTCATAGTTTGATGGCAAATTGAACTAACAGTTCATAGCTCAGTTTATACTAAAAGGATCGTGCTTGGTTGCAGTTTTTCTTTAATAGCTTAATGTTAGAAATACATAGGCAAAATACACTGTAATTTGATGAAAATTAAACTTGTTTGCCGGATAAAAAGAGTTAAAACTGGTAATCCAGCAGGTAATTATCAAATCCTGATAAAATAAAAAGAAGATTGACAAGATAAAAAGAGAGCCCCTGTATTCAGTTACAGGAATATCAATCACTGAATTCTGAAAATATTATTAAAAAAAGCAACTAGATCAAATGTTGCGTTCGACTGAACCGATTTGTACCAATAGCATTTTCCGTAGATTAATTATATTGGACTTAATAATCGAAATAATAATTTTCCAAAGCTGTTTTAATTCCAAAATAAAAAATTGTAGCTGAATCATTATTCAGACTATTGCTAAATTTCCTAATGTTTACTCCGGCCTCAATAACAAAATTTGTCTTCGGATTTATCAAATAATTTAATCGAAGATCCACTTGTTTCAAATTACTCGCTAATCCATCAAAAAGGCGATGCCCATATTCAGAATTCCGCGTATCATAATTATCGAAAATATTATTACCTAAATTTACTCCTGCTGTATCACGGCCCATTTTTGCAATTTGAATTTTAATTTCTGCGAAAATGTTTTTGTAACGATAATTAACAAAAGAAACAGATTCTATAAAATTAGATCCAAGAGGATGCGCCAATGCTTGATTATAGTGAGTATAACTTTGCTCTGAAGAACGATGAGAATATGTATATGGTCTAACCATATTTATTTCACTTTGAAAATTTAAATTTTTAATCTTAAATACATCCAGCGTTTTATATCCCAGCTGAACACCTTGCTTGTTTCCCCACCAACCGTTACCTGATCGTACTTCATTGAGCAAAAATTCATCAAGCATCAATTGTCCATAAATAGAATTATGTCCATTGATTTTCCATTTAAAATTCGAACCCAACAGTACATTGTCAGGAGAACCTAATGAATTTTCTACCGGTCTAATAAATAATACCGGATTTAAATATGCCAATTCATAACCTCTTGAAGCAGCGGGTTTCCACATAACAGTTTCAAAAATACTGATAGTAATTTTATTTTTCTTCCCGATATTCAAATCTAGATTATGAGTGGTATTGTATTTTTTATAGTACCCAATATTAGGATCAGGAGCTTGTTGAAGGTCGCGATAAACAGCATAAATAACAGTATATTTAAATTTCCAAAAAGTCATATTCATTCTCAAAAAAGGAAAACTATAAGCATTGTCTGACAACAAAAGTGAACGATAACCGTCACCAATAAAAAGTTTATCCTGAGCAAGTAGAAAATCGAAATGTTTGTCGAGTCGGTATCCAATACCACCTGTTGATTGAGAAAAGTCGAATTCGTTTTTTGGTAAATATTTTACCACGCCTTGTCCTGGAACGACATTATATTGGTGAACAGTACTGTCAATGTAAGTGGCATAACGTGCTTGATTTTCATGAAATCCGGTATAAAAATAAAATTTATTGTGAACATTTCCTTGAACAAGTATTCCTTTAGTATTAACAAAAAGGGTATTGCTATTTCCTTTTTCTTTTGCAAGTTGAAAGTTAAATACAGGATCCACTGATAATTTAATGTCGTCGGCATCAACATACAAAAAATGTTCAGAGAAAAGCTTTCTACCTACCCATGTTTTAGAGAATCTACTATCACTGACCATAGGTTGATACAAAGAATCAAGGTCAACAATTTGCCCAAGATCATTTACCAAATAAGGCATCAAACTACTATGAAATCCGGTTGTGTCACTATTAATGTAAACTCCCAACCGTTGATTTACATCTCTGTTCAGAGTAAAAACTGACTCTTGTCCAAAGCTAGTTTGAACAAAAAAACACATAAAAACAAAATTGATAAATTTTTTTAGCGACATATGGCTTCAATAGATGCAACGGATAAAATGCTTAGCGAATATAATTAGTTTATCGAATCAAATAACAGAAAATCTTTAATACTTTACCACAGGCAATTTTTCCAATGACAAACTAGTAGCTGCTTCGCCAACTGTTACAAAATCAAAATCTCTAAGCATAAAATCCAATTTACGAAATGAAGAACTCAATCCCACATAACTCATAAACTTACGTTTTAATGGAAGCCCTTTTAACATTGGCTGCCTCGGATCAAAATCACGTGGATGAAAATAAGTCATTACATAATTTGCATTTTTCATTCTAGATTTGATAAAAAAATAAGGTAATAAACGAAAATATCCACCACCAGAGAAGATAATTTGTTTACTAAAAAATGAAATAGTATTTACTGGAAATTCCAGTATATCGAAATCCTCACCAATTATACGACAAGGTGATTTAAAAGGAAATTTCTCAATGCCGCCATGATTTCTTTTGGCCGGAAAAATAGAACAGTCGACAGTAATATTTAATTTAGAAAGCTCTTTAAAAACATACAAATTCTCCTTACCAATTGAAAATCCTGGAGCGCGATATATCGTAACTTTCCTTCCAATAATATTTTCAAGAATTGATAAAGATAATTTTAGATCATCAATAAATTGTTCTTTTGATTGTGATGGGATTAATTGATGATTCATAGAATGGCAAGCGATTTCATGCTTCGTTGCAATTTTATGAATAAGTTGCGGATATTTCTGAGCAATCCAGCCTAAACAAAAAAAAGTAGCTTTTTGATTATGCTTATCCAATAAATCCAAAATTCGGTTTGTGTTATTTTCAATGCGAGACTCAAACGTAATCCAATGTGAAGGATGTGACGTTTCGTTATAGTCAAGAATGTGAAACCAATCTTCTAGGTCGAAAGTTAAAATATTCATCAAAAAATATCGTAGTCACCAAAGGTAAGAAACCAATTCTTAAATTCGAATATTGTTTTATCATTTTCTTGCATGTGAGAACGAATGATGAAAGGAAGTTTTTTGAACATTAACGCATAGGGGAATTGTAAAAATTTAATTTTCTTAGCCTCACTTACTTCTCTAGAATCTTCAGGCGCGGTAAAAATAAAAAGGTCTAACTTATTTTTTTTACCTAATTTCTTAATGTATGGAAATAATTCAATTGAATCATTTGTTACTACTGAATCGACTACAATACCAGTTCGAACGCCCGAAATAATTTTTGCTCGAATTACCGCCATCCCTACAATAACTCCGTTCCTTGTCTCTTTCAGTAACGTATATTTTCTTATAGGTATATCAACATACCGCCATTTTAACCATTCAATGGATCGAGTTGTAACAAATTTATTTCTACTATAAAAATCACCCAAAAAATGAGTCAATGATTTACCATCTACATTTAAATCGAGCACTGTAATTAATGATTGCGAATCATTTAAAATAATATCTAACTCCACATTTCTTTTATTTGTTCCTTTAAATAAAAAATGAAAAATTGCTTTAATAAAATTTAACGGCAATATATACAATGGTAAATTTCCTATGTGTTTAAAATTTAATTTGGAAATAAATCCTCCAAAAGAACTGGCGTTAGGAAAACCAAAAGTAAAATCTACACCTACAGTTTTACATCTACTAAATGCTTCTCTTGCCATTGACGGGAATAACCCTTTCCCTTGATAGTCACTTTTAGTGAGAGTATTCAACGATAAAGAACCTTTAATGTAGATAGGACCGTGCTGAATTTTAACAGGTATAGCGATATACTGTCCAACAGTATTTTCATCGTCCTTTGCGACGGCAACTATTGCTTCGCCTGCTGGATTTTGCAAGTATTCCCACTCCAAATATTCTTTGGTAGAAATTTCACTTTCAGGATAAAAACTAAGTGAAAGTTTAACCAAGTCATCTAAATTATCCAATGAATGATACGAAATTTTCATTTTCTTTTTTTGATTAAAAGATCAAAAAGTTGGACATATTGATTTCCTATTTGTTCCCAACTATAATTCTCAATCACTCTAATTTTAGCTTTGCTTTTGTAATCTATTAAGTCAGGCATTGTTTCTAAATTTTCCATTAATAATTTTAAAGAAACAGACGAATCAAAATACAGTTGCTCGTTATTGGTTACTTCTCTATTAAATACATTGTCGTGACAAAGACAAATGCATTCACAAGCCATTGCTTCTAAGAGTGCAGGATTTGTTCCTCCAACACTATGACCATGAATATAAGCAAATGAATTTATTCGCAAACTATCTAACTTTGGTTTATTATAAATACTTCCGACAAAATTTATTTTTTCATTTAATACTGTAGCAAATTCTTTTGAATAATTATTATCATTAACTTTTCCTACAACGACTAATTTCTTACTACCTCTATAATTTGAAAATGCATCAAGAATCATTTTTATATTATTTTCAGGCACTATTCGCGCCACCACTAGATAATATTGATTTTTAAAAATAGCGTATTTATCTAATAAAACTGAATCGAATTTTTCTGGGATATCAGCCCCATAACAAATAGCACTAATTTTATTTCTTGATTTTCTAAAATTAGTACTCCAAAATGTTTTCACTTGATCAGAATCAGCTATAATGTAGTCCGAAAAGATTGAGGACGCTCTTTGTAAAATTTTCACAACAAATCTTTGAATCAACGTATACTTCCTTCTGAGATGCTCAAGTCCGTCTACATTTGTAATGACAATTGCTTCTCCCTTTATTAACTTATAGAAAAAAGCTCCACCAACACCACAAACCAATACGATATCATGATTTTTTTTAACCAACTTTAATGAGTTGTAATAAAATTTTAATGGATTTTTGCTTTTTTGATATTTACTATATAAAATTTTTATTCCTTCAATTTCATTAATCGTTGAAATTCCTTTTTCGTTGACAACTGTTACTTGGTTCCCTTTCAAAATCAAAAATCGAGAAAGGTTCCATGCAAATGTTTCAAATCCCCCATAGGTAGCTGGCAAGCCTTTTGTTCCAATAATTGCTATTTTCATCTTTCTATCAATTCTAAAAATGATTTAGCAATAATAGCCGGATTATGATCTCTTGCCAATTTTATTTTTCCTTGCTCTATTAAATCCTTTAATCGCATCCTATCAGTTAAAACCGAATTGACTTTATCAGCAAGATCTATAGAATCCTCCGATTCGAATAGAACTACACACTTACTATCACCCAGAAATTCGATATTGGGTTGGAGATTGCTCATTACAACTGGAAGTTCATAACTGAGAGCTAAAATTAGTACACCACTTTGATAAATTTTTCGATAAGGAAGTACAATTAAATCTGCAGCCTTGAAATATAGATCTCTTTTTTCATTTCTAATATAATTAATATCGCTGATTACTTTGTCAGCAATATTATTTTTTTCAATTATTTCAGAATAATTATTAAAGATCTGGTTTCTAAGTCTGCCTGCTATCACCAAATTTGCATCCACATTACTCATAGCCAATAGCAAAACATCTAAACCTTTTGATTGCTTAATCATGCCAAAAAAAAGAATTATATCCTTGTCCAACGGGAGAGAAAGTTTATACCTTGCATCTTGTTTCGAAATAATTGTTCGTTGATCATGAAAGGAAATATGCGGAATAACAACTAACTTAAAAGCAAAACGAGGAAATTTTTGTTGAGTTAATTTAAAAGTAAAATTATTATGAACAACAAGATGATCTGAATAATTCAAACATTTTTCTAAATTCCTGTTTTCTTTATTTGCTACAGTCAAGGACTCAACATCGTGTAAAATACAAACTATTTTTTTTCTCCACCGTTTAATACATTTTAAAAAAAGCGAATCTAAAATCGTTGGATTGAACAAATGAACAATTACAACATCAGATTTAATTTTAATTGCAATCAACGATTTAACATAACCAAGAAACAACCAAGAAAAAAAACCCGGTGAATTTGCAAACTTATTACTGAAATATTTACGACCAAATTTAGATCTATAATTACTTAACACTTTGACGTGAACTGACTGATCGATTAAAGCTGTGGCCAATTCATCATTATACAAATCTAAGCCGGCCTTTATACCGACATAGTCTACAATTGTTATATGTAATTTATTTTCCAAATACTATATATCAGTTTGCATCCAGCGGGATAAGTCTCGGTTGATCAATTTTTGCAACATCAACAAATCATCTCGGAAATAAGTTCGCAACATTTTTTCAGTTTCTAAATTAATAGATGACACTTCCTCCTTCGATTTGTTTAATTTCATGAGTTTTTCTTTGAAAGTACTTCTTATTTGATTCGGGAGAAGATTAAGTAATTTAAATTTAGTTTTACTTTCTGAAGAAATTAAGCGACTCACAAGAATAGATCTTGGTAAAAAAGAAGTATTCTGTTTTGTTCTCTTAACAAATTTGAATTCAGGATCCACATTTAAAAATTGACAAATTTCTTTCAATACTTGCTCAGTATTATTTTTAAATTCTTCAAACAATATTATTTTCACTTCGGTAAAATTATCCAAATACGCTTTTACTTGTTTGTAATAAAGTCCTCTGTCAAGATAAAAATAATCGAAGCTATAATTTTCTATTATTCTATTTTTTTCAGCGTCAATAGCTTGTTCAAATGTAAGTTCTTCACGACCATCTCTTACTCTCCATAAATATTGCGAGTAGGCCCGTTCCACAGGGTCTCTAAGAATGATAATGATCTTTACATTTTGGAAATTATCATGAAATTTTCTAAAGTTGTCGATAGTTTTTTCATACAAATAAAGATATGGCGTAGAAATATCACCTGTAATTTGATTTGAATTAGCTTTTATAAATAAGGAACAATATTGATCAATCGAATTAATAGCAAAAGCAAACTTCCCATTTTTAAAATTTATCTTTTCGCCTGCAAAAGAGAAAAAGCAAGGTTCCTTTACTTTTGGTAAAAAAATATCAGGATGCTGCATCAAATAAGAATTAAGAGAACTAGTTCCAGCTCTTGCAGCTCCGACTACAATAAATTGTGGATGCTTCATACTGTTGAACTATTTATACTTGAAGGTGAGTAAAAATATCTAAAATAGTAAAGCAAACACACTAAGAACATAATACTACTTGAATCTCGAATATTAACAGCTGAAAAAAACATACATAAAAAAAAGAAGAGCAACATATATTCACACGTCTTAAAAAATACATGATTCGAAAATATTTCTCTCGACATCGTTAATGAAAAATAATACGGAAGATAAATCAAAACCGTACCAAAGATTCCAAATACAAAAAGATTGCCTAATATTCCAATATCTACAGGATAGAAATAACCTAGTAAATCGTGCCAACCTCCATTCCATTGATTAGAAATAAATCCGTTTCCCAGAATTGGGTTTCGCTGAATGTAATCAATTGCAGTATTGAACTCCATGAATCGAACAGCCGATGATGCTTCATCGGGTGATTCACCTTGGAAAACATTAAAAACATTTTGATACAATACTTGATACTTTTCAAATAACGATGTGTATCCTAACGTAAAAAGAATTGTGATTGCTACAAGTCCAACTCCACCATAGATCAATGTATTTTTAATTTTTTCTTTAAGTGTAAAATTTCTGACAAAATAAATTAATATGGTTATTGCTAACACAACCAGAGTAGTTCTGGATTGAAGGAAATAAATGAGATAAAACAATATTAGGAGTGCTACAATTATAAATCGATTCTTTTGCTCGTGCGACACTTTAAACAAAGAATAAAAAAGCAGCATTATTACCAAGGCGAATTGAAAGCGATAACGATATCCTCGTATTGGCGAATATGCAACAAATTCAGCATCGGTAAATTTTACCGGGTCAACAAATAGAAAAAATAAATAAAAAACAACAAGTAAGGAAAGTGATAGGTATAAAAATGATTTTTCGACTTGATTTATTGTTATCAATCCTTTGTTCAAAAGGGAAACCAAAAGTATTCCACTTATAGAGAGCAATACAGATCGCTGCGCCATGATTCCATAATAGTAAGGCTGTCCAAAAACTTCGTGGCCTTTAAATGCTGCAAGAAAATTAACAAAAATAAATGTCCACATCAAAACATCTAACTTACTTATACGATTATTTTTAATATTTAAAAACATGCTGAATAAATAATAGACTGTCAATAATACGATAGAAAAAGTAGACAATGACTGATGCAGAGTTTCTAAGGGTAAAGTAGCAAATACACGGAAAGTAGATGTATACACTAAAAACAGCAATGTATAAGCTAAAAGTGGATGGAGCTGTTGAGTCCTATTTGCAATGATCATGTGCCTTGAAACGGTTCAACGAAAATACTTATTCTAGATGATAGCATAAAGGAAAAATAATAAATTATGAAAAATAACAGTAATCAACCTATTTAGATTCGTGAGTCAATTGAGAACTTATTTGAGAGTTAGGATGTAAATGACATCTTTTTAAAGGCTATTAGACTAAAATGGCAATTTAATCGATGACTACAACCAAGTTAATTCGTATTAAAATCTTTCAAGAAAATGGATTAAAAAAACTAAAAAAACCTAGCCTTCTTTTAACTTCAAAAACTGAAAGTAAATTCCAAGCAAAAATCCCAATCACTTGCGCTATACAAGCTCCCATTAATCCAAAATGAGGAATTAACAATAGGCAAGCAATTACATTAATAAGAGCAGATACTAAAGCAATATTCCTAAGAATTGATTGTCGACCCGTCATATTCAATAATTGAGAGGGAAGTCCAACAGAAGCTACAATTAGTTGACCGACTAATAATACATAAAGTGCCATTTCGTTTCCTGGAAATTCTTTACCAAAAATTGATAAAATAAAGTGCGGAAAGAAAAACAATAAAACAAAAGCCGGAATAGCTGAAAATAAAATTAACCGCGCGGCTTCTTTTGCATTTTTTTCTAGAAGCAATATTTTACCTGACGAAAATGCTTCAACAAAACGAGGCATTGCAAGACTGTTAATTGCTAAAATAGTTACATTAGTGAATACTGAGATTCTGATTAAAGCATTATAAACTCCAACATCTGAGTCAGTATTATAAGCGGCAAGAATAAGAGTCCCTGCCCACGACATTATTAACTGCATCAAAGTAGTGAGAAACATAGGTGAAGATATCTTCAATAAAGTTGATGTTGAAAATTCAGATGCCGAATTCACTTTTAAAAATCCGCTGTAATGGAACCAAACAAAAGTGGAGACACACCCTGTTATTGCGATACTTAAAAATTGAATATATGTAGGAATTTCTTTATTTGAATAATAATAAGATAAGATGAATAATAAAAACATTGCTATAAGCGATACAGATACCGTTTGAAAAAAGGTATACGTTTTTATCTTTTTGAATCCTCGAACACATTCAGAATTTACAAGAATCAACACTAAAGGGAGAGTTAACCAAGCATTCACCTGCAAAAGGTTTTTCAAATAAGGTTTATGGAGAAGATGAATAGAAATAAAATCAGCTGTATAAAACAAGATTAACGAAATTAAAAAAGAGATCGGCAAAATTACTTTCATAGCAGCTATATAAGCTGCTTTAACCATCGATAATTTTTTTTCCACTGAAAATTCCGCAACATATTTCATCAATGCTACATCAAGTCCAAACTTTCCAAACACAGAAGCAAAACTTAAAATTGCAATGCATATAGCAACGATCCCTAGTGCATCGGCTCCATAAAAACGAGTTGTAAAAACCGTAACAAAAAATCCGGTTATTACTCCAACCATTCTCACTAGCAAAGCCAGGGAACTAGTCCGTACTAATTCAGAATATTCTTTGTCATTCTTGAATCGACTAAAAGCAAGTTGTATTTTATCGAGCAACGAACCAATCATTTACTAAAGATGGTTTATTATAGGTCATTTCAACATTAGAATCGGAAAGATAAATATTTTTACCACAGGCCTTTAATATTGCATGACCGGCAGCCGTATCCCATTCCATAGTTGGGGCGAATCGAGGATAAATGGTTGCTTGACCTTTAGCAAGTAAGCAAAATTTTAATGCACTTCCTGCATTTACAATTGAAACTTCCGAACCATTTGCTTTCAATGAATCTATGAAATCTTGCGTTTCGGAAGACAAATGTGAGCGACTAGCAACAACTTTGATCTGTTGAGATTCACTTCCAGAATTTATTTTTAATCTAAATGAATTCAAATTTTCATTTGTCAGCTCATCAATTTGTTTCGCCATTATAAAATAAACTACATTATCAAATCCAGCATACAGTTCCCCTGTAGTTGGTTGAAAAATTATCCCAAACAACGGCGATTTATTTTCCATAAAAGCAATATTAACGGTGAATTCACCATTCCTTCGAATAAATTCTTTGGTACCATCCAATGGGTCAACACACCAATAATTCGTCCAATGTTTTCTCTGCTCAAAATCAATCTCCAAACCTTCCTCCGATAAAATAGGATACCCAAAATCTGTTAATTGATTTCCGATTACTAAATGCGATGCTTTATCAGCAGCTGTTAATGGAGATTGATCCTCCTTTAGTTCGACAGAAAAAGATGAAGCATATATTTTTAATATTTCTTCGCCGGCCAAAACTGCTGCTTTAATAGCGACCAATAGATAGTCAATATATTTCTTTGTGTCCATTCACAATTCTTTCAAATAATCATTCCGGCACCAACGGTTTCATTTGTTGCTTCATCCACTAAGATTAAACTACCTGTATTTCTATTTCGGTCATAGCTATCGTAGAACAATGGTAGAGTAGTTCTTATCACTACTCTACCAATATCATTTAAACCAAAAGTTTTTTCATTTTCATTTCTTCTCAGCGATGAAATATCAATCTTGTATAAAATTTCCTTTACAATACACCTAACTTCTTTCGTTGTATGCCTTACAATATATTTTGCTCCTTGCAACAATACTTTATCGTTTAGCCAACACAACATAAGATCTATGTCTTGTCCTATTTCCGGTATGTTATTTTCTTTCACAATCATATCTCCTCTTCCAATATCAATGTCATCGTTCAATGTAAAAGAAACAGACATTGGAGAAAAAGCTTCAGTAAGGCTACCTTCAAACGTTTCAATTGATTTGATAGTGGTAGTAAATCCGCTAGGGAGAACCATCACTTTATCGTTCGGGCGAAAAACACCACCAGCAATACGTCCGGCATAAGCGCGATAATCATGATATCTATCTTCTTTTGGTCTTATAACATACTGAACAGGGAACCGACAACCGATGTGATTTTGATCGCCACTAATGTGAACATTTTCGAGATGAAACATAAGAGTACTTCCTTCATACCAATTCATATTATTCGACCTGCCAACTACATTGTCACCGAATTTTGCACTCAAGGGTATAAATTGAATATCCTGAACATTTAATCGTGAAGAAAACATTCTGAATTCAGTGACTATATTATTATAAATTTCTTGATTGTAATCGACTAGATCCATTTTATTAATACAAACAACTAGATGTGGAATACCTAACAAAGAGGCAATAAAAGAATGACGTTGTGTTTGCTCAACAATTCCTTTGCGGGCATCAATAAGTATTAAAGCTAAATTTGCTGAAGAGGCACCTGTCACCATATTCCTTGTGTATTGAATATGTCCAGGAGTGTCGGCAATAATAAATTTCCTTTTCAACGTTGAAAAATATCGATAGGCTACATCAATTGTAATTCCTTGTTCTCTTTCCGACTTTAAACCATCAGTTAAAAGCGATAGATCAATATCATCTAATCCTTTTCTTTCACTCGACATTTTTAAGGCTTGGAGTTGATCATCAAAAATATTCTTTGTGTCATAAAGCAGTCTGCCAATGAGTGTACTTTTCCCATCGTCAACACTTCCACAAGTGGTAAGTCTCAATAATTCAGTTTCGGTTTTATATGGCACTTAATAGTAAATTAAATTTAGAAATATCCTGATTTTTTTCTGTCTTCCATTGCTGTCTCCGAACGTTGGTCATCAATTCTAGATCCACGTTCGGTAACTCGTGATACTTTAATCTCTTCAATAATTTCAGCGATAGTTGATGCATTGCTGATAGTAGCACCGGTACAAGTAACATCTCCAATTGTTCTAAATCGAACATCCATAGAAACAACTTTTTCTTCAGGCACTAACTTCATAAAATCTGCAAATGCATATATAACACCATTTCTATTAAAAACTTTCCTAGTATGTGAAAAATATAATGAAGGAACTTCAATATTATTAGCTAATATATAATTCCATATATCAATTTCTGTCCAATTGCTGAGTGGAAAAATTCTAAAATGTTCACCATGCTTTTTCTTACCATTAAAAATATTCCACAGTTCAGGTCTTTGGTTTTTGGGTTCCCATTGACCAAATTCATCTCTATGAGAAAAAAATCTTTCTTTTGCTCTTGCCTTTTCTTCATCTCTTCGTGCACCTCCAATAGCTGCATCAATTTTCAATTCGTCAATTGCATCTAAAAGTGTTACAGTCTGCAATGAATTTCTACTTGCATAAGGTCCGGTTTCTTCGACAACTTTATTCTGATCGATAGAAGTTTGAACAGAGCGAACAACAAGTTTAGCTCCAATTTTTTTAACCCAATGATCGCGAAAGGAAATTGTTTCCGGAAAATTATGTTCCGTATCAATATGCAAAAGAACAAACGGAACGCGAGCCGGATAAAAAGCTTTTTTGGCCAGATAAGAAATAACGATAGAATCTTTTCCACCACTAAACAAAAGAGCCGGGTTTTCAAATTGTGCAGCCACTTCTCGAAGAATAAAAATACTCTCCGCTTCTAATTCCCGTAAATGATTAAGATTATAACTAAACATATAAGTTATAAATGTAACGCTTTTATGGGAATAGACAAAAGCAGCAGTTCATTTTTTATACAAGTATTCCTGAATAAAAACCAATTATTCCGTTTGAATATGATTTTGCAAATACGAGCAATAGAGATTGGATGGTTTTACAAAGAAAAAGGAATTAAAACAAAATTAAATCATCAAATAAATTTCATTAAAATCACACGTTATAAGTCCATGCGACTATTCTGCTTACTTTATTTCCGGTGCCCATTGGAATAGTTATAACTCTAACGGCCTCTACTCTTTTCAATCTTAAATAAATTGAATCCAAATTTTGAGAACTAGAAACGAGCGTGGTAAACCAATTACAATTTTTTGAATACACTTGGCTTTGGTCGATCATTTCGCCTACAAATTTTTCCTCACCACCGTCAATCCAAAGTTCATTTTTCTTACCTCCAAAATTCAAAATACTTTTATCAACATTTGATTTCTTTAGATTGGACTGCTTTCTAAGAGAGGCAGATGTTGCTTCCTTTTCAGACGAATAAAATGGGGGATTACAAATTGAAACTTCAAAAAAATCTTCCTTTTTAATTATTCCATTAAAAATTTCTTTAGTATTTTGTTGTTGTCTTATTTCTACAAATCCTTTTAGAGAAGGATTTAATTCAACTATTTTTTGTGCAGACCTAATGGCAATCGGATCTATTTCAGTACCAACAAATGACCAGCCGTACTCTGCATGGCCAATTATCGGATAAATGCAATTGGCTCCGACTCCTATATCTAAGCAACAAATTTTTGCTCCACGAGGCGGTTCAGAATAATTACTTTCAGAAAGTAAATCAAAAACATGGTGAAGATAATCAGCACGGCCTGGAATTGGCGGACACAAATAACCATCCGGAATATCCCAATATAAAATTGAATAATACTCTTTTAACAATGCCAAATTTAAAGATTTCACTGCTGCAGGGTCAAAAAAATCGATTGACAAATTACCGTAAGGATTCTTACGAACAAAGGATTTGAGCGAAGGCGTTTTTTGGATAAGTAAATCAAAATCGTAATGCTCACGATGTTTATTTCGCGGATGCAAACGTGATTTTTCGGAAGGAATAGTTTTATTATTGGGAGTCAATTGCAATTAATTTAAAATCTAGATTCAAAATAATCCTAAATCAATAAAAATAATCTCAACTAAGATAACAATTACACTTAATATCATGACAGGGCCGGCATAAAATTAATAACGAACTTTCAAAATATTTCAATTATCAATTTTCAAATCCAACTGATTTCTCAGTTTATAAACACACTCATCTATAGAAAAAAATGTTGTATCAATAACTACTTCCGCTTTGTGAGGTACTTCATAAGGTGAACTTATACCTGTAAAATTGTTTATTATTCCCGCTCTGGCTTTAGAATATAATCCTTTTACATCGCGAGCTTCACATACTTCCAGCGGGGTATTCACATAAACTTCAACAAAACTTCCCGGAGGAAATAGACTTCTAACTTTCCTTCTATCTTCTTCCAATGGCGAAATAAAAGAAGTTATTACGGTCATTCCTGCGTTAAAAAATAATTTACAAATTTCTCCTGCTCTTCTAATATTCTCTTTCCTATCTTCTACAGTAAATCCCAAGTCTTTGTTTAATCCATCGCGTAATGAATCGCCATCAAGTAGAAAAACTTTAAATCCTTCACTCAATAACTGTACTTCCAATTTTTGAGCTATAGTTGTTTTGCCTGAACCACTTAATCCGGTCAACCAAATAATCATTGGCTTTTGCTTCATCATTTTTTGTCGCTCGTTGAAATCAACAAGTGTGGCAGATGGAAAAATATGTTCAGCCATGATTTTACTATTACTGGCCAACAGGATGCCAAGTTGTTTTTATTTCTTGAAGATCCATAATCCGATATCCATTTTGAGAGTTCTCATCCATGTCATTCACATCTTTATAAATGATCGCTCTTTTTACATTTAGGGAAGACAATTCTTTTATCTTAATAATCTCCTCTAAATTATTTCCATTGTAAACAATTGCGTTTACATCCATATGATTTGCAAAATGTGTCAACAATTCCGAACGGAAACCTGTAAGTATGTTTACTACACCACCCGGAACATCAGATGAATTTATTACTTCACCAAAAGTTACAGCACACAAAGGTTTTTCCGAAGAAGCAAGAATAATAATTGTATTTCCACCAACAATTGCAGGAGCAATTACTGAAACCAAACCGATCAGTCCATAATTTTCTGATGAAAGTGCAGAAACAACGCCTGTAGGTTCAGCCATTGAAAAATTAAAATGCGAAGATTCCACAGGATTCACTGCCGAAAATACCTGTTGATATTTATCGCTCCAGCCTGCATAGTAAACAAGTCGATCAATCGACAACTCTACTTCTTTTTCTGCTTGAGCTTGTGAACTTCCTTGCTGTATTAACTCTTCAACGAATTGTGTTTTTCTTCCTTCCAACATTTCTGCAATACGGTAAAGAATCTGTCCTTTGTTATAGGCAGATTTAGCTGCCCATGAAGGTTGCGCTTTCCTAGCAGCAACAACCGCTTCACGAAAATCTTTACGTGACGACTGACAAATATTTACTGAATTCTCACCTTTAGAATCTTTCAGAATATAATATCTGCCTGATTCTGTACGCGGAAACTTTCCGTCGATGTATATCTTATACGTTTTCATAACATCCAAACGTTTACCTTTTGCCTGCCCGTTTGCTTGTTCTGTATTAACTTTAGTTTTTTCTATTTGATCCATTTTGTAAATGCTTTTGAAAAATTAATTATGCTCAACTTCTAAATAAGGTATTAATCCGTGCAAGCCACCTTCTCTACCAACGCCACTTTCTTTATACCCTCCGAAAGGAGAAGTTGGATCGAATTTATTGTACGTATTAGCCCAGATCACACCTGCTCTTAGGGCCGACGTAACCCTAAATATTTTCGATCCTTTATCGGTCCATACTCCACCACTTAAACCATAAGGAATATTGTTAGCTTTCTCAATCACTTCTTCTACCGTTCTGAAAGTTTGAATAGATAACACCGGGCCAAAAATTTCTTCTTGAACGATTCTTGATGATTGTGCAACATTCATAAATAAAGTTGGTCGACAGAAAAATCCTTTTGAAGGAATTTCACAAGAAGACTGATACATTTCACCACCTTCATTAACACCGATCTTCAAATATTTTTTTATTTTATCCAATTGCATTTTAGAATTGATCGCACCTATATCAGTATTTTTATCGAGTGGATCGCCAACGATTAACGTTTCCATCCGATCTTTTAATTTGCGAATTACTTTATTGGCGATACTTTCCTGAACGAATAATCGAGAGCCCGCACAACAAACATGACCTTGGTTAAAGAAAATTCCGTTAATGACACCTTCAACAGCTTGGTCGATAGCTGCATCTTCAAAAATAATATTTGCAGCTTTACCACCCAATTCAAGTGTATATTTTTTATTAGTTCCGGCAATCGCTTTCTGAATAATCTTTCCTACATCGGTACTCCCTGTAAAAGCAATTTTGTCAATTCCCGGATGATTTACTAATGCAGCACCGGTAGCTCCTGCTCCTGTAATAATATTTACAACGCCCGGAGGCAGATCTGCATCACGAAATATTTCGGCAAGTTTTAAAGCAGTTAGTGGAGTTGTCTCTGCAGGTTTCAAAACAACAGTATTTCCGGCAGCAAGTGCAGGTGCTATTTTCCATGCAGCCATTAGCAGCGGAAAATTCCATGGAATAATTTGTCCTGCAACACCAAGAGATCGAGCTGAAGCGCCAGGCACAGCATATTTTACTTTATCGGCCCAGCCGGCATAATAAAAGAAATGTGCCGCAGCTAATGGAATATCTACATCACGCGATTCGCGAATTGCTTTACCGCCGTCCATCGTTTCAATTACAGAAAGTTCACGAGCCCGCTCTTGCATAATACGCGCAATACGATAAATGTATTTACCTCTTTCCTTCGCAGGCATTTTGCTCCATGTTTTATCGTAAGCCGTACGAGCCGACTTCACAGCCAGGTCAACGTCTTTTTCATTTGCATCGGCAACCATAGCAAGCTTCTTCTCAGTAGCCGGATTGATCGTTTCAAAATATTTGCCCGACGAGGGCGGAGTAAACTTTCCATTGATAAAAAGATCATACTTTTCTTCTAAGCGAATATGATCTTTACTCTCTGGTGCAGGAGCATATTTCCAATCAGTATCAAATTTGATCGCTGCTGTTTTTTTTGTTTGTTTCTTTGCCATTCAGTTTTGAATAGAGGAAGTATTAGCTTCCGGATAAATTAATCTTTAGAAAAATAATCGATGCTTTGGTATATACCTGTTTTCTCTTTTACGATTTGCATTAATAAATCGTTGGCGAGTGCACTAGCGCCAAAGCGGAACATGTCTGCATTCAACCAATCCTGACCCAGCGTTTCGCGGAGTACAACCAAATAATTTAATGAAAGTTTTGCCGTAGCGATTCCACCTGCCGGTTTCATTCCAATTTGTTTTCCTGTTTCGTAATAAAAATCTCTTATTGCTTCGAGCATAACCAAAGTTACGGGAAGTGTTGCTGCAGGTTGAATTTTACCTGTGCTGGTCTTTATAAAATCTGCTCCGGCATTCATAGCTAAATCAGATGCGCGACGTACATTATCGAGCGTACTCAGCTCGCCGGTTTCTAAAATTACTTTCAAATGTGCGTCACCGCATACTTCTTTAACAGCAGCAATTTCATCAAAGACAAACCCATATTCTCCAGAAAGAAAATGACCTCTAGAAATCACCATATCAATTTCATCGGCACCTTCGCCTACAGCCCATTTTGTTTCTTCGAGCTTTACTTTGCGAGTCGACATACCGCTTGGAAATGCGGTTGCTACAGCAGCAACTTTTACACTCGATCCTTTTAAAGCATTTTTAGCAATGCGTACAAAATTCGGGTAAACACAAACGGCCGCTACTGAAGGAATATCGTCATAACCTGCATGAGGATGCATTGCTTTGGCACAAAGTTGTTTTACTTTACCGGGAGTGTCTTTTGCTTCAAGTGTAGTTAAATCAACCATACTTAAAGCCATTTTCAAAGCAGCCAGTTTAGATTCTTTTTTGATGCTACGTTTTGAAAAGCGCGATATCCGTTCTTCCACTCCAACTTGGTCAATGGCCGGACTATCGCTCAATGTATAATCAGATCTTTTCATATTCAATAACCCTTTTATAAGGGGGGAAGCGAAGATACAAAATTCTTCAATAAAGGTGAAATGTTGATAAAGGCTGCCAATTCATCAGGTTTCATTCCTAGCAATAATCCTTACTTAAATTCAAAAAGTGAACGTTTTCTTTTCCTTCGATTTTTAGGGTAATAATTCTTCATGCACTCTACGTTCACTTCACCTTATTCTCCAAGCTTAAACCACCTGCACACTTATAATGATGTACTACAATCTTTTCAGAAAATCTATCACTCTAAAAAAAATCTAAAAATCATAACTCAAGCCAATCTCAATATAACGGTTATACTGACCTTTTTCCAAATATGGTGAATAGGAATATGGGGCCGGACGAATCGTAGTGATAGAATTACAATATCGACCATCGACTTTCCATTGATCAGAAAGTTTGTACGACAATCCAATTCTTGCTGCCACTTCATAACTATTGAAGGCAGGACCTTGATAGACGCCAAATTCGTTTTCCTCATAAGAATTTAAAAGAATTGCATACGACGGTCCACAAAAAATATCAATCATTGAATTTACATGCCAATGCAAAATCAAAGGAACTTCCAAATAATTTACTCTCATCAAATAAAAAGAACCATTCAAATCAACAGGTTTTCTACTTCCTTTTTGGATATAATTCATTTCCATTTGTAAAGAAAACTGCTCTGCTATTTTATGATTTACATAAATTCCTCCTGTAAGGCCTGCCTTGTTAAACCCTTCATACGAATCACCATCAACTTGCGAGCCTACAATTCCAATTCTCATACCTGAATTAAAACTTTGCGCTTCTATGAAATATGGAATGAAAAAGAGAAACATAAAAAGTAGTCTGTTTTTCATCTTACTTTATTTTTTTCTCTTCAACTTGAATAATCCTATACGTATTAGCATCGAAGACAAAAGCTACCACTTTGCATTTGTCAGGATTCCAACTTGAGGCAATTGTCGTAAAATATCCATTTATAAATTTAGCTCCGGCATTCATTGGAATAGTAACCGACAATGAATCACCAAAATTCCCATTCATAGATGCTCTGAGTATATCATGAAAAAGGTAATCAGGAACTAGTTGAGGAGTATGACCATACCACTGTTGCCAATCAACAATACTGTCTTCAACAATAATCATCTGAACTTTTAAATAATCGGTATATGATTGGATCATTTCTGTTTTAACACCTGCTTTTATTTTTCGAGTAGTCTCGTCATATTTTAAACTGATATTCAATTTTGCAGCAGGAGAGTTTGTAAGTTCATTCTGTGCTGCTGTCTTCCAATTTAAATATGTTTTTTTATGAGCCGTCGGATAACCAACTCTGTCGATCAAACCAATTGGATTCGCATTCACAAGAAATTTTGCTGCCCAGATATCACCAACTGTTGAACGATAGTCAGCAGTAAAAGCACCAACAGGAGCAGCGCTTGGACAATCTAATGCTGTAGGACAAACATCAGCGAACTGCCCTGAGTGAACACTAACAGCAACTAACCGATCGCCAAACAATGCACGCATAGAATCATTCAACATAACTCCTGCCGGCGGACAATTTCCACATAAATGACCAGTATAATCTTCTACCATCACTCGTTGAACCGGTGTTGATGTATCTTCAGTAAATTGAATAGTATCACCATCAATTAAAATAGCATTCTCTCCGATAACGACACCGGCAGTAACAACTTCACGAGTTGGTCCTTCAATCTTATCGCATGAAACAATTAATGTTGCAGCGACAAGTATTGGTAAAATAGCATTGATCTTTTTCATTGTATTTAGAAACTACTAGTAATTGAAATATTGATTCCATTCGAAGAAGGTACTGTTCTGCAAATTCCACCTACACAAAACAGTCCTGCTCTCTGACGACCATACCCAAATGCAATTCTGTTTGCTTTATTTGTATAACCTAGTGACAAATTATAGTAATTAAATCGTCTGGCATTATTATTATTTCCATAATTATATTCACTGAAACCGGCAAAGAACCAATGAGGAACAACGGTATATTCAGCTAAGAGTAAAGCCCAGTTTTTATCATCTTGTTGCGTATACAAATGTTGAAGCTCTGTTCTTAAATTGTGCTTTGCATCTACTTTCCAGTTGAACTCTGCAATACCAATATGACTAAATACATGTCCAAAGCCGGGACGTCCTTCGATTACATCTTTGTTATAATTTATATAAACATAAGTTAAAATCAGTTTTACTTTTTTACTGAGTTTATGAGTGTATTCAACATTAAAATCTTCATAATAAACTTCCTTTCCCAATTTAATGAAATTGGAAGTATACCCTTGATCCACATCTGCAGTAGCAACTTTATCTATACTCTGCGCTCTAGAATAATTGATTGCAACATCTGCTCCTTTCGAGCCACCAATAAATTTTCCTTCTTTAATGTGAAAGAAAAATTCCCCTTGAATCCCAAATTCACCATTCGGTTGCGTTGCATAAGGATAAAATGAAGCAAGTATATTTGTATGTTGCTTTGTCATTGCAGGAAGATAATTAATAAGCAAACTTTTTAATACTGCGTTTCTGTCGGAACGAAAGCTCATATTATCAATTCTTTTAGCACCAAGATTAAATCCAAATCCGGGCTTTGAATAAGTAGCAGTTATCAATGAAGCCGATCCTGTTTTATAGATATAACCATTAGTGTAAGAAGGATCATTTGCTTTGAACGCAAACTCGCCGCCAATATTCCATCCTCCGCGAATCACATTGAAACGACCCGCACCAGATCCAACATTTTCCGGCAGCACATACGTATTGTCATCATCAACTTGATATTTACTTACAAAACTAGCACCGAGTGTAACTTGGGTTTTCTTTTCTTTCCACTTTGTGATGCTTTCATTCAAATTCCATTCTGCATCAAACCCTCTAACAATGCCTTTCCCGAGTGCGAAAAAATTTCGTTGTACACCAACAATACCTTTTAAACTAACTCCGGGTGTAGGTGTATATTTTACACGAACACCTTCCATTGCATTATCAAGTCCTAATCCTCGTTCTTCATAACTACGAAAAATCAATCCATTTCCAAACTGGTCATAAAAACTTCCAACAGTAACATCTATATCATCCTTTTTATAATTCAAGAACCGATACATTATTCCACTGCCGGTATAATCTTTATCATAACCCAGCAACGGATTTCGATAACTTTCATATCGAATACCTGCACTAAAATTTTGGTATTCGTAATTCAGGTTGAGGAAAGAATTATTCAGAAATTTCTCATTTACTTTAGGAGCACCAATAGCTGAATCGGGTAAATAGTATTGCCCATTAAATTCAAAATTACCATGAATGTTTGAACCTGCCAACCCTTGAGCAAAAGATGCATTGGAAAGAAAAAAGCAAATGGCTGAGAGTAGATATTTTTTTTTCACGTATTGACAGAAATTAATTAACAGATTTCCCTGCTATTACTTTTTTTACGACTTCGATTAATTCATCTTCATTCCCTTCGGCAAAACCAACATGCTGCCAAACAATATTACCACTTCCATCTACAACAAAAGTTTGTGGTGGCATATTAACATTCATAGCACGTTTGAAATCACCATTCGGATCAATATAACTTTCAAACTTCCATTGCCGGCCATTGATAAATGGAGCAACGCGACTCATTGTTCTTGCATCATCAAGTGCAATAGTTATCACTTTTACTCCTGTTTCTTTTTGCCAATCAGCATACACTTCATTGATTGCATTTAATTCTTCAATGCAAGGTTTACACCATGTAGCCCAAAAATCAATAATGAAAGGTTTACCATCATTGCTGAAAGTAGATGTTTTCACATTCTGACCAACTAAGTTTTTCAACTCTACAAGTGGGATTTTTTGTGAAACGGTTTTTTCGCTTTGCGCAAAGGCAATATTCACAATGAACAAACAGGCAAGAAGTATTTTTTTCATTTCTATTTATTTTCTAATAAAAAAGGGCTTAATTACTTAAGCCCTTTTACTACTTTACAAATATCACTATTATTCAGTTATGTTCAAACGGCTATTTACCACTTCGGTACCATTGATTACATTAACAACATAATTCCCTTTTGCTAAACCTTCAAGATCTAGTTTCAAAATTTCATTGCTTATTCCTGAAAACTTCATTGAACGAACTTCTTCACCCATTGTGTTAATTATTTTCACTTGAAGGTCGGCCGGCTTACTAATGTTAACACTTAAGTAAGCGACAGAACTTGCAGGGTTAGGATACAATTTAATTCCTTCGCTGAATAAAGTAACAGGTACAGAAACTGTTCCATCGGTAATATTAATATTATCAACGTAAGCATTGTTACCATAAGCACTTATTCCTTGAAATTGAACCAATAGTTCTGACTGTCCGATGAACTGATCTAAAGGTAATGTTTCTGTTCTCCACTGAGAAGCAAGGGGAGTATACGGTGAAGTTGTTACTGTAGATAGTGTTGCTAAGGTTGAGCCTTGCTTGTCATAGATGTTTGTCCATGTTAATCCACAATCACTAGAAACATTTACCTTAATGCGATCATTGATTGTTAAATCATACTGCTGATAAGCCACTTCAAATGTCAACACAGAACCTGCAATTGCATTCGTGAAATCGAACTTTGGCATATATAAATTATCAACTGTATTTTCACCTGAATAATAGAAAGAAAGTTTCGCACTTCCTGCATTATTGTGACCGGAAGTAGAACGAGTCCAAGTATAATCATCGTGATCAACATTTTCAACAGCGCAATTTACAGGAGGGAAAACAGCATTCAAGAAGTTTTGAGTAACGGGTGCTGTAACATTGTTTGCATAAACATATATTGAACGAACCAACGTATCGTTGAAAGGCTCTTGATCACCACCACCGTTTGGATTGAACGAATAAAATTTAATAGTATGATTGCTATTACCTGCAACAACTAAAGCCAATGTTGGAAGAGTAACAATTGCATCTGTATTAGATAAAAGGTTTCCTGTCCAGTTGTAAACAGCCGGAGCACCACCATCAATTGAATAACCAAGATCAAATGAAGTTAAAGTAGTCGGAGCAAAATTATGAACTACAACTGAAGGAGTCACATCGCTTGTACACTGTACTCCGCTTAAACCTGAAATTTGATTAATACCTGCATCCAATGAAATGTTTGGAGCTTTGTAACCTGACTGATAAACTTCTTGCGTAGTGTTGTTCTGGATAAATGCTACAACAGCTAATTCGTTTTTATTATAGATATGACCTAGTTTCCAAGAATAACTTAGAAGCATTGAATCTCCCACAGCCCAAGTAGTAGGTGCAACTGTTCCCGAAGCAGAAGGCAACATTTTTTTCATTACACTTTCAAAATGCTTCTCTCCATTTGATCCTGGCGCTGAAGTAAAGAAAATATTTCTCTCAACAATAGCCATGTGAGCAACAATATTGGTTGCTGTAACAGCTTGCGTACAACGTATCATAGCTGTTGCAAAAATAGTATCGTTAGTTGCACTCAAATGATAATCTACATCGATCGTAAATGGAGAAGTAGCTAAGTAACGACTATGAATTTGTGCATAAGTCATGCTACTAGGCTGTCCACTGAAACCAGTACCCCCATCTAATTCGCCATCAGGCACACCTGTTACTCCATAATAAGTAACACGAGTAGCAACATCTGTTGGGTTGTCGGCATTCATCGGATCAACTCCCGGCCAACTTGTTTGATATTTAATGGAAACAACTTCAGTCGGATGAGCATCCAATAAAGCATTTAGTGCAGGATTAGCAGCACCGCAAGGTCCGCATGATGCCTGTGTAAATTGCTCAAATAAAACCGTACGTTGTGATTGAGCAAAAACGGTAGTCCCCGCCAATACTACGGCGAAAAGAAAAGTAATTTTTTTCATGTGAATGATTTGGTTTTGGCAGATGAATTAATACGTGCAAATAACTAATAATTTTTATTAATAACAAGTTAATTCAAAATGGAGAGGTCGCAAATTGTCATAATAAGGAATTCAATTTAAAATAGAACAATATAAAATAGTGGTTAAATTGACATCCATGAAAAACAAATCAATCAATTTAAGTTAAAAAGCGTTCAATCGAGACGATTTATATGAATTCTTGTTTCAAAAAGAGGAATCCTTATATTTGTCATTCAAAATTATTGACAAATGCAAAAAAATACTTCTAGATTATTAATCCTACTCTTTCTAATCGCTGCAACAACAGTAAAATCGCAGGTTATCAGTATTCCTGAAGGCGAATTTTTTGTTTCAGGTCCGGCAAGTACTGTCAGACTAGAAGCACGTTTACAAATTCAGAATTCAGCTAACACCGGAACTTCAATAAAAGTTTATTGCGACAAAAGTCAAATGGTACCGGGCCATCAAATGTCGTATTGCTGGGCATTATGCTATGACTCTACTGTATGTATTGCTCCTGATGCACTAATTGTTCCGGGAAGAGGAATAGACTCAATTAGTTTTCACAGCTACCTATATCCGAATACAATCGTAGGCACGAGTACTATTACTTATACCTTTTACGATGAGAACAATCAAACAGACACTATCAATGCAACTATAGTTTTCGATGCTTTGAGTAATGGAATTGATGAAGTAAAAAGAGGTCATTTATCGGCAGCTTATCCTAATCCTGCCTCATCTATTACAACTTTAAACTATACGCTTTCTAGTTTATCGAATGGACATATTTATTTCTACAATCTTTTAGGGGTAATGGTAAAAGACATAAAGTTAACAAGCAATTCATCGTTGGTGGCTCTTTCTGTTTCAGATTTGAATGAAGGAATTTACATGTACACCTTAGTAAATGAAGGCAAAATTATTTCTGCAAATAGATTAATAGTAACCAAGAACTAAGAATACATTCGTTTGGTTTTTATTCAACAATAGTAATATACTTTCAAAGCATCCAATCAACTTGGATGCTTTTTTAGTCTCAAACCAATAAATAAATCACTCAAAAAATAATGAGCAAAAAAAAAGTAAATCAGGAAGCACTTGATTATCATTCACAAGGGCGACCAGGAAAAATTGAAGTCATTCCATCAAAAAATTATAGTTCTCAACGCGATCTTTCACTAGCATATTCTCCCGGAGTTGCTGAGCCTTGTTTAGCCATTGCAGAAAACATTGAAGACGTTTACAAATATACTGCAAAGGGAAATTTAGTAGCTGTAATAAGTAATGGTACAGCAGTTTTAGGCTTAGGGAATATTGGTCCGGAAGCTTCTAAACCGGTGATGGAAGGGAAAGGTTTGCTTTTCAAAATTTTTGCCGATATCGACGTATTTGATATAGAAGTAAATGAAACGGATGTCGAGAAATTTGTTCAGACGGTAAAAGCTATTTCCCCTACTTTTGGCGGTATTAACTTAGAAGATATCAAAGCACCTGAATGTTTTGAAATAGAAAAGCGATTAAAAGCAGAGTTAAAAATTCCGGTAATGCACGATGATCAGCATGGAACCGCAATTATTTCTGCTGCTGCTTTGTTGAACGCACTTGAGTTAGCACATAAAAAAATTGATGAAGTTAAAATTGTAGTCAGTGGTGCCGGAGCATCGGCAATCAGTTGTGCGAAGCTGTATATTTCTCTCGGAGCCAAACAAGAAAACATTGTTATGCTCGATAGTTCCGGAGTAATTCGTACCGACAGAAAAGATCTCGATGAGAATAAAAAAATGTTTGCTACAAGTCGAGACTTAAACACACTCGAAGAAGCGATGGTAGATTCAGATGTTTTCTTAGGTCTTTCAAAAGGAAATATTGTTTCGAAAGAAATGGTGATTTCTATGGCGAAGAAAGCGATCGTTTTCGCTCTTGCAAATCCAGATTCAGAGATTGATTACAACGATGCAAAAGCGGCACGTGAAGATATTATTATTGCAACAGGACGGTCCGATTATCCTAATCAGGTGAATAATGTTCTTGGCTTCCCATACATTTTTAGAGGAGCCTTAGATGTAAGAGCAACACAAATTAATGAAGCAATGAAACTTGCTGCTGTGAGAGCTATTGCCGAATTAGCAAAAGAGTCGGTTCCGGAAATTGTGAACTTAGCATATAATGCAAAAAATATTACGTTTGGTGTTGATTATATTATTCCAAAACCACTAGATCCGCGATTGATTACAACTGTAGCGCCTGCAGTTGCAAAAGCAGCTATGGAATCGGGAGTTGCACAATTTAATATTACGAATTGGAACAACTATGCAGATGAGCTTCGCAAACGATTAGGGCTCGACAATAAATTAATTCGTGTTGTTACCAGTAAAGCTAAACAACATCCACAACGAATAGTGTTTACAGAAGCCGATACGTACAAGATTTTGAAAGCGGCACAGATTGTTCGCGACGAAGGAATAGCAAAGCCAATTTTATTAGGTAACAAAGAAAAAATAATGCGCCTTATCGAGGAAAATAATCTTGATTTAGGCGATACACCTATAATAGATCCACGACAAGAAGACGAGAAGCGTCATCATTTTGGAGAGCTGTTATTTTTGAAGAGAAAACGTCGTGGCTTTACTTTATATGAAGCTCGTAAAATTATGAACGAGCGGAATTATTACGGAGCCATGATGGTAGATGTAGGCGAAGCAGATGCAATGATCAGTGGACTTACTCGAAAATATGGAGATACAATTCGCCCTGCGTTACAAATTATTGGAACGCAAGAGTCAGTAAAAAAAGTAGCCGGAATGTATATTATGGTTACGAAAAAAGGGCCAATTTTCTTTGCAGATACAACAGTGAATGTAAATCCGACAGCAGAAGACTTGGCTGAAATCACAGTTCTAACAGCGTGGGCTGTTCAGCAGTTTAACATTAAACCGAGAATAGCATTGTTGTCGTACTCTAATTTCGGATCGTCAAACGAGCCGGATGCGCAAAAAGTACGTGATGCAGTGGCGATACTTCATAAGAAATACCCGGGAATGATGGTCGATGGAGAATTGCAAGCAAACTTTGCGTTGAATCCGTCATTGCTTGCCGATAATTTTCCATTCTGCGAATTTGCAAATGAAGGAGCAAATACATTGATCTTTCCAAATCTTGAATCAGGAAATATTGCTTACAAATTGCTTCAAGAAATAGGGTCGGCCGAAGCAATTGGGCCAATTTTATTAGGGATGAAAAAGCCGGTGCATGTGTTGCAGTTAGGAAGCTCAGTGCGAGAAATTGTGAACATGGTAACGATAGCAGTAGTAGATGCGCAAAGCAGGAAAAATATGTAGCGCTTTTTTTGAGAAGTCAGAAAGTAAAAAGCAGGAGTATCACAATGCCTAAAATAGATTAACCTATTTTAGGCATTGTAATTTTATTACAACTTATTATTCTCTAAATTTTTTACATGCTATTCACCATTCACTTAAAAAATTACTGAAAAGTTCAGCGTCTCATTCATGTGAAGATTAGTTCAAAAAAAAATCTTATTTTCGAGGCAAAATATCCAAGTAATGATCCATTTTTTAGAAGGCAGACTGAGCGAGAAAAATCCGGCATCGGTTGTTATACAATGCGGCGGCGTTGGATATTTTGTTAACATTTCGGTCAACACATACTCCAAACTTGGTGATAATGATAACGTTAGATTGTTAACGCACCTTCAAATAACCGAAGACGCTCAGACGTTATACGGCTTCATCGATGAAGAGGAAAGACGACTATTCAGATTATTGATTACTGTTTCGGGTATCGGTTGCAACACTGCCAGAATGATGTTGTCGAGTATGGACGTTAATGAAATTGAAAATTGCATACTAAGCGATAACTCAGCAAGGTTAAAAAGCATCAAAGGGATTGGGGAAAAAACTGCATTACGAGCAATTCTCGAATTGAAAAGTAAGCTAATAAAAGAAGGAGTGAGCCCTTCAGTTCATTCTAATTTGAAAGTAAAAAACGAGGCCTTATCGGCTCTTGTAACACTTGGCTTTGCTAAAAATAACATTGAAAAGACGCTAGACTCTTTGCTTAAAACTTCTCCTGCTAGTAATGTTGAAGATTTGATCAGAAATGCATTAAAAGCGTTATAAATTTTGTCAGACTAATGGCTAAAAAACCTATTTTTAGCCCTCTCTAAAACCATTCGAGTATCGAGCTCATCTATACGCTTACATACTTCATTCAATAAATTAATACACCTTGAAAAGTTTCAAGCAGGTTTTTTTCGGGATTGGAACTGTTTTGTCTGTGTTAACCCTAGCATGGGGCGCAGACAAACCAGCCGTTTTCGAAGATAGCACCGCAGCCACTATAGCCGTAGTTGATTCTGATACATTAAAATATCCGTTTCATGATCGTATCACTGATACCTATTCTGATCCGGGCGATCATAGTCCCATGTATGGAAAAGATCCTGCAAACATTAAAACAGAAGTACAGTATGACCCCGATAATAATCGTTACAACATTAACGAAAACATGGGCCAGCTTTTTTATCGCAACCCCAACTATCTTACCTTCGATGAATTTATAGAGCATCAATATAAAAAATCAACGAAAGATTATTTCAAGCAACGAGCAGGAGAAGATGATGCACTAAACAAAAAATCTTTTACCCCAAAAATTACAATCAACAGTGTTGTTTTCGATCGAATTTTTGGTGGAAATACGATTGATATACGTCCTCAAGGCTCAGCCGAATTAAGTTTCGGTGTAAACATCAACAAAAGTGAGAACCCTGCTATTCCAATTCGCCAGCGTACAGTTACAACATTCGACTTCAAAGAAAAAATTCAGATGAACGTTATTGCCAACATCGGCGATAAGATGAAACTAACGACGAATTACAATACGGAAGCAACATTCGACTTCGAAAATAAAATGAAGATTGAATATACAGGTTACGAAGACGATATCATTAAAAAAATTGAAGCGGGAAATATTACACTGCCCTTACCTACTCAGTTGATCACCGGTTCTCAAAGTTTATTCGGAATAAAAACGCAATTACAATTTGGTAAATTAAATGTTACAGGTGTTTTCTCCCAACAAAAAAGTCAAGCGCAAACCATTAAAGTTCAAGGCGGCGCTCAAACCACCAACTTCGACATCAAAGCCGATCAATACGAGGAGTTGCGTCACTTCTTTCTTAGTCAGTATTTCAAAGATACATACGACAATAATTTAAAGGATCTGAATCGTATCGGAAGTTCAGTGAACATTACAAAAATAGAAGTGTGGATTACTTCGAAGCAAACGATTAGTCAGAACAATCAGAACAGAAACATTTTTGCATTCTCAGATCTAGGTGAAGCGAATCCCGATCCTTCTCAAACATTCGTTACAGGTATTGGAGGAAGCAATGTTCCGCCCGTTGATGCAGCGAACGATTTAATTCAGCAATTATCCGGATTCGGAATTAATAATCTCCGCGACATCTCCAACGTTAGTTTGCTGAGCGGCCTTTCGGCTCAGAATTTTACGAGCACCAAAAACTATGAGACAGTAGAAAACGCTCGCTTGCTTCAGGCATCAGAATACACATTGAACTCAAGACTTGGTTATATTTCCTTGAACACAAAATTAAAACCAAGCGAAGTATTAGCT
The DNA here is from genome assembly GCA_031367345.1 of Bacteroidota bacterium. Taxonomy (GTDB): domain Bacteria; phylum Bacteroidota; class Bacteroidia; order AKYH767-A; family 2013-40CM-41-45; genus JADKIH01. The sequence continues at coordinate 60,862 of JANLPR010000045.1, read as the reverse complement.
GTATCATTCGAATATACAGTAAATGGAATTCCTTACCGTGTAGGTGAATTAACAAGCGCTAGCAATGGAAACGTTTCCGGTACGCAAGCTCTATTTGTGAAATTAATTCACAGTTCAAATTTTAGTCCCAAAGTGTACACTTGGGATTTGATGATGAAAAATATTTATTCACTGGGAGGCTTCAACATTTCACCAGAAAAATTCAGATTAGATATCCTTTACCAAGACGACCGTATTGGAGGAAATATAAATTATATCAGCGATGGTTGTCAAGCAGTAAAAGGCGTTCCATTGATTAAACTTTTTAATTTAGATGATTTAAATACCAATCGTGATCCACAACCGGACGGAGTTTTTGATTTTGTACCGGGTATTACAATCAATCCGCAAACAGGCCGAATTATTTTTCCTGTACGCGAACCATTCGGAAGTTATTTAGCAAATCAATTTTTAAATTGTAGTCCGGCACTTCCCAACTTAGCAGACAAATACGCTTATTACTCACTGTACGATTCCACAAAAACTGCAGCACAACAACAGCCGGAGAAAAACAAATTCAGTATGAGAGGAACTTATCAATCATCTTCGGGATCTGAAATTCCATTGAATGCAGTTAATATTCCACAAGGTTCGGTAAAAGTTTCCGCCGGAGGAGTAGCGCTTGTTGAAAATGTAGATTACACAGTGGACTACACACTCGGCCGAGTAAAAATATTGAATGAAAGTTATTTAAAATCGAATACACCGTTAGATATTAAACTAGAGAGCAATTCGCTTTTCAGTTTACAAACAAAAACGATGTTAGGTACACGATTAGAATACACTTTCAACAAAGATCTTGTAATTGGAGGGACTTTACTTCACTTGTACGAAAGACCGTTAACACAAAAAGTAAACATTGGTGATGAGCCGGTATCAAATACCGTTTGGGGAGTAGATGGAAATTACAGACATGAGTCGAGATTTCTGACGAAGCTATTAGACAAATTACCATTCTATAGCACAAGAGAAGTAAGCACTTTAACATTCAGTGGAGAATTTGCACAATTAATACCGGGCCACTCAAGTGCCATTGGTTCATCAGGTACATCTTATGTCGACGATTTTGAAGGAGCCGTAACACCACTGGATATGAAAACTCCGGGATTTTGGTATATGTCGAGCATTCCCGAAGGCCAAACAGATCCTTCTATGTTTCCGGAATCAGATGCCGCTGCAATTGTACAAGATTCATTAGTATCGGGAAAGAACAGAGCAAAAATATCATGGTATTATATTGATCCACTTTTTCAACGTACACAAAGTGGCATTACACCATCAGATGTTGATGCGAATGATCAAAGTAACAACTACGTAAGAGAAGTTCCACAAGCAGAAATTTTTCCAAACAAATCAAATCCGTACGGACCACAAACAATTACTTGTATGAACGTAGGCTTCTATCCTTCCGAAAGAGGCCCTTATAATTTTGATATAGATCCATCTTCCTATTCTAAAGGATTAAATGGTGATGGAACATTAGTCGCACCTGAATCGCGCTGGGGTGGAATTATGCGCAAAGTAGAAACGACAGATTTCGAAGCGAACAACATCGAGTTCATTCAGTTTTGGATGATGGATCCATTTGCAAGCGATTCGCCTAACGATGGTAGTGGTGGAGAACTTTATTTTAATATCGGATCACTTTCAGAAGATATTTTGAAAGACAATCATAAAAGTTTTGAAAATGGATTGCCGGCAACCGGAACAAATAATTACACAGTCGATTCATCGCAATGGGGATATTATCCAACCATTCAATCAATCGTAAATGCATTTGACAACGATCCGGCAAGTCGTGCACAACAGGATGTTGGATTAGATGGATTGAGCAATACAAACGAGCAACGCTTTTTTTCCGCGTATTTGAATCGACTATCAGCAAAATATACTTCCGGTTCGGTTGCTTACCAACAAGCAGCGAACGATCCGGCGGCCGATGATTATAAATATTTTCTTGCTGATGACTATCACACGAATGATGTAGCACCATTAGATCGTTACAAACGTTGGAATGGATTAGAAGGGAATTCTCAGTCGAATGGAAATACAGTTTCTCAAGCTACGAATCAGCCTGACCAAGAAGATATCAATCGCGATAACAACATGAGAACAGGTGAAAATTACTTTCAATACAAAGTAGTTTTAAAACCGGGGAATATGTTAGTAGGACAAAATTTTATTACCGATGAGATTACTTCGAATGTTAACTATGCAAACAATACAACGGGACAAATTAAATGGTATCAATTTAAGATACCTGTTAAAACACCAAGCAGAACAATAGGAACTCCGGAATTAACAACGATAGAGTTTATCCGTTTGTACATGAAGAACTTTTCAAAACCGGTAGTATGTCGCTTTGCAAAATTAGAATTTTTGAGAGGAGAATGGAGACGATATAATTCATCCCTTTTAACACCGGGAGAATATAGTCCCACACCTGAAGTACCAGGCGCAACTACATTTGACATAGCTTCAGTAAGTATAGAGGAAAATGGTGCTCGCTCTCCAATTGCCTATGTAATTCCTCCTGGTATTGAAAAAGAAAGAGATTTAAGTGCACCTGCTTTAGCAACATTGAACGAGCAATCGCTTTCATTAAAAGTTTGTGATTTGGAAGATGGAGATGCTCGTGCCGCCTATAGAAATACACAATTCGATTTCAGAGCTTACAAAAAACTGAAGATGTTCATTCATGCCGAATCAAATGTGAATAGCACAGCATTGGTAAATGGCGACATGCACGCATTCGTACGAATTGGAAGTGATTTCAACGACAACTATTACGAGTACGATCTTCCATTGGTAATTACTCCACCGGCTACAACAAATCCGAATGAAGTATGGCCTGAGGCGAATAACATGGAGATCTCTTTAGATAAATTGATTGAAGCTAAGTTGAGTCGTAATACAGAGATGGCACGTAATAGCGCTGTAACATTGCTTACACCATTTAAATATTCTGATGGAGACAGAACCATCACCATAAAAGGTACGCCGAATTTAAGTAATGTACGATCGATCATGATTGGTATCAGGAATCCAAAAGATGCTTCAGGAGCAGGGCCAAAAATTTGTGGTGAAGTATGGGTGAATGAATTACGTTTGTCAGACTTTGATGAAAAAGGTGGATGGGCAGCTACAGCAAAGATGACAGCAAAATTGGCCGACTTAGGAACAATGAGTATTGTGGGATATCATAGCACAGCTGGTTGGGGAAGTATCGAGAAAAAAGTAAGTGAAAGAAATCGATTCGATAAAACTTCGTATGATCTTTCAACATCATTAGAATTAGGAAAGTTTTTACCTGACAATTCAGGCATAAAGATTCCAGCTTATTTCAGTTACTCGGAAGAATTTGTAAAACCTCAATACAATCCACTAGATCCTGACGTTCAGTACTCACAAGCTGTAGATGCAGCGCCTACAACTGAATTAAAAGATTCGATCAATAGGACCGTAACTGAATACACACAAAAGAAAAGTTTAAACTTTACTAATATTCGTAAAACAAAAACGAAGACCAATGTAAAGTCGCACATTTATGACGTAGAAAATTTAAACTTCAGCTATGCATATACAGAAATGTATAATCGAAATTTTAACACGGCATATAGTTTAGCAAAAACATATCAAGGAGTAGTCGGCTACAATTTTAACAATACAACAAAGCCGATTACCCCTTTTGAGAAAACAAAATCCAAAACACTTTCAAGCCCGTGGTTAAAATTAATTAAGGATGTAAATATTAATCCACTTCCATCGGCATTGAATTTTAGAGCCACATTGGATAGAACCTATTCAGAAACGCAGCTAAGAAATAATTCGGGACTACTGTTTGAGCTTCCGGCTACCTATGTAAAGACGTTCAAAATGCAACGGAGTTACGGATTTAATTGGGACCTGACCAAATCGTTAAAACTCGATTTCAATGCAGTAGCAAATGCTGTGATTGATGAACCAATAGGAAGAATAGACACACAAGATGAGCGAGACTCTATTCGTCAGAGTTTAAAAAATCTAGGAAGGTTAAAAGATTATCATCACGGAACAACTGCTACGTACAATGTTCCATTTAATAAATTACCTATTACAGATTTTATTTCAGGAAGTGTACGTTATGGCGGAGAATATAACTGGCAAGGAAGAAATTTAGTAATAGTTGATAGTGCAACTCAGAAATATGGACAAGACCCATGGGGAAATTCTATTTCCAATTCGCAAAGTTTAACTTATAATGCTAGCTTAACTTTCAATACACTTTATTCAAAGATTCCTTATTTGAAAAAGATTTTGAGTCCACCGGCACCAAAACCAATTTTACCTAAGCCGAAAATAAAATTACCATCAGATACGCTAAAAACAAAGGCAGATTCGACACAAAAAACCCCAAGTATTTTTGCACCTATCGCGAAAGGTTTTATAAAAACATTAATGATGGTGAAAACAGCTACGGTTAGTTACACCGAGACCAATGGAATTTTACTTCCGGGTTTTAAAGGCACACCCGATTGGATTGGTCAAGACTGGAATTATTTGAACGGACCCAATGCTCCGGGATTAGGATTTATTTTGGGTAGTCAGACAGACATAAGACCGGATGCGATAAAATATAATTGGTTAACAACAGATACATCATTGAATTCGTTTTACACTACATCTACGGTTCAAAATTTAAATTTGAGAGCGACATTAGAACCTATCAAAAGTTTCAAAGTCGAATTAACAGGAACAAGAAATTACACGTTGAATCACAACGAGTATTTTAAGTACACACCATCCGAAGGGCAATTCAAAACGTACAGTCCAACAGAATCGGGAACTTTTGCAGTATCTTATTTAACTTGGAATACACACTTTGTAACAGATGCAAAAGATTATTCGAATGCAAATTTCACCAGTTTTGTGAATGACATAGAAAAGATATCGGGCATACTTTCTCAAAGCAATCCAAACTCAGGAGGAGTTACTCCAAGTCCGTATTCATCCGGGTATGGAAAAACGCAGCAAGATGTGTTGACGTATGCTTTCTTGTCGGCTTATGCAGGAAAAACACCCGACAATTCATCAACAAAAAATTTCAAGAATATAATACCGAGACCCAACTGGAGAGTGACATACGATGGATTATCGAAACTTAAATTCTTTTCAAGTTTCTTGCAGTCGTTAACAATTTCTCATGGTTATCGTTCCGTATTTAGTGTCAATTCGTTCACACAAAATTTGCTGTACAGAGAAATGGGAGGCTATCCGAGTTCATTAGATTTAGGAGGAAATTTTATTCCAAAATACGATATCCAACAAATTACTATCAGCGAGCAATTAGCTCCTTTGATTGGATTTGATATGACATGGAAGAATAGTTTACAAACACGATTTGAAATTAAACGCGACCGTACAGTTACATTAGCATATTCAAACATTCAGATAACGGAAGTAAGAGGAATAGAATACACTGTTGGGTTTGGGTATAAATTCAAGAAAGTAACACTGCCATTTAGAACTGGCGGAGGCAAGAAAAAGCTAAGTAATGATCTAAACGTAAAAGTTGATTTCAATCTTAGAAACAATACAACAATCTTACGTAAAGTGATTGAAGGAACCAATCAACCAAGTGCAGGAACACAAACATTGAGTGTAAAAATATCGGCTGATTATCCGGTGAACGATCGATTCAATGTTAGAGCATTTTATGACTTCAATTCAAATAATCCATTCGTATCAACTAGTTATCCAACATCGTATACCAATGCCGGTTTTGCAATCAGGTTTACTTTGGCGCAATAGAAATGAGTAATGAAGATTGAAATTTGTAGGACGAAAAATAAAGAATGAGATTTGAAGAATGAGATTTGAAGATTGAAGATTGAAATTTGTAGGATGAAAAATAAAGAATGAGATTTGAAGATTGAAAATTGAGACTCAAGATTCAGATTGAGTCTTGAGATAAGAATGATTCGTTTTAGGTCATAAAAAAAATGAGTACTGACGAATGAATTATATCCATTTCATTCGTCAGTACTCATTTTAAAATTGGTGCTTTTTTTTATATAGGCGGCAATTTACTTTTTAGCTGGCGTTTTTGCTTTATCATCTTTGTGTTCTGAAAAACGTTTGTCTGGCGTGCCATCTTTTTTCACATTCTTTGCCTGTTTAAAAAGTTTATCAGGTGTACCATCTTTTTTAAGAGCTATTCCACTTGTACTAGTAGCTACAGGTTTAACAGCAGGTGCCGGTTTAGCTGTCTCTGTCTTTTGTTTTGCAGGAGCTGCTGCCGGGGTTTGGGCTCCCATTGTACCTGAACCAATGCCAAGTAAGGCCACCCATAATAATAACTTTTTCATGATTTTAGATTTTAAATTATAAATCAAAGATGCAGCAATAGGGATGAACAAACTCTGAATATTTAATGAGTTTAAAAGGAAGAAAGATGCAGTTTTTCACCTCAGGCCTTAATCAAGAATATCTTAAAGGTGTTTTTTAACCAAATCATCTAAAAATACTGTTCATTTTACTTCTCACCTGTCATAAAAATAGAATTAATGAAACATGATCATTATCATTCATCGTTATTTCCAAAAAAATATTTACGTTTGCTAAAAGATATATATATGACATTCCCGGAAAATTTAAAATACAGTAAAGATCACGAATGGGTTCGTGTAGAAGGAAACATTGCTATAATTGGAGTTACAGAATTTGCACAGGGCGAATTAGGTGATATTGTTTATGTGGAAATTGAAACAGAGGGTGAAATACTTGATAAAGAGGCCATCTTTGGTACAGTAGAAGCAGTTAAAACTGTTTCAGATTTATTTATGCCGGTATCAGGAAAAATTTCTGAAGTAAACAATCTCTTAGTAACTAAACCGGAATCGGTAAATAAAGATCCTTATAACAATGGCTGGATGATCAAAGTTGAAATGAGCAATAGCTCTGAAATAGATACATTGATGTCTGCTACAGAGTATAAAAAAATGATTGGCGTCGGAGCTTAAGAATGTATTGGCAACATTTTAAATGGGTTACTTATTGGTCGATCTTCATTCTTGTTTTATGTGGACTTCCAGGCAGTAGTTTTCCCAGATTAGCATTTTTAGATTGGCTTCGACCCGACAAGATCGTACATCTTTTTTTATTTGGTGTTGAATCATTTTTATTGATCTCTGCATTTAATCAGCAAACACTTTCTAATAAACTTCGGCGTAGAGCTAGATTTCAAGGAGTACTCATTGCAATTCTATACGGAATATTAGTAGAAGTGCTGCAAAGCACTATCTTTATAGGGCGCTCCGGTGATTATCGCGATGCAATTGCCAATGCAATTGGTGCATTCATTGGCTTATGGATCTTTAATCGATTTGCAAAAAAAAATCTAAAGGTAAATAAGTAAATCAGTGAACATATATTTATCTATTCTGTTGAACATTTATGAACACACAAAAGAAAAAAGTTGTTGTAGCAGTAACAGGAGCAAGTGGTGCTATCTATGCAAAAGTACTATTCGACAAATTGGTGCTTTTGAAAGATCAAATTGAAAATGTGGGTGTGGTATTTTCAGGAAATGCAAAGGATGTTTGGGAGTATGAACTAGAGAATAAAAATTTCAATGAGCTCCCTTTTAAAATTCATAACCAAAACGACTTTTTTGCCCCATTCGCAAGTGGATCTGCAAAATACAATACAATGATTATTTGTCCATGTAGCATGGGTACGATGGCACGTATTGCAACCGGAATCAGCAACGATCTAATAACACGAGCAGCAGATGTGATGTTAAAAGAAAGAAGGAAACTAATTCTAGTTGTCAGAGATACGCCTTATAGTTTGATCCATATTAACAATATGAAAACAGTGACAGAAGCAGGTGCAGTTGTTTGTCCGGCTTCACCTTCATTTTATAGTAAGCCAATCGACTTTGAATCATTGGCCGCAACAGTGATTGATCGAGTTTTGGATTTAGCCGGATTTGACCAAGAAAGCTTTAGGTGGAACGAATAAAAAGAGAAGCGAAAGGGTAGAAATAGTTATCAACCGTTTATCAGAATAGTGTCGTTTTTTAAACCCATTAATCAATTTAGCTGATAATTAGACTATTAAAATCTTTGTAAGTTTCGGTGAATAATTCTCTTGACAAAGCGTTTTAAAAGTAATAATTTAGGGTAATAAATAGCAATACACCAGTCATGTTTGAGTACACAAAACAAATTCTCACGAAAGTTAGTTTCGATAGATCTCTCTTTCGTAAAGAGTTAATTAAGGCATTAGCATTATTGAAAAGAGATGAAAGACGCTTATTAAAAGTTTGGTGTGTAGCCTCCTTTGCTACTTACAGCGATGTGATCTTAGATGTATTCAGGAAATTTCATTCTTGATAAATTGTAGATTTCTTTTTATTCCATCTAAACCGGTTCGCTGAACGGCAGAATTTTTAAACAGCTTACCAAAAACTGCTTCAGTAAGTTCATGCCATTCATTGGTATCCATCGCCAACACGTTTTTATTGGCTGCTAATTTTTTTTCTTTTAATGGTTTTGAAAAACGATTCCATGGACAAACATCTTGGCAAATATCGCATCCAAAAACCCAATCTTGAAATTTACCTTTCATTGAAACAGGAATTTCGTCTTTTAATTCGATTGTAAAATAAGAGATGCATTTACTTCCATCAACAATGTATGGTTGAATAATGGCTTCAGTAGGACAAGCATCAATACAACGAGTACAAGTACCACAAAACTCTTCCACTTCACCATCTACCTCTAGATCCAGGTCGCAAATAATTTCAGCAATAAAAAAAAATGATCCTGCCGATTTATTTATTAAGTTTCCATTTTTTCCGATCCAACCCAATCCACTTTTTTTTGCCCATGCTCTATCAAGTACAGGAGCAGAATCAACAAAAACCCTCCCGTTAATTTGTCCAATATGCTCTTCTAACGTAGCAGTCAATTCTTTCAGCTTCTCTTTAATCACAAAATGATAATCATTACCATAAGCATATTTACTGATCTTAGGAGAAGTATGATTTTGTAGTTCGTTAGGAAAATAATTGAGCAATAAAGAAATAACACTCTTTGCTCCAGGAACAAGAAGTCGCGGATCCAAACGCTTATCAAAATGATTGGCCATGTAAGCCATTTTTCCATGCATATTTTGCAAGAGCCATTTTTCAAGTCTCGGAGCTTCCTTCGATAAAAAATCAGCCTTACTTATTCCGCAAAAATCAAAGCCTAATCTGGCTGCTTCCTGCTTCACTAATTGAGTTCGCTGAGTTTTTACAATATCCACAGCACAAATTTATGCGAAATTTGAGAATAGAGGCAGGGAATAAAAATATTTATCAAAATACTTGACAATTCAAAAAAAAGGATGATACCTTTGTGATATCATTTTAATATCAATCGTTATGGTACAAGAAAAACTATTTAAAGCAAGATCAGGATTCTCAATGATAATACTGATGTTAGTAACCTTTGCAGGATTAGTCATTTCCCTAAATCAAGAATTCATTTTAGGAATATTGATTTGCGGTTTTACAGTAATGATTATTATACCCGGTTTCATGATAATCGATCCAAATGAAGCGCGAGTATTAATTTTCTTTGGACGTTATGTAGGTACAATTAAAGAGAATGGATTCTTTTGGGTAAACCCATTAACACAAAAGAAAAGCATCTCATTACGGTCGCGAAATTTGAATGGACAGATGTTAAAAGTAAACGACAAATTGGGTAATCCGATAGAGATAGCTGCTGTAATAGTTTGGCAAGTACAAGATACAGCAAGAGCTTCTTTTGAAGTAAATGATTATACCATTTATGTAAATATTCAAAGCGAAGCAGCGGTAAGACATTTAGCCGGATCTTTCTCGTACGACAACTTTGAAGACAATGATGCAGAGATCACACTTCGTGGAGCAGCCGATAGAGTTCATGAACTTCTTACAAAAGAATTGAACGAACGGTTGTCAAGTGCAGGTATCAATGTACAGGAAGCCAGGATAAGTCATTTAGCTTACGCACCGGAAATTGCGAGCGCCATGTTACAACGACAACAAGCAACTGCAGTAGTAGCGGCAAGAAAGCAAATAGTGGAAGGGGCAGTAGGAATGGTAGAGATGGCGTTAGAGAAACTTTCCGAAAAAAATATTGTCACCTTAGATGAAGAACGAAAGGCTGCGATGGTTAGCAATTTATTGGTTGTACTTTGCGGCGACAAAAACGTGAGTCCTGTGGTAAATACAGGTACACTCTACAACTAATGCAAGCATGGCCGAGAAAAAAGCTTTTGTTTTAAGAATTAATCCGGATGTCATTAAGCAGCTCGAGAAATGGGCCGCTGATGACTTTCGGAGTATCAATGGGCAAATAGAATACCTTTTACAAAAAGCTCTTCTAGAGAGCGGGAGAATGAAAAAGAAGTAGGATCAAATAGTAAATAGCAATTGGAAATTAAAAGACTCAATTATCGAGAATAAATAATCATTCTAAAATACCATTTCAGAGATTTCATAAAACCAAATCATGTTTTTTTACTCCACTATTTATTTCTCATTGATAATTATGCATTCAAAAATTATTCACTAAAAAAGTCCGCCTTGAGTTGGGATATATGTTTTACCAAGATGTTTATATGCTTGCTCGGTAGCCTCTCTACCTCTAGGAGTACGTTTTAGATAACCTTCTTTAATTAAAAACGGCTCATATACTTCTTCAATAGTTCCCGATTCTTCACTCACTGCAGTTGCAATGGTGGATAAGCCAACAGGTCCTCCTTTAAATTTTTCTATAATTACCGATAAAATTCGATTATCCATTTCATCTAAACCGTGTTGATCAACATTCAATGCCGATAAAGCAGTATGTGAAATCTCGATGTCAATTATTCCATTACTTTTAATCTGAGCAAAATCACGTACGCGGCGCAGCAATGCATTTGCAATCCGCGGTGTACCTCTACTTCTTCTAGCTATTTCAAATGCCGCTTCCTCTTTGATTGAGGTACGAAGCAATTGCGATGAACGATTAATTATTTTTTGCAAAAGCTTCGCATCATAATATTCCAATCGACAAGTAATACCAAATCGTGCTCTCAGAGGTGATGTCAATAATCCTGAACGCGTAGTTGCACCAATAAGAGTAAAAGGATTTATTTTAATTTGAACGGATCTAGCATTGGGCCCCGACTCGATCATGATATCGATCTTATAATCTTCCATTGCAGAATATAAATACTCTTCTACAACTGGACTCAAGCGATGAATTTCATCGATGAATAAAACATCGTTCGGTTCAAGACTGGTAAGTAAACCTGCCAAATCGCCCGGCTTATCTAACACGGGACCGGAAGTTGTTTTGATACTTACTCCTAATTCATTTGCAAGAATATATGCAAGCGTTGTTTTACCTAATCCGGGAGGGCCATGAAGCAACACATGATCGAGCGATTCATCGCGCTGGCGAGCGGCAGCAACAAATATTTTTAGATTGTCAAGTATTGCTTGTTGTCCTGTAAAATCATCGAACCCTTGAGGGCGCAACACCTTATCGAGCTCCTTTTCTGCAGGATTCATATTGGCATTATCAGGATCGAGATGTGGATTAACCATAGCATACAAAAATAGGAGTTAGATTCGATTTCGGTCTACCTTTTTGAACTTATTTAGAAGATATTAATTCATCGTATAATTCATCAATCATAAGTCTAAAATCAACAGAAAAGTTGATTCCGTCTAAATTTCTTGTCTGCTGCTTTGACCTAAGCAATGTAAAACGATATCCGGTAGAGACACCGAAGCCAAACCAACGGATTACATTGTACTGTGCAGTTACTTCAGGCTGATAAAGAACAATAAATTCACTAGGGCCACTGACTCTTTTACCTTGTAGACGACTGATGTATTCATAATGAGCAGAACCAAGTGCTAAATTAAACGGAACAGCCGAAAATAACCATGGATAATCATTATGAAAAAAATACTCAGCAGAAAGAGGGAAAAAAAATAATTCAAGTTGGCCATTTGTGGCGTAAGCAAATGAGTTTTCAGTAACATTAATTGGAGTCACAACGCCATTGTTGGCGAGTTGAAAAAATCCGCTGCTAAATCGAATACGTTCATTGTATGTCAAGCCACTTTTGAACCCATCGAAGCTGGCAAAATCACCATCAATAAAAGTGTTGAAACTAGCTAAGGTCAAGAAAAACTTAGGTTTTGTCTTGAGACTTTTATCAATGTTATCGAATAGTTGACCTTTACAAAAAACCGAGATGAGGAGGAGAATTGAAAAGAAAACAAGGGCAACGCGATGAAAAAACATATTGGTTTAGTAGAAACTCTTTTTCTCAACGGCTACACTTACGGTAATATTCTTACCCACTAATTCTTTTCCGTCGAGTTCAGCTATTGCTTTTTCCGCATCAGCTTTATTTTTAAAAGTTACAAAGCCAAAACCTTTCGACTCCCAGGTAATTTTATCGTAAACAATTTTGGTATCGACCACCTCACCAAACTGAGCAAAAATTGATTCCAACAATACTTCATTGATGGACCCATCTATGTTTTTCACGTATAATTTCATTTTCCAAAGGTAAATAAAAACAAATCGAATAATCATTTTTGATCCATACAAAGTTAAAAAAGCTTGGTATAAACGTAGATTTTTAAGTGAGAAAGCCAACAATCAACTTAATAAATAACATTTTATTAGCATTTCTTTGATTATCTTCGCCTCACATAAAATTTTTGTGAGCGATTCTCTTGTAATTATACCTACGTACAACGAAAAAGAAAACGTAGAAAAAATGATCCGGAAAGTTTTTTCTCTGGGTAAACTATTTCATGTACTGATCATTGATGATGGCTCACCGGATGGTACGGCTACAATTGTTAAAAATTTAATGAGCGAATTTTCTTCAAAACTTTTTATTGAAGAACGTAAAGGAAAACTTGGTTTAGGCACAGCTTACATTCATGGATTCAAGTGGGCAATTAAAAATAAGTACGACTATATTTTTGAAATGGATTGTGATTTTTCGCACAACCCGGATGATCTAATCCGATTATACGATGCCTGTGTGAACGATGGTGCAGATCTTTCTGTAGGTTCCAGATATATAAAAGGAGCAAACGTTGTAAACTGGCCATTAGGACGAGTAATCATGTCTTATTATGCATCCGTTTATGTTAGAATCATAACAGGTATGAGTGTAAAAGATACCACAGCAGGATTTGTTTGTTACAAGCGAAAAGTATTAGAAACAATTCCTCTCGATGAAATTCGTTTTATCGGATATGCTTTTCAAATTGAAATGAAATTTACTGCTATCAAATGCAAGTTTAAATTAATTGAAGTTCCGATTGTGTTTACAGACAGAACAGAAGGTACTAGTAAAATGAGCAAAGGAATTTTCAAAGAAGCGATACTAGGAGTTTTGTTGATGAAATGGAAAAGTCTTTTTAGAAAATACCCCAAACAAAATTAAAAGTGAAACCAATAATTATTAAAGAGGCTATAATCGTGAATGAGGGAAAAAGAATCTCATCCGATTTACTCATAATAAATGGTCGTATTGAGAAAATTGCAGATAGCATAACGCATCCGACAGCCGAAGTTATTAACGCAAGCGGTAAATTTTTAATTCCCGGAATGATCGATGATCAGGTTCATTTTAGAGAGCCGGGTCTTACACACAAAGCAGATATTTATTCAGAGTCGAGAGCGGCAGTAGCCGGAGGAATAACATCCTTCATGGAAATGCCAAATACAATTCCCAATACTCTGACGCAAGAATTACTTCAAAACAAATACGATATAGCTGCACAGAAGTCGGTTGCCAATTACTCTTTTTATATGGGAGTTTCGAACGACAACTATGATGAATTAATGAGAACTTCTAAACAAGAAGTTTGTGGTATAAAAATTTTTATGGGCTCATCAACCGGAAACATGTTGGTTGACAGAGAAGAAATCCTAAATAAAATTTTTGCAAACTCTGAAATGCTGATCGCTACACATTGCGAAGATGAGCAAACGATCAAACGAAATATGGAATTAGCCAGATTAGAATACGGAGAAAATGTTCCAATACAAATGCATCCACTAATTCGAAACACTGAAGCTTGTTATCTTTCTTCTTCATTTGCTGTGGCGCTGGCAAAAAAAAATGGAACACGATTACATGTACTCCATATCAGCACAGCGAAAGAATTAGAGCTATTTACAAGTGAAATTCCTTTAATAGAAAAAAAGATCACTGCAGAAGCATGTGTTCATCACTTATTTTTTGATGATACAGATTATGAAAAATTAGGGACGCTAATTAAATGGAATCCGGCAATTAAAACAGCGGCTGATAAAAATGCAATTTTGGAGGGCGTTCTTTCAAACAAGCTTGATGTTATTGCAACAGATCATGCTCCACATACATTGGAAGAAAAAAAGCAATCCTATTTCAATGCACCTTCAGGAGGCCCATTGGTACAATTCGCACTACAATCGTTGATGGAACTTTATAAAGATGGGAAGATTTCAATTGAAGATATAGTTAGAAAAACATCGAATGCAGTAGCAGATTGTTTTAAAATTGAAGAAAGAGGGTTTATACGGGAAGGATATTTTGCCGATTTAGTACTTATCGATGATCGGAAAACTCAAAAAGTTAGCCAAGATATGATACTTTCGAAATGTAAATGGAGTCCATTTGAAAATTATACTTTTCGTACCACGATAGATACAACATTTGTAAATGGAAATATTGTTTATTCAAATAATCAATTGAAGGAAACAATTCCAGGTCAGCGTTTACATTTCAAAAAATAGCGAATGAAAAATATTATTTATTTACTTTTTTTAATTTCTTTATTTGCTTGTGGAAAAAAGAAAACAGAAGTTCCTGCTACTATTATTTCTATGCAAGAAATGAAACTTTTACTTACAGATTTTCATCTTGCTCAAGCAGCGGCAGGAAACGGCTCAATGGTTGATTCTGCTATTTACAACAACAAAGAATATATCGAATATATTTTGAAGAGTCACCAAATAAAAAGATCCGAATTTATTAAAAGTTTAACTTTCTACTCGGAAAACCCGGAGCTATTGCAAGAAGTGTATGATTCAGTTTTAGTTGATCTCAGTAAAATACAAAGCGAAAGCGAATTGAGATAATACATTACTAAAATAATTACCCTTTAATTACGAAATAAAAAAAACCAGCTAATACACCTCCACTTTCTCTATACTTTTAATTTTTGATTGTTAAATCTCAATTAAAAGTTGTCAATTAATATTTCTGCAGTATGCTTCACGGCATTTGAGATGGCTATAAAATCAATTCCCAATTCGTTTTTCACTTTTTCGCTATTGTATTGCCAATGCATATTTCCATTTCTTGCAGTCTCTTTGGTAATTAAAGATTTTTTACGAGTTACCAAACTCCTCAATGCTTCCATTCTCCAACCGACCTCCGCTAAAAAAGGTGTCACCTCAATTGTAGGAATCGGCTTCTTTAAATTTTCAGCAATCAATGTAAACACTTTGCGATATGGTAAATTTTCACCATTAAGAATATAACGTTGTCCGCTAATTCCTTTTACCATTAAATCAATAGCACATTTGGAAACATCACGATAATCTACAAAACCAGTACTTCCATTCGTATAAAATTTTAATCCTTTAAACACACTTAAAAACATTTGTGTACTTCCTGAATGCCAATCGCCAGGACCTATAATAATACTCGGATTAACAATAAAAGCACTAAGTCCTTCTTCAATCCCTCGCCATACTTCTTGTTCACCACAATACTTACTAATTGCGTAATTTGAATTTTCAGAAGAAGTTTTCCAAACTACATTTTCATCGATTGCAGATTTTCCTGCTATACGACCCAATGCTGCAACAGAACTAATATGACAAAATCGTTTAATCTTATTTTCCAAACAGAGATTGATAAGATTTGCTGTGCCTTCAACATTTACTTTCATCATCATTTTACGATCAGAAGGCAAAAATGAAATAAAAGCAGCAGCATGATAAACCACATCTATATCGGTGAGGGCATCTTGCAATGAAAATAAATCATTCAAATCACCCTCTACCCATTCAACATTATTTAATCGAAGTGTATCTTCAGAAAAAATTCGTTCTACAACATCAATCTTAGATGTAGTACGACGCAAAGCACGAATCTTTTTATCTTTAGAAAGGTCGAATAGTAATCTGGCCCCGACCAATCCTGTTGCACCTGTAATAAGGATCATAGCCTCCAAAGATACGCGAAAACAAGTAGGAGATGGAAGAGCGAACCAATTTCCGATGCAGATTAATTCAATCAAATCGACTTAATACTATTTGTTAATTCAATCGATGAAAGTATCTTCACACGATGAAAATGAAAAAATTTATTGACGAATTACGTTGGCGAGGGATGCTTCATGACATGATGCCTGGGACAGAGGAATTGCTTAATTCTGAAATGGTTACAGGATATATTGGATTTGATCCTACAGCAGATTCTTTAGGAGTTGGCAATCTGGTTCAGGTAATGACGTTACTTCATTTTCAAAAAGCCGGACACAAGCCAATTGCATTGGTTGGGGGAGCTACAGGAATGGTAGGCGATCCATCAGGTAAATCGCAAGAACGAAATTTGTTAAACGAAGAAACACTTCAACACAATTTGCAAAGTCAAAAAAAGCAATTGGAAAAATTTCTCGATTTTAATTGCGGTGAAAATTCAGCAGAGATAGTGAACAACTACGATTGGTTCAAGGGTTTTAGTTTTTTGGAATTTATCCGCGATGTTGGGAAGCATATTTCGATAAATTATATGTTGGCGAAAGATTCTGTTCAATCGAGATTAGAAACAGGAATGTCTTTTACAGAGTTTTCATATCAGTTAGTACAAGGATATGATTTTTACTATTTATGGAAACATCACAACATCAAATTACAGATGGGCGGGTCCGATCAATGGGGAAATATAGTTACCGGTACAGAATTAATTCGCCGAAAAGATGGAGGAGAAGCGTTTGCATTAACGACGCCATTGATCAAAAAAGCAGATGGAACTAAATTTGGAAAATCAGAAGGAGGAAATGTTTGGCTAGATGCAAAGCGAACATCACCGTATAAATTTTATCAATTTTGGTTAAATAGTTCGGATGATGATTCCAAAAATTACATCAGAATATTTTCATTGAAAACAAAAGAAGAAGTTGAGGCAATAGAAGAAGAACATACAAAAGCACCTCATTTTCGTTTATTACAGAAAGAATTGGCAAATGAAATTACTATTCGCGTACATTCAGAAAAAGATTTACAGGCTGCAGCAGAAGCTTCAGAAATATTATTCGGCAAAGGCACGACAGAAACACTAATCAATTTATCAGAAATCGATTTGCTTTCTATTTTTGAGGGTGTGCCTCAAGTAAAAATTTCAAAATCAGAAATAACGACCGGAATCAATATCATTGAGTTTTTATCTGACAAAACTGAAATTTTCTCTTCCAGAGGCGAGGCAAGAAAAATGTTGGTTGGAGGAGGAGTATTATTAAACAAATCGAAAGTAGAAGATCCAGACTTGAACGTAACGTCCGAACATTTAATGAAGGGAAAATATATTTTAGCTCAAAAAGGAAAGAAGAATTATTATTTGGTGACAGTAGAATAATCAGCCGGTGTTTATTCACTGAATTTTTTAGGTTGAAAATAAATCTGAATTTATTTTCACTTACTCTTCCGATACTATTTGCTTTGCTTCAGTTATTCTTAAGACTAATAGAGAAGCAATAAGCAAACAAGCACCTGCAAAGTAGATTGCATTACAAGGATTACTATTTAACAGATACTTATAAATACTTCCGAAAGTAAGTGTTTGAATAATCATTGGGATTACAATCATCATGTTAATAATACCCATATAAACACCAAACTTTTTAGAAGGAATACATTTCAACATCATTATATAAGGTACGCCCATGATGCTGGCCCATGCTATACCAAACCCAATCATTGGTGCAAAGAGATAATATTTATTATGGATTGACGGTAAGATTGCGAGTGAGATAGCAGCCAACAATAAACAAACGGCATGTACAATTTTTGCAGAATATTTTTTTGCAAATCGCACTAAAAGAAAAGCAGTTAAAAAAGTTACTACATTATAAAATCCATTTACCAATCCTGTCCACCCTGCGGCCTCACCATACAATTCCGGATTCAATTCTGAGCTTGTATTCCAAACAGAGAGAGCGATACTATGAGAAATATACTGCCAATAACAAAACAATGCATACCATTGAAATAAATAAACTACAGCTAACTGCTGCATAGGCTTTGGCATTTCTTTCAATGAAACGAATATATCTTTAAGTGGTTCCATAAATCCTTTCGGCTGAGTTTTTAATCGCGCCCACTCTCTTTCTGTTGGAGGAATTTCTTTTGTTCGATATAACGACCATAAAACTGTAGTAATGGAAAAAAATCCACCAATAAAAAATGAACCGTACACCCAATAAGGAATTCCAGAATGTGAAGAGCCATGAATACTACGTTGAAATAAATACAACGAAACATTTGCAAGTGTGATGCCTAAGCCGGTAAAAAAACTTTGAGATAAAAAGCCAGTAGGAACTTGATTGGATGGTAGTTTATCTGCAATAAGAGCACGGTATGGTTCCATCGTTGTATTGTTCGCTGCATCTAAAATCCAGAGGAGACCAACAGCCATCCACAACGAACTACTCAGAGGATAAACAAATAAACATAAACTGCAAAGGATAGCCCCAATTAACATGTAGGGCTTTCTCCTGCCCCATCGCAAGCTCCAAGTACGATCACTCATAGCGCCAATGATTGGCTGAATAAGTAAGCCTGTCATGGGTCCGGCTAAATTGAGTAAGGGTAATTGCTCGGGTGTTGCATGAAGAAAACTATAAATAGGATTGATTGCTGTTTGTTGCAATCCAAAACTATATTGAATACCGAAGAAGCCGACATTCATATTAATAATTTGCCAAAAGCTTAATTGCGGTTTATTCATTTCAATCTGTTACTTGAATTACACTGTAATCAGCCAAAACTATAAAATTTGCTTTCTCTCTATTAGGTCTAATAATTTTATGTTCAATAGCTAAAACGTCTTCAATAAAATCACTTTCTTGTTCTCGTCCACGTTCCTTTCGCTGCAAATAAGTTTCTTTATATGTTCTATCCATAAAAATATAGCAATCAATATTCTTTAAACTAAACGAATAAGTTCCTTCAATTATCAAACACCTATAAGCACTCAAATTAATTTGTTCCGACAAGATCTGATTAAGTCTGTAATTTACGATAGGCTTTTCTAAAAACTCTTCTCCATCTAGAAATGAATTAACATTTTTTTGTAACAAAGTCAAGTTTACTTCAAATTCACCAACTCTTTCAATATTTTCAACTCTACGATCATGGTTGGTTATAGGAGGGTAAATAAAATAATCGTCGATGTGCAATATAAATGCTGAGACTCCATTCTCTTTCAGCCTTTTTTGTAGACAAATAGAAGTGACAGACTTTCCACTTCCCGATTCTCCGCCAATAGCGAAAACTTTAGGAAAATTATTTTTATCTAACAACGAAAGAATTGTTTCAGCTGTCGAAAAATATTCATCTCTTATAGTTATGATATCACCAATCATAGAAAATATTTGTATAAACTAAGTTGATTTAAATTAGAAACACCTTCAATTAAAAGTACACCTGAAGCAGAAAAACACATATTGGTATTTCCTGAAGGCCTATATTTATCGGTTGACCAATACTCATGAAAAATACCGTTTGATTCAGCTTCTAAAGATTCGACAAGTGCTTTACTAATATTTTCAGCGGCATTATTTAAGCCATTTGATTTTAGGCCAAGCACCAGCATACCTAGAAACACGGGCCATGATCCTCCGTTATGAAAATGATATGGTTCGTTTTTGAAAGAGAAACTATAATTAGTGCTTAGCAATTCCCATTTAGGATCTCCTTTCTTAATTACGGGATAAAATACCGGAAGCATCCAACTACCTGTTTCAGTCGCCAATTCTAACAAATACTTTTCCAATCTTTCCGGTTCCGGGTGAAGTTGCAATAACAACGCGATTGCATTTGCTGCCATGTCGAATCTCGTATCGTACCCATTGGCATTTAAGCTAAACCAAAGATGGGCATCGTTATTTGCTTTTAATTTTTCAAAAGCATCCGGATGATAATTAGCAGCGTTAGAATTAGAATAGAAATTATCTAAAACCAATTGAGAATAAAATTTTGCTTTAGAATCGAATTCATTTTTTTTATACAGTTTAGCACACAATCTTAGAGCCCAAATTCTTAGCAACTGATCGTAGAGAACATATCCTTCGCTTATATATTCATCGGCCCAATTGCCTGAAAGTGGAGTATAGATAAGTCCTCTACCATTCATCTCCCACACTTCAAGTATTTGAAATGCTTTTTCAACAGCCGGAAACATTTGATCAATAAATTCCTGATCATTTGCATATAGGCCATAAGAAGCTACGCCAATGATCCACCAACTAGTAGCATCAATTCTTCCGGTTAATTTACCATAACTAACTTTGGGATTTTCCTCACAAGTAATATTGGAAGGTATTTGCCCGTGAACAGATTGATATTTTTGTAAATTAATTAATGATTTTTTTAATGCAGCAATGGTATTATCGTGATCATTATATATTCCTGCCAGTCCTGTAATTACACTATCGCGACTCCACACCCGAGCATAGTTATCTCTTGCCGTTGAAGTGGCCATCAATCCAAATGGATTGGTAGCCTTTTCAATTACATTCCATGCTTCAGAAATAATTTTATCAGGTATTTTCATTTTTTATATTAGAGAAAAAAGCGGAACAAGATTCACCTTGCCCCGCTTAGCTTTACCAAACTATTGTTATTAATCCCAAATTTTTTGATCTATTCAATTCAGATATAGTTAGAAGTTAAATTTCAAAGAAACCGAAGCAGACCGTCCGGCAATAGAACGGGCACGCACAACATTGGTAGTCCCTTCCTTAATTGAACCTTCTTCTGATTCAGTAACGCCTATTTGATCAAATAAATTATTACCACTAACACCAAGCAATAAATTTTTTGTGATGTCGAATGTTACGAAGCCATTTACGTAAGCATAACCAGGCATAACTAATTTGTTATCGTCTTGAGTATATGAAGAAGTAGTTCCGATGATTGTTAATCCGATAGCATATTTATCTGTACGGTAAGTAGGAGTTAAATTAAAGATAACAGCAGCCTGGCGACGAGATTTATTTCCAACTAAGAGTGGAGATAAAACATCCTTCTTTATTTTTGCTTGCGTAAAAGTTACACCGGCACGAATATCGAATTTCTTAATGATTACATCTCCATCCAATTCAACACCTGTAGCTTCATAGGTACGGTTAACACTTTTTTGAGTTGTTGCTTCATAATTTTGTTCTTCAGTTGTAGCCATAAAACCTGTTGCATTGAATAATATATTCTTTGAACGAAGTTTGTAACCCAATTCGGCTTGGCCTACCATATCAGAACTCAAACCAGCAGCAGCTTTTCCATTGGCCAAAATATACGGACCAAATAATAAGCGATCAGCATTTGCTCTTCCGCCTTTACTATAACGAGCAAAAACAGCAGAACTATTATTCAAGGAATAATTAACGCCGATAGAATATGAAGTATAGTTATAATTATAATTTACCGGATGAGGTTTAGAATTATTTACAGTTGCTACATTACTTTCAACATAAGAAACAATTCCATCACCATCTATATCCATAGCTTTTGTTTGACCATTTCCACCAGAATATGATCCGGATACATTTCCAATATCAAAACGAACACTTCCTTCGGCTGTTAATTTATCGATCAATTGAACTTCCACACCTGCATAAGGAGCAGTGATATCGTAATGAGTATCATAATTACGGTGACAACAATTGCCCCAAGCAGGAACACCGTAAGCTAGCAATCCATTATCTGTAAAAGAAGTATCGCCGGCAGCATTAGTTAGATTAACCAATTGGCTTCCTTTGTCAGTTACATCTGTCAAATACGAGTTCCATAACCACGACATCGAAATATTTTGATATGCTTTGTATAATCCTCCGGTGATTTTTGCTTTCCCAATAGTTTTAGAAAGATTAAAATCGTTTGTAAAATTATTGAAGTCGTTTAGTTGTGTATCGAATAAATGCATGCGCATTAAAAGATCATTACCATTAATGTTAGAACCTAATGCATCACCTGTAAGAGCGTAAGATGCATGATAACCTGCGCCTGCAATTCCGGTTGCAATATCATTTACAGTTCCGACTTGAGCAGGGAATGGAGCTATAAAACCACCTGAATTAAAAGCTACACGAGCGCGATTCATTAAATTCCAACCATTTCCTAATTCGAATGCCATTTCAGAACCAACAGCCGTAGAAACAGGATGCATACCATCAGCAACATTACTCCGACGCACAGATCCATCAGGACCGGTTCCAATATTTGATAAAAGATATGGACTTTGCAATGCACCATGAATGGCATTGTATCCTTCAACACTTCCCCAATTAGGGCTTGCATTTGTTCCGGAAACACTCATAGGCATTGGCATATAAGCAGGAGTTCTATCGTTCAAGAATTTCAAATAAATACGAGCATATCCTTTGTTAAAATATTTGGTAAGGTTTGCTTTTATTTGTCCTCCATTGTTAGACGTAAAATTTGTTGTACGTGGGCCATCACCATTGCGATAAAAACCGCCAATGTGAAATGTCATATTATTCCCGATAGGAGAACCATATTCAAAATCTGTTCTGAACATACGATGGTCGAGACCCACAGAAGTTGCAATACTCCCGCCTTCGATTGAACCAGTTTTAGAAATAAAGTTAATGATTCCGGCAGGAGAGTTACTCGCAGTGGTCGACGCAGAACCACCACGAATAGCTTCGATCCGAGACACCGTATTATCTATTCGCAGAAAGATATCGGCAGTCGCAAAGGCTATATCACCAAATTGAAGAACAGGTAAGCCATCTTCATAAAGTTGAAGATATTTAGAACCTCCTGTGGCAATTGGCACACCACGAACAGTAATATTTGTATTTCCATCACCACCTGAAGCCTCAGAACGAACGCCTGGAATTGAGCGAAGAATTTCGGAAGTACTAACAGCCGCAGCTTCGGTAATTTGATTCGTTTTTAGCGTGCTGATTGAAACGCTAGATTCTAAAGCAGAGCGGGGATTTACAACACCGGTAACAACAACTTCATTCAGAGTATTGCTACTTTCTAGAATAAAGTCAGCAGTAGCATTCTGGTTTTCTGCAATTGTTACATCTTTAGTTACTGCAGTGTAACCAACGATAGATGCTTTAGCGGTATATGTTCCGGCAGGTATCCCTTCAATTTTGTAGGTTCCATCAATGCCGGAAATAGCGCCAAAGCTAGAATTATTAAGAATTACTGTAGAGAAGGAAATTGGATTACCAGATTTATCTTTGACAACCCCAATTAATTTCCCTTGACCAAAAACTGTGATGGCAAAAGATAAATTAAACAGGACTACAAATGCTGTGAGTAGTAGTTTCTTCATAATTTAGTTTAGATTTGAAACAAACCAAAGCAATCGAAGGACACCAGTCAATAGCTTATTTTTTAAAAATAATGACAATCGGTTTCACAAACGATTGTTGTTTATAAGTTGCATCGAAATGTTAATAATTTTTCTTTTCTTGCAGTAAATGAAAAGACCTACTATAAAAGATGTTGCTCTTAAAGTTGGAGTAAATCCAAGTACGGTATCACGTGCACTAAAAGACCATCCTGATATCAGTGAACGAATTAAGATAGAAATCAGAAAGGCAGCAGAAGAACTTCGTTACCACCCAAATCAGCATGCGGCTAACTTAAGAAAGCAACGCAGCAATATAATTGGATTGATCATTCCAGAAATTTCTATGTTCTTTTTTCCTTCGGTCATATCAGGAATTGAGGAAGCTATCATAAAAGACGGCTTTCAATTATTAGTACTTCAATCAGGAAATAAATTGGTGAATGAAATAAGAAACGTACAGATTTGTTGCGATCAATCTGTAGATGGAATATTAATATCGTTATCAAATCAAACCAATTCATTCTCGCATCTGGAAGAAGCTGCAGAAATTGGAGTTCCCATAGTAGTTTTTGACAAGAGCCTAAGTACATGTAACTATGATGAAATATTGATTGATGATGAAAAAGCGGCAGAAGAATGTGTGAATTATCTCATTTCAAAAGGCTGTAAAAAAATTTCCGGTTTCTTTGGAAATTCAAACTTAACGATTAGTAAAAACCGACTTCAAGGTTTTAAAAATGCATTAATAAAAAACAACTTTCCTGTTAATGAAGAATTAATCGTTTATGCAGATAGTATAGAAGAAGCTCATACTCAAACAAAAAAATTATTCAACAACGATCGACCGGATGGAATTTTTGCTATGAGTGATGAATGCTTAGCCGGCATTATTCCGGCATTGAATGAAATGTACATTTCCATTCCAAACAAATGCAAGGTGATTAGTATAAGCGATGGAACGATTCCAAAGTTATTAACTCCTCACACTCCTTATTTGCATCATAGTGGTTTTGAAGTTGGTCGACTAGCAGCGCAAAAATTAATTGAAAGAATTAAAAATGATAATGAAGCAGACCATGGGCGGCATTTTATCGGTACAAAAATTGTTGAAAATTGACTTACTGAATAAGTGCAAATTTTTCTTGAATATAGTTTAAAGGTAATGCTGTCAAATAAATTTTGCACTATCCCACGACAAAAAGTTAAATTAGCGAAAAGTTGAACTGAATTTGATTGACAACAAAAAAATCATTTAATATTATTATCATTTTTTTGCTTTTCTTCGTCATCATACTTCTTGTTAACACGAGAAAGTAAAATTGAAATTCCAATAACTACAGCTGCCGCAAAGAAAAAATTGATCCCTAATTGAACATAATCATGCTGGCTCAAAGTTCCCATTCGTTTCTTCAAGATCCAAAGTGAGATCATGCTGCCAACTCCAACAGAAAGGAAAATGATGATATATCGACGACGGTTATTCATAACTTCTTTATTTTAGTGAGTAATCAAAAGTACTCATTTAGGTTAACTTATTCGATCATTAAATTGCATCCACGAATATCGCTTGCATCGTATCGACCAACGATCTCGAATGAATGCGCTCCACTCTTTTTCCCTAGGTCTTGAGTGGCAATAAATGAACATGAATCCAAATTTGCAAGATCAATCACATTGATGCCTCCTGTTGCTCCCACATTACAATACTGAAATGGGTCATACATATCTCTTATCAATACTTTCATCCACTGTGGACAATTGAAGACTCCATTGTCTTTAGAATATGCTTGAGAAAGTAATTCGGTCATTCCATATTCTGAATGAATCGATCCAACATTGAAAGCAGGCATCAAAATTTGATGAACTTCATCTCTGACCATTTCTTTTCGTTTGCCCTTCATTCCACCCGTTTCCATTACTATTAATTCAGGAAAATCTATCTGATACTCCTTTGCAAAATCCAACAATGCATAAGTTACACCTATCAATATGACATTTTTCTCTTCCTTTTTTAATTCAAGAAGTAAATTTCTCAGTTTCTCATGATCGTACAAAAAAAATCCACTTCTACTATCACCACTTAAATTTATTAATTTATCAATCATATAGATCAATGACGAGCCTGTTCTTTCTAAATAAGAAGGCAAGAGTGCAAGAAAAACATACTTTTCAGGAATACCATAAAACATTTCAAACGATAGAAGGAATGAGTTTTCATACACGGATAGATCTCTTACAAAATGTTTAGATACTAACGCTGCAGTAGTTCCACTACTTGTAAATACTTTTTCCTCTAAAAAGTCATTTGTTTTCACAACAAGACTTTTATAAAAATCGATGGGTAAAAAGGGGATTTTAATTAATGAGTCAACTTCCGCAGGGCGAATTTTACAACCATCCACAAATTTCCGGTAAGTTAAATTATTACAATATTGAAAATTGAAAACATCCAATGAACACTTTAAAAAATCTTGATCATCGGATACATTGAAAATGTTTTTAAGCAGTTCACCTCTATTCATTACCGATAACTTTAATTGGCGGATAATCGGTTGAGTAATGCAAACCGACACTTTCTTTTCTTGCTTGAGCAAATTTCACGATAAGGTAGGCAACAGAAATTAAATTTCGTAACTCATTTAAACGTGGCGAAACAATTGTTCTCTCATACAACCCTTCTGTTTCACCATATATAATTCGCAAACGATCCATTGCTCTTTTTAAACGTTGATCAGAGCGGACAATCCCAACGTAATTACTCATTACATTTTGGAGTTCGCGTAAATTTGAAGTGATCAGAATTAATTCATTTGGCTGCACTGTTCCCTCAGAATCCCAATCAGGAACATTTTTTTGCAATTCAATTTTTTCAAAATTATTGACTGCATCAATTGCGGCTCTATGCGAATAAACCAACGCTTCCAAAAGTGAATTAGAAGCCAATCGATTTCCGCCATGAAGTCCGGTACAAGAACATTCTCCGGCTGCATATAAATTTTTGATCGAACTGCGTCCTTGCATATCTACTACTATTCCACCACAAATGTAATGTGCAGCAGGAACAACAGGAATCATTGCAGTAAATGGATCAATTTGTAACGATAAGCATTTCGAATAAATGGTAGGGAAATGCGATTTAAATTGTTCGTGATCAATATGACGACAATCTAAATAAACAAAATCATCGCCATGAATTTTCATTTCATTGTCGATTGCACGAGCAACAATATCGCGAGGAGCCAGAGACTTTCTATCGTCGTATTTGTGCATAAACTCTTGTCCCGATTTAGTTTTCAAAACACCACCCATTCCTCTCACTGCTTCAGTAATTAAAAAAGATGGATGTTCATTCGGATTATATAGAGCTGTTGGATGGAATTGTATAAACTCCATATCTTTCACTATACCTTTTGCGCGATAAACCATAGCAATACCGTCGCCTGTAGCAATTATGGGATTGGTTGTAGAACGATAGACTTGTCCGGCACCACCGGTAGCAACAAGTGTTATCTTTGAAAGAATAGTTTCTACTTTACCGGTGTGAAGATTCAACGCATAAGCACCGAAAGTTTTAATATCATCATTAGAACGCTTTACTTCTTCGCCTAAATGATGCTGAGTAATAATATCAAGAGCGAAATAATGCGTGTATAGTGAAATATTCTCATGAGCATGAATCTGTGCTAACAGTGCGCGTTCAATTTCATTTCCTGTCGCATCTTTATAATGAAGAACTCGATGCTTAGAATGGCCACCTTCTTTGGCTAAGTCGAACGAACCGGCTTCATTTTTATCGAATCGCGTCCCCCATTCTATAATTTCTTTAATTCGATCAGCGCCTTCGGTAACTACCATTCGCACCACTTTCTCATCGCATAATCCTGCTCCTGCTGTGAGAGTATCTTGAATATGTTCTTCGAAAGAATCGGGGCCTTGCAAAACTCCGGCAATTCCACCTTGCGCATATTTTGTATTCGATTCATCGGCATTCGCTTTAGTAATGATCAAGACCTTACCATAAGCTGCTACTTTTAAAGCAAACGTTAAGCCGGCAATACCGGAACCAATTATTAAAAAATCTACTTGACGATTCATAAAGAGAGAACAAAAATAGGGGGATAAAGATTAGAAAACTAATGAAAAACAGGTATTAAAAGGATGGTTATTACTTATGTGTTTGAACATTGGTATTTCATTAAAACCTATTATTTAAACTATTCGGCCATAAAAGTTGAGAATCAACAGAAATTCAACACAAATTATTGTATTAAGAAAAAAAGCGTCGCAATTTTAAAAATTGAAATCAGAATAAACGCATCAAAAACAAATCAATTAAGTACTTTTGTACTATGGAAAAAATTCTCATCAACGTTTATGCAGAAGCTACACCGAATCCGGAAGCGATGAAATTTGTAGTGAACAAATATTTACTTGAAGAAGGCAGTGTAGAATACAATACAATTGAACAAGCGGAAAATTCTCCTTTGGCAAAACAGTTATTTGCTTTCAGCGGAATCAATTCAATTTTTATAAGTTCCAATTTTGTTACACTGAGCAAAGCAAGCGATATTGATTGGTATGAATTAATTCCGATCATTCGCACATTTATTAAAACATTTATTGAAAATGGCGAACAAGTTTTCACAGGTCCAACGGAACAAGTTGCAGATTCAACTATCGAAAGAACTAAGACCGCATCAGCGATAGAAACAAAAATAATTGAAACATTAGAGGAATATGTACGACCCGCAGTAGAACAAGATGGAGGTGCAATTCATTTTAAATCGTTTGAAGAAGGAGTAGTTACGTTAGTTTTAAAAGGATCATGCAGCGGTTGTCCTAGTTCTGCCGTAACACTGAAAGGTGGAATTGAAAATTTATTGAAACGATTAATTCCTGAAGTAAGTGAAGTGGTAGCTGAAAGTTAATTGATGATTAAGAAGTAAGAAGTAAGAAGTTCAAGATTTTTACTTACCAATCACTACTTACTACTCACCAATCACTAAAGAAAAGTAAGAATTAAAAAGTAAGAATTAGAATTTTTGATTAAAGGAGCAAGCAATACAATATTTTCGAATTACAATTCTCGAATTACAATTTACAATTCTCGAATTACAATTTTCGAATTACAATTCTCGAATTACAAATTCAAAAGTGCTTTTATAGGATCATTCCCTGCAAACAACATTCTTGCAGGATCTTCTAACATCTGTTTTACCTTTACTAAAAATCCTACAGATTCTCTTCCGTCTATAATTCGATGATCGTACGATAACGCAACATACATGATTGGGCGAATTTCAACTTTACCATTTACTGCCATTGGACGTTCTACAATATTGTGCATACCAAGAATAGCAGATTGAGGCGGATTAATTATAGGAGTAGATAACATAGAGCCGAAAACTCCACCATTTGTAATTGTAAAAGTTCCACCGGTCATTTCTTCTAACGTAATTTTTCCATCACGTGCACGAGAAGCTAATTCAACTATAGCCGTTTCAATTTGAGCAAGCGTTTTCGTTTCTGCATTTCTTATCACAGGAACCATCAAACCTTTTGGTGCGCTAACAGCAATTCCAACATCACAATAATCGTGATACACTAATTCATTGCCATCAATTTGTCCATTTACTGCAGGAAACGCAAGCAAGGCTTCGCATACTGCTTTTGTAAAAAACGACATAAAACCTAAACCAACACCATGCTTTTCTTTAAAAATATCTTTGTATTGTTTTCTGATATTCATGATGGCAGTCATATCAACTTCATTGAAAGTTGTAAGCATAGCAGTTTCCTGTTTCACCGCCACTAATCGTTCAGAAATTTTTTTTCGAAGCATCGTCATTTTCTCCCTACGAACAGTTCTTTCTCCTCTAGGTACAGATGACGATACAGGATTT
The DNA here is from genome assembly GCA_031367345.1 of Bacteroidota bacterium. Classification (GTDB taxonomy): domain Bacteria; phylum Bacteroidota; class Bacteroidia; order AKYH767-A; family 2013-40CM-41-45; genus JADKIH01. The sequence continues at coordinate 31,268 of JANLPR010000045.1, read as the reverse complement.
AATACATCCGCTTTAGTAATTCTTCCACCTTTTCCTGTTGGTGTTACATCACCAGCTGAAATTCCTTTCTCACGCATTAATTTATCTGCGGAAACAGAAGGAATATTTTCAGCATACGATTTTCCGGATAATGGTTGCGTTGCCGATTTAGATTCTGTAACAACAGGCGCAGCCACTTTTGAAGGAGCAGCTTCCACTTTTGGTGTCGGCGTTTCTTTAGTTCTTGTATCTTTTGCAGAGGTGTCTATAGAACAAACAATTGATCCGACAGAAATTGTATCTCCTTCTTTAGCTAATAATTTTATTACGCCAGATTCCTCTGCGTTTAAAGTTAATGTAGCCTTGTCTGAATCAATTTCGCAAATCTCTTCATCCTTCTCAACAAACTCTCCGTCCTTTTTTATCCATTTTGAAATTTGTACTTCCGTAATTGATTCACCCGGACTAGGTACTTTCATTTCGACAATTGCCATAGTTAAAGATAATTATTCAGTTGATACTATTTTGAAAATGCTTTTTGCACGATCTCTTTTTGTTCTCTTTCGTGTGCTTTATAACTTCCACTTGCAGGACTTGCACTCTCTGCACGTGATATTAATCTAAATAAAATTTTACCAATCGTCATTCGTAAAATATAAGACCAAGCTCCCATGTTTACCGGCTCTTCTTGCAACCAAACCCAATCAGTAGCATTCTTATATTTTTTCTGCAATTCTGACAATTGATTCTCAGGAAATGGATACAATTGTTCTAATCGTACAAGTGCAACATTAGTATTCTGATCTTTTTCCTTTTGTTCTAACAAATCATAATACACTTTCCCGGAACAAACAACTACTCTATTTATTTTGTTTGCATCTGCAGATGAATCATCTATTACTTCAAGGAATTTGCCTTTCGACAATTCAGAAATAGATGAAACACAACGAGGATGACGAAGTAAACTTTTCGGAGTAAAAATGATCAATGGTTTTCTAAATGGTCGGTGTAATTGACGACGTAATGCATGGAAAAAATTTCCTGGAGTTGAACAATTTAAAACCTGAAGATTGTCTTCAGCACATAAACACAAGTAACGTTCAATTCGCGCACTAGAATGTTCTGCTCCTTGTCCTTCATATCCATGCGGAAGAAGCATAACAATACCGTTCATTCGATTCCATTTATCCTCCGCACTACTGATGTATTGATCGATTATAATTTGAGCACCGTTATTAAAATCACCAAACTGTGCTTCCCAAATCACAAGTGCATTAGGAGTAGGTAGAGCATAACCATATTCAAAACCAAGTACAGCATATTCGCTCAAGAGAGAATTAAAAATACGAAATGGAGCTTGACCTGAATTTGGAATATGATTTAACGGAGTGTATTGCTCGTCTGAATCTTCTATTTGAATAACAGCATGACGATGAGAGAACGTTCCTCTTTCAACATCTTGTCCGGTAAAACGAACAGGGAAGCCTTCGTTCAATAATGTACCATAAGCAAGTAATTCACCCATAGCCCAATCGAGTCGATCTTCTTTAATCATCTTTTTACGATCATCAAAAAGTTTCGATGTTTTAGTAAAGAATTTTTTATCGGAAGGAAGAGAGGTAATACTATCAGCAATTGAAAGAAGCGTTTTTTTATCTACACCTGTTTCCGGACTTTCAAGAAAATCTTTTGGTGAAGAAGATCTTAAACCTTTCCAACTTCCTTCGCCATAAGGAGAAACTATTTTATTTTTAACTAATCGAGCAACGTCTAAACTGTTTTGTAACATATCACGAAAATTCTTTTCCATTTCACGAGCAAGATTTCCTTCCACTTCACCCTGAGATAATAATTTTTCATTGTAGATCTCACGCGAAGTTTGATGTGCTGCAATTGCTTTGTATAAAAGCGGTTGCGTAAAACGAGGTTCATCTCCTTCATTATGTCCATACTTTCTATAGCCCAAAATATCTATGAATACATCGCGATGAAATTTCTGACGGAATTCCATTGCTAAATGAATTGTATAAACCAACGCTTCAACATCGTCTGCATTCACATGAAAAACGGGAGACAACGTTACTTTAGCAACATCAGTACAATAAGTACTCGATCGTCCATCTATATAATTCGTAGTAAAACCGATTTGATTATTTACAACCATGTGGATTGTTCCGCCTGTACGATAACCACGAAGCAACGACATTTGAATTACTTCATACACGACACCCTGTCCGGCTATGGCTGCATCGCCATGAATTAATATCGGCGCGATCATATTTTCATCGGCACCCGGTGTACTGTCAATTTTAGAACGAACGATTCCTTGAACAACAGGATCAACAGCTTCAAGATGCGAAGGATTAGGCGCAACAGAAAGATGAATATCCTTTCCTGAACTTGTTTTTACATCACTTGAAAAACCAAGATGATATTTTACATCACCAGAAAATTCGTGTTCGTCATATTCAAGACCTTCAAATTCTGTAAAGATCTCTTTGTATGTTTTACCCATGATATTCGCTAACACATTTAAGCGACCACGGTGCGACATTCCAATTACAAACTCTTTAATGCCCATTTCAGCACCACATTCAATTACTTCATCGAGTGCAGGAATTAGAGTTTCGCAACCTTCCAACGAAAATCGTTTTTGTCCGACGAATTTGGTATGTAAAAAATTCTCAAAAGCTGTTGCTTCATTTAGCTTAGAAAGAATGCGTCGTTTTTTATTGATTGAAAATTCTGCCGTATTCTGGCAACTTTCCATTTTTTGCTCAAGCCAGTTGACAATTTCAGGGTTACGAATATATTTATACTCAGCCCCAATACTAGCGCAATACGTATGCTCAAGATGTTCAATGATCCGTTTTAGAGTGGCAGGACCAATACCTATTAGCGTACCTGAATGAAAAGTTGTTTCAAGATCGTTTTCTGATAGGTTGAAATTTACTAGGTCTAATGTTGGAGTATATTTTCTCCGATCTCTAACAGGATTTGTTTTTGTAAAAAGGTGTCCTCTGGTTCGATAGCTATTAATCAGATTAATGACATTAAATTCTTTCTGCACATTTTCAGGAATGGTACCATCTGATGCTCCACCATTTTCAGAATAATTTAGACGAGCAAAATCGAAGCCATCAAAAAATTTCCTCCAGCTTTCAGAAACACTTGCAGCATCGTTTCGAAACTGCTTATATAAGTCATCTATTTGAGCAACGTCAGCGTTACCTAAATATGAGAATCTGTCCATTACTTTTTTCAAATTGAAGCGCAAAGGTACAAATTCATTAAAGCGAAACCGTTTAAATTTAGCTTATTTCATTCGTTCTCGTCTGAAATCTGAACCAGATCAGAGATCTTTTTCCCTTTTGAAAATTTTTCTTTGTACGACTTAATCCATCGACCTAAAAGTGGCGCGCCAATAATTGTTGGCCATAACCATTGAAGTACAGGAGGAAGAAAGCCCATGTTCACAGCAGAGAATGCAGAAACAGCTGCAATGTAGGCCGTTACCATTCCAGTCATGTGACTAAAAAACCATTTTTGGGGATCCGGAGAAGGGTTTAAGAATTGCCGGATGTCTCCTATCCCGATTATTGAACCAATAGACCCGAAAGCGATAGCAATTATCCCGAAAGGATTAGGCAATGCTTTGATTCCAAAAACCAAAAGTCCCAGAGAGAATGAGGTGTTGAGAATTGCAAAGAACCAATCGATAAAAGCAGTCTTCTTCGTTTTCCAAACCTTTTTTCGAAAAATACTTCGATAACCTTTGAACGCCAGATAAAAACTAAAAACACCAACCATTAATAAAAACAAATTGCTGTGCATAGGTGCCATAATAACGGCAGTGGTGGCCACGGAAGTCATTGCCAAAAAAAAGACGAGCCCCCATTTACGATGAGCATTGCTTCCCTTTTTTACTATCATTGCAATTGGTGCAACAACAAAAGCAATTGCTCCGGAAGCAATATGAATAATGCGAAGAGTTTCGAAAACGGTCAATGGTTAATCGGTTGAGATGATTAAATAATATTTTCCGGCTAACTATTTTTATTCAACATTCATGGCAGCCTACTACCAACCCAATATCCAGCCGAACATTAAAGGAGCAACAATAGATGCATCCGATTCGACAATGAATTTGGGAGTATTAATATCGAGTTTTCCCCAAGTAATTTTCTCATTTGGCACCGCACCGGAATAAGATCCGTAGCTAGTAGTGGAGTCGCTTATTTGACAGAAGTACGACCAAAATGGGACACCGTGCCATTCAAGATCCTGATACATCATTGGTACAACACAGATTGGAAAATCGCCGGCTATACCACCACCGATCTGAAAAAAGCCTACACCTTTTCCTGATGAATTATTCTTGTACCAGTCAGCTAACCAAACCATATATTCAATGCCACTCTTCACAGTAGTAGCTTGGTATTCCCCTTTAATTACATAGGAAGCAAAAATATTTCCCATCGTAGAATCTTCCCAGCCGGGAACAACAATGGGTAAATTCTTTTCAGCTGCAGCAAGCATCCACGAATTTTTTGGATCTATTTCATAGTATTGTACAAGGTCGCCCGACAATAACATTTTGTACATAAATTCATGTGGAAAAAAACGTTCCCCTTTATCGTTAGCATCTTTCCAAACTTTATTGATATGTTTTTGTAATCGGCGAAAAGCTTCCTCTTCCGGAATGCAAGTGTCTGTTACACGATTGTAATGATTCTCCAAAAGCTCCCACTCATCTTGCGGACTTAAGTCACGATAATTAGGTACACGTTTATAATGATTATGAGCAACGAGATTCATAATGTCTTCTTCAAGATTTGCTCCGGTACAAGAAATGATTGAAACTTTATCTTGACGAATCATTTCGGCAAGCGAGATACCAATCTCAGCAGTGCTCATAGCTCCGGCAAGAGTGATCATCATTTTACCACCCTCATCGAGGTGAGAAACATAACCACGAGATGCATCCATCATAGCGGCAGCATTGAAATGGAGATAATTTTTCTCCATGAATTGTGAAACAGGACCTTTTGACATTTTTTCTAATATTCGATATTCGTGACTAAATATTTTTTTTCTGACTAAAATTTCGTTACCAAATTTGACAAAAAATAATTTACTTCAACTTAAGATTATTTAAAAATGAATTTCTCTATCAAATGAAATTCATTTTAATAAAATCATGGTTATTGAAAAAGAAATTGCCAATAATTACTGAACTTTTTTCAATAAGACTACATACGTTGGAAAGTGATCACTATAACCTGAAATGTAATTATCGAAATCGTATGTACGTTTTGGGTATCCTTTATAGCGACCATCAGTTTGGAGCATCCAAGGCTTACTAAAAATGTGAGCTTCTCGATAAAAAAATCCATTCTGATCTTTATTGAGAAATCCACTCGAGAGCATTACTTGATCAAACAAATTCCAGCTATCGTTGTAAGCTAGAGTTCCAATACCTTGTTGAAATGATGAAACCCATGGATTGTAAAAACCGCCTCTGCTTACTTTGTCTTTATCTCCTTTTGCACCAATTACTACAGCTACACTAGGACTTACAGGATCATCGTTTAAGTCACCCATAATAATAATTTTTGCGTCAGGATTTATTTTAGTAATAGAATCTGCTTTGTGCTTGCAGATACCAGCAGCAATAGCTCTTGCAGGAGCGCTTACTTCTTCTCCACCTCTTCGCGACGGCCAATGACCAACCATAACATACATATCTTCGCCATCATATTTTCCATAAACAAAAAGAATATCACGCGTATATCGAGCTCTTCCATCCGATTCAAATAGAGGAACGAACAAAGATTCGCTGCTAATCACATGAAAATATTTTGGGTTATAAAGCAGAGCAACATCTACGCCTCTAACATCGGGCGAATCGTAATGAACGATTTGATAATTTCTACTTTTAAGCAATGGGTGATTCACTAGATCATGAAGAACTGTTTCGTTTTCAATTTCGGCATCACCAAGAATTGAAAGACCTTCCGGATTAATATCAATTCCGATCTGAGAAATAACCTTCGCTAAATTCCCAACTTTGTCCCAGTAAACCTCACTTGTATATTTTTTAGTTCCACTAGGTAAAAACTCCTGATCACTTTTTAGTGGATCATCAATGGTGTCATAAAAATTCTCAAGGTTGTAAAAACCGATGAGTCCAACTTTATAATTTGTTTTCTGGGCGTTGCTAGTTTGAATGAACAAACACAAGAAAAAAAGAATAACTAATTTTAATTTCATAGAATATTTTTTTGGGGACACAAACATACAAAAAGCAATGTCTCAATACTCATTTTTTTCATTTATTGAAGTGAAGTGAAAAAATAGAAAAAATTAGGAACGCAACATGCTTAATCCATGTCGTGAAAGTGTTAAAGTCATTACAACAAGTACATTTTCAAGGCGATTTGACCATGCGAATCTCTTGAATAACAAGTATTTGTTAACATTTAATGAAGATGATAACAAAATTAGAGGTCTTATGCTAAAATGTTTAGCTTTGACTCCCCAAAAAACATTAACAGTAACTAACTACAATTATGAGTTTAACCAAAAAACTACTTTTCCTATTTGTGTTTTTCATACCCAGCTTAGCGTTTTCGCAAAGTGGATCTTTGAAAGGAACATTGAAGGACGAATCAAATCTCCCGATCGTAAATGCGACGGTGAAAGTGCAAGGGACAAAAATTCAGACCACCACAGATTCTACCGGTGCGTATGAATTAAAAAATGTTCCTTATGGCAATCCTACAATAGTTGTAACAGATAGCAAATCAACTTTGCTTACTGAAACAGTAATTGTAGATCAACCAAACGTTGTAAGAGCACTTACAACAAAATCATCAATAGCAGGTGAAACAACAGAACTTCCAACAATTTCATTGGGTGACGATGAAGTAAGAGAAGGTTCGTCTGCAACCGTTTCAAGTATTCTAAGTGCAGGAAGAGATCCTTTCAATTCTGCAGCTAGTTTTGTATTCAGTTTTGCTCGTTTCAGAACAAGAGGTTATGATGCAGACAATGCGCCAAGCACAATGAATGGTGCCTTAATGACTGATCTTGCAAATGGCCGAAATGAATTCAATGTTTGGTCAGGCTTAAACGATGTTGTTCGTTCAAGAGACAATTCGCTTGGATTAAGTCCAACGAGTTTTGGTTTCGGTGGAATTGGCGGTGTCTCGAGTATCGATAGTCGCGCTTCTCATCAGCGGAAACAACTATCAGTGAACTATGCATCGTCCAATCGTGTTTTTGACAACCGACTTGTAGTTACTTACGGATCGGGAGTAAACAGTAAAGGATGGTCGTATGCTGTATCAGGTTCACGACGATGGGCAGATGAAGGATATGTACCCGGAACATTTTATGATGGATTATCATTCTTTGGTTCAGTCGAGAAAAAAATCAATAAAGAACACTCGCTTTCATTAACTGCATTTGGCGCAAGAACCAAATCAGGAAGAAGCGGTACAGCTGTTAAAGAAGTTTTCGACCTAACAGATACACATTATTATAGTCCAAACTGGGGCTATCAAAATGGCAAGAAGAGAAATTCAGTTGTTGGCGATAATTTTCAACCGATTGTAATATTTTCTCACGAATGGAAGATCAATGACCATTCAGACTTAGAAACATCCGTTTCTTTTCAATCGGGAAAAAACAAATTGTCTGGAATCGACTGGTACAATGCAGAAGATCCTAGACCTGACTACTACCGTAATTTACCAAGTTTTGATCCGGCTTATGGTGCTGATCCGGCATCGCACACAAAAGATTCTGTTTTATTGGCAAACATCATTACTTCAAATCCTGATGTAATGCAATTGAATTGGAATAAATTTTATGAGGCAAATCAGTTACATGATACTGCTAAATATGTTATTTCAAATCGTGTAACTGAAGCAAAGCGATTTGGTTTTAATTCAACTTATAATACAGAGGTAAACGACCACCTATCTTTTTCAGTTGGATTGACATATCAAAAACAAGACATCAATTACTACAAAGAAGTAGCTGATTTATTAGGTGGAAAATATTTCATCAACTTAAATCAGTTTGCCGATTTAACTACGCTTGGCAATCCAAGCGTTATTCAATTCGACGTAAATAATCCGAACAGAGTTTTACATTTAGGAGATAAATATGGATACGATTATGTAGCACATTTACAAAAATCTGCTATGTGGGGACAAGGCGTTTGGAAATACAACAAGGTTGATTTTTTCCTTGCCGGTCAAGTTACAATTGATGCATTTTACCGTACAGGAAATGTAAGAAATGGAGTATTCGCAACCGAATCGTTTGGAGATTCACCAACAAAAACATTTGTAAATCCTTCTGTAAAAGGAGGAGTAACTTACAAATACAATGGAAGAAGTTATTTCTATGGAAATCTAGGCTACATTCAGCGTGCACCTTTGTTTGAGAACGCATTTGTTTCTCCAAGAACAAGATCACTTTCAATCGACAATTTAAAAAACGAGAAGATCACGAGTGTAGAAGGTGGTTACATGTTCCGTTCGCCTAAAGTGAAAGCACGAGCTACAGCATACATGACATCATTCAGAGACATCACAGATACTCGCAGTTTTTATCATGGTGACTATAAAACGTTCGTGAACTATACATTGGTTGGTATTGACAAGCGCCACACAGGACTTGAATTAGCTGCAGAAGTAAATCTAGGAAAAGGGTTAACAGCAACAGCAGTTGCAGCAATTGGCGAGTTTGTTTACACGAGCCGTCCGTCAGCAACAATCACTCAAGATAACAAAGACACATTGCTCGCATCAAACGAAACTGTTTATTCTAAAAACATTCGCGTAGCAGGTGGACCACAGAAAGCATACACTTTAGGATTATCTTATCGTTCGAAGAAATTCTGGATGGTAAATCTTAACTTAAATTATTTTGCCGACATGTACACCGATTTCAATCCGGCTCGTCGTACGTTATCAGCACTACAGTTGGTAGACTCAAGCGATCCTAAATTTGTACAGATCTTAAGTCAGGAGAAATTAGATAACCAATTCACTGTTGACGCTTCAGCTTCTTACAGTTGGAAAGTGAATAACAAATTCAAATCACTTAAGAAACAAACCTTCTTAGTATTTAATTTAGGTATTCAGAATTTGTTGAACAATCAGAATATGATCACATCAGCTTACGAGCAATTGCGTTTTGATACAAGTACACACGATATCAATAAATTCCCTGCGAAATATTCGTATGCTTACGGAGCAACATATTTTGCAAGTATAACTTTCCGTTTTAATTAATTCCAATAGAAAAAAACAATCCTTATCATAAAAAAATGAAAAGATCAACTCAAATCCTCCGTTCAGCAATCATCATGATGCTGGCAGCTTTTGTCTTCACATCATGTGTGAAAAAAGAATACGATGATATTAGTACTGCAAATGTAGATCCTGCATTAACAGCAAACAAAACGATCAAACAACTTCAAGCATTCGCTACAGGCCCGGTTGGTGCTCTAATCACAACAGACATCATCATTAAAGGTATTGTAGTTGCAGATGATGCCTCAGGAAATTTTTACAAGAAAATCATTCTTCAAGAAGACCTTGCCGGAATCGCCGTGTTACTTGATGTAACAAATTTCAATACAGAATATCCGATTGGACGTAGAGTATTCGTAAAATGTAAAGGACTTTACATAGCGAATAACAGTGGAAATTTCGAATTAGGAACTTCTGCAACAAATCCGGTTGGACGTATTCCTTCAAATCTTGTAAGTCAATATTTAGTAAAAGGTATGTGGGGATTAAGTATTACTCCTGCGATTTATTCATTAGGAGCTACCACTATTCCAACGTACACACTTGCTAAATTCAACAATGTAGAATTTGCATCCGGTAATTATGGAGTTGCTTATGCAGCTACTTCTCCTGCCAATTTAACATTAGAAGATTGCAATGTTCCAGTAAGCAATTTGATTTTGTATTCTTCTACTTATGCTAAATTCGCACTTCTACCAACACCAACAGGTAAAGGATCAATAACAGGAATCTACACAGTATATGGTGGAGCAGGCGAATTACAGATTCGTGATACGTATGACGTAGTGATGTCTGGTCTTCGTTGTAATGGTTCAACAGGTCAAACATCCGTTATGCCAATTGACTCTATTAGATTGTTAGATCCGGGTGCAGGAATTGCTTATGCTCCATTAGATCGTAAGATCAGAGGAGTAGTAACTTCAAATTATAGCACAGCCATGCTAACTGGTAAAAACATTTATTTTCAAGATGGAACTTCAGCTATTCAAATTCGTTTTACAGCAACACACTCTTTTGCTGTAGGAACTCAACTTGATATAAATGTTTCAGGAGTTGAGATCTCAACATTTGGTGGCGTTCTTCAGTTGAATAATGTTCCTCTGGCAAACGCAATTGTAGTTGGTACAGGATCAGTAACACCAAGAACGACTTCTATTGCAAATATCAATACAAACTATAATGCATGGGAAGGTCAATTAGTAACAATCCCTGGCGTTACAATTACAGGTACAGGAGTTTATTCAGGCTCTAATACACTAACTGATGCAACAGGAACCATCTCTTTATTTACAACTGCAGGTGCAACTTTTGCTGCCTCCTCTTATCCTACAGGAGTTGTAACAGTTACAGGAATACTTACAGAATACAACGGAACAAAAGAAATTATTATCCGTGATGTGAATGATATTCAATAATAAAATACAAGAATGAAAAAAGAGGTTGTCGAATCGGCAACCTCTTTTTTTTTGATTAAGAATTTTTATCATTAAAAAAATTCAATGTTCTCACCAGAAATGCCGTTGGATTTTCAGCATGGAGCCAATGTCCGGCATTAGAAATCGTTTCAATTGTTGAATTAGAAAAACGCTCACGAATTATTTTTTCATTTTCTTCATTAATATACCCCGAACGTTCTCCACGCAAAAACAAAGTTGGAATAGTTATCATTTCATTTCCAGGCAAAGAATCTCCAACATGATCGATATTTGCTTCAATTTCTTTGAGTGCGAAACGCCAGTCAAGTTCATCTTCGTTTTTCCAATATAAATTTTTAAGTAAAAACTGGATAGTGCCTTCATCTTTCAAAGATATTCGCAACAATGTTTCAACTTCCTTTCTTGTTTTAACAACTTTCAAGTCAACTGAATTCAAGGCCAACAAAACACTTTTATGATGAGGTGGGTAATGGCCCGGAGAAATATCACCAACTACCAATTTGTTTACCAACTCAGGATGCATCAAAGTAAATTGCATTGCAGTTTTTCCTCCCATCGAATGACCAATAATATTTACTTTAGAAAGATTTTCATTGCTTGTCAATTCAAATAAATCATCTGCCATTGCCTCATAGTTGAAGATAAATGAATGATCGCTTCTTCCATGATTTCGTTGATCGATTGCATAAACAGTAAATCCATTTTCGACATACGACTTTGAAAGAGTAGCCCAGTTATCACTCATTCCGAAAAGGCCGTGAAGAATCAACAATGGAAAGCCATCGCCACTTTGTTTAAAAAAGATTTTCATTTCAACTGTCTTAAATAAATTTGAACTGTATTCTCTAAACCAAAATACAAGGCATCAGAAATTAATGCATGACCAATAGAGACTTCCAAAAGATTCGGAATATTTTGAGCGAAGAATTGCAAGTTTTCTAAACTTAGATCGTGACCGGCATTTATTCCCAAGCCACATTCAGTAGCAACTTGTGCAGCAGTTACGAACGGTTCAATTGCTTTTTCTCTATTATTAGAATAAAAAGAAGCATACGATTCAGTGTATAATTCTATTCTATCTGCCGAAGCTTCTTTGGCATGAATCATTAATTCAGGATCTGCATCTATAAAAATAGATGTACGCACACCATACGACTGAATTTCTTTGATGCAATCAGTTAAAAAAGATTTTTCTTTTTTTGTATTCCATCCGGCATTACTTGTAAGTACGTGAGGAGGATCAGGAACAAGAGTAGCTTGTGCCGGGCGGATATCTTTAATTAATTGTATAAAATCCTTCGAAGGATATCCTTCGATATTAAACTCTGTTGAAATGCCTTTTTTTAAATCATAAACATCTTGTTTACGGATATGGCGTTCATCAGGCCGGGGATGAATCGTTATTCCTTCTGCACCAAAACGCTGCAAATCGACAGCAACTTGAAATAAATTGGGAACATTGCCCCCACGTGCATTTCTGATGGTGGCTATTTTGTTGATGTTTACACTTAGTTTTGTCATTATTTTAATTGTAAAATGTAAAATTGAACATAAAGATCGTAAATGAAAATTAATGGTACACTAGTTGACGTATATAAGTGAAAACAAAAGAATTAGAATAATTTCGAAAACAAGAAAACAGCCAAGAAAGAAATAACAAAAGCAAAGAATCGTCGTAAAGAGTTCCATAACACTTAAACTAATGTTATCACAAGAGCAAACAATAATTTCGTCATATTGTTTTAAGCACAGAACTATCAGTATTTGAAGAGTAACCAGAATCTATAATCGGTATTTTTTCGTAAGTTTGAAAACGAATAAGTGCCATTACAAAAACGAAACACTAAATTATTATGATCGCCAGAGAATTAATTAATGATTCATATCCTCCGCTTAAACTGAGTGATACCGGTTTAAAAGGGTTGAACTGGCTGGAAGAATTTCGTTTAGAGCATATTCCAATTGTTGATGGCGTCAATTATATTGGACTAGCAAATGAAGAGGACATATTAAAATTAAGTTCACTTGATCAGCCGTTAGCGAATCACAAATTACCTTTAATAAAACCATATGTCAAGTATAATCAACCAATTTTTGAGGTAGTAAAAATACTTTCAAAGCACAAGTTAACGTTAATACCAGTTTTAGGAGAAGATAATCATTACATTGGATTGATCACTATGGGAGATATTTTAAAACACTATTCAGATAGTGGAGTTTTTGAAGACGGAACCGGAGTAATTGTATTGGAGGTGAGTTCACGTAGTTATTCATTGAGTGAAGTAGCACACTTAGTCGAAACTGAAGGAGCACGGATTCTAAGTTCTTATATTACTCCAAATCCGGAAAACGAAACATTTGATCTGACATTAAAAATAAATCAACTGGAGCTCACCAGAATTATTTCTTCTTTTACTCGTCATGGCTATAATGTAAAAGAGTATTATCACCAAAGCGAATTTCTTGACGACGTTCAAAGCCGCTATGACTCCTTGATGAACTACTTGGGCATCTAAACCATTATGCAAAATTGCTATCGAATTAGATTCATTTTGTTATTGATTCTGTTCACGCAATTTGCCGGAGCACAAATTCCTTCGTCACCTCCCCCACCTGTTTTAGTTTCGGATTCTTTGGCAATCGATTCTTCGAAAACGTTTTTGATAACCAATCAAATAATTTTGATTGGCAATAGCATTACCAAGCCGAGAATTATTTTCCGAGAGCTAACTTTTAAAAAAGGCGATACGCTGAGTTTGTCCGATTTAAAAAATGTTATAAAAAAAAGTACCGAAAATTTACACAACACTTCACTTTTTAATTCGGTAACAATCAATTGGCTTCAAGATAATAAGACGGTAAATTTTTATATAATCGTTGCAGAGCGCTGGTACATTTTTCCGCTTCCAATATTTGAAATAGCAGAAAGAAATTTCAATGTATGGTGGCAACAAAAAGATTTTTCAAAAGTTATTTATGGAGGCACCTTAAATTGGTATAACTTTAGAGGGCGAAATGAAGTGCTCGCAGTTACAGCCAGACTAGGATATACTCAGCGATTAAGTTTTTATTACAGTATCCCAAATTTAAGTCGAGGACAAAAAAGCGGGATTACTTTTAGTACCACATTCGCAAGAAACCACCAGACAGCAATTAGAACAGATGAAAACAAATTGATTTATTATAAAGACCAAATAAATTATTCTAAAAGAGAATTTGGAGCATCAATTGTTTATTCTTATCGCCCACAGATTTATGTTACTCATAATTTTGAAGCATCTTATCGTTCTGCTTCGGTTGAGGATACTGTAGCCTCTCAAAATCCAAATTTTTTCCCTGCGTTAAAAAGGAATATCAACTTTGCTGTGTTGAGGTATTACCTAAAAATTGAACATCGCGACATGGCGGTGTATCCTATGTCCGGGTATTTTTTCGATTTCGAACTTATAAAAAACGGTTTACCTATTTTCAAAGACGATATAGATTTAAGTAATGTAGTAGTTCATTACAAATATTTTATTCCGCTTTCGTCACGCTTTCATGCCGGTGCAAGTATTAGTACAAAATATTCTTTTCAAGAGAAGGCTCCATATTATTTTATAAGAGGGCTAGGATATGGTAGAGATTTTATACGAGGTTATGAATATTATGTAATGGATGGAGAACATTATGCACTCTTAAAAGCGAATTTAAAATATACACTTTTAAAAAAACATGAACTATATGCGCCTTTCGTACCACTAAATAAATTTGCAACAGTACCGTATGCGTTCTATCTAAATTTGTTTTCAGATGCAGGCTATGTGAAAGACAGTCAGTTTTCTGCAAACAATAAACTAAACAATAGTTGGCAATATAGCTATGGAATGGGTATTGATTTTGTAACTTATTACGACATGATTTTTCGGTTTGAATATTCGATAAATAAATTAGGAGAATCAGGATTTTTTCTACATTTTACATCACCATTATGAACAATTTACAAGCAAAGAACAAATGAATATTTGTATCTACGGAAGGCCTGGACTTATCAATCAAGTCGAACTAACAGAAGTTATTGTGAACATTTTACTTAAGCACAATCATAACGTATCTATGTATCGTCCTTATTTTGATTTCATGAGTAAAGAAATCAAGTTGTCTGCAAAAATTAGTTGTGTTGAAAACACAGAAGACTTACGTGAAAAGGTAGACTTTCTATTTAGCGTTGGTGGTGATGGCACTTTGTTAGACACTATATTCATTGTAAAAGATACAGCGATTCCTGTGGTTGGAATAAATGCAGGACGATTAGGATTTTTAGCATCAATTTCAAAAGAAAATTTAGAAGAGGCCATTGAAAGTTTAACAAAAGGTCACTATGCAATTGACTCACGAACACTTTTAAGATTAGAAACAAATCACCCTATATTCAAAGGAGAAAACATTGCACTGAATGAATTTACCATTCACAAGAAGGAAACTTCAAGCATGATTACCATACACACCTATTTGAATGGAGAATATCTGAACAGTTATTGGGCTGATGGCATTATGATTTCTACGCCAACCGGATCGACGGGATATAACTTAAGCTGTGGAGGGCCAATCATGGTACCGCAATCAGAATCTTTTGTTATAACCCCAATTGCTCCGCACAATTTGACCGTACGTCCGATAGTTGTGTCCGACAAAAATGTAATTTCATTGGAAGTAGAAGGCCGGAGCCAGCATTTTATGGCTACGCTCGATAGTAGATCCGCCACAATTGACAATAGTTTTCAGATTGCAATTCGTAAAGAATCATACAACATAAATTTAGTACGTTTAAATTCCGATAATTTCCTTAACACATTACGTAAAAAGTTAAATTGGGGACTCGATACACGGAATTGACGGTTAAAAAATCATTGACTATCTGCGAAAAATAAATGTGAATTTTAACGGAACAAAAGAGCATCTTATCAACGTATATAGGACGGTATTTTTTATTTATTATATTTGCCACTTTCGCGCTAACAAATGAAGAAAGCAATACTCTTACTATTAACTGCAATCCTTTTAATACCGGCTATTTCAGACGCACAACGATGGAAACGTCAGCGCTATGAATTTAGCTTTGGTGCCGGGGCCAGTAACTTTCTAGGTGAATTGGGGGGTGCCAACCAAATTGGAACGCATTATTTCCGTGACTTAGAATGGTCGATGACCCGCCTTGCATTATCGGTTGGTTTACGCTACAAACTAAGCAATTACTTTGCTTTCAAGAGTCATTTAACTTATGGTCGTGTTGCGGGAGACGATAAATTAACGACAGAGTTTTTCAGAAATTACAGAAATTTAAATTTCTATTCTGACATTTATGAGTTTAACATCACCTTTGAAGGGGCTTTTCAACAGGAACAAATTGGTCACCGATATCGGTTGAGAAAAGTAAAAGGGTTAAAAGGTTATGAAATTTACACGTATCTTTTTGCAGGAGCCGGTGTGTTTTATTTTGATCCGAAAACAAATTACAATGGAACAATAGTACGTCTTCAACCTTTAGGTACTGAAGGACAAGGCTTTGTAGCTACTAGAACAAAATATTCGCTCGTTCAACTATGCATTCCGGTTGGAATCGGGTTTAAGTACACCTTAGACAGAAGTTGGGGAGTTGGCTTAGATCTTGGTTTTAGAAAAACATTTACGGATTATATTGATGACGTTAGTACCACTTATTTCGATTTTGCAAATTATAGTGGCTCCGATCCACTTTCAGCAGCTTTGTCAGATCGTTCTAATCATTCGAGACCTCAAATTACCGGAGCCGGACAACAGCGTGGCGATCCGCGAGAAAATGATTCTTACATGTTTGCGATCTTCAGTTTGAACTATAAACTAACCAATGGTCGTGGAAGCTTACCTCGCTTCTAAGGATCAATTTTTTCAACTGATTCTCGTTAGTACAGTTCATTCCTCCCACTTTGATGCCAATACAATTCATTAAATACAGCCTGACGGTTGCTCTAATAGCTTCATTTTTAAGCATTAAAGCCCAGTATAATGAATTCGGAATTATGATTGGCGGATCCACTTACAAAGGAGAATTATCTGCGCACACCTTCAATACCGATTTTGTACATCCTGCTTTTGGAGCATTCTATAGACACAATTGGGACAGAAGATGGTCATGGAAAGTAGAAATTAATTACGGCAAAGTATCGGGCGACGACGCTTTGTCAAAAGCGGCATGGGAAAGAGATCGCAATCTTTCTTTTGAAACAAACATTTTAGAACTTTCACCACAAATAGAATTCAATTTTTTTCCCTATGAAACCGGCCATCCCGATTTCCCTTTCACTCCATATTTTTTTACCGGAATAAGCGTTTTTAAATTTAATCCTCAAGCTTATTATGGAAACAACCTGATAGACCTTCAACCCCTAGGAACAGAAGGCCAAGGCGGTAATGGTTCAAGTAAATACAATTTGGTAGCCATTGCAATTCCAATTGGGGGTGGATTCAAATTTAACGTTGGGCGTTTTGGAATTGGAGTTGAAGTTGGAGCTCGCCGATCCTATTCAGATTATATAGACGATGTAAGTACAACGTACCCCGATCCGGTAGCTCTTAGGGCCTCAAACGGAAATTTAGCAGTAATAATGTCGAACAGATCTTTTTCGTCGAGGGACACCAGTCTTAACCAACCCGTATTTAATTACAAGCAGCGAGGAAATTCTCAAGACAAAGATTGGTACGTCTTTGGAGGAATCACTATTTACTTTCGTTTAACCAGTGTTTTGAAGGATATATGCCGACCATTCCGCTTCCGTAGATATTAGTTTTTTGCGGTGATTCCGATTTTGGAAACCACTAAAGGAAGATAACAAGCAACTATAAGCAATACCAATTGATTTCTAAGGAATTTGAAGCCTTTTTTAACAAATATTATCATTTAAAAACCACTAAAAAGAGGTCAAGTTTATTACCTTGCGCCGCCTTCCAATTAGGAGAATGAGTCTAAAAAGCCAAATAAATCCGGAAAAACTTCCACAACACATTGCCATCATCATGGATGGGAATGGCCGTTGGGCAGAAAAGCATGGAGAGCAACGAGTGTTTGGCCATCAGAATGGAGTAAAAGCTGTACGAGATGCAACAGAAGCGGCGGCAGAATTAGGAATAAAATTCCTGACACTTTACGCTTTCTCAACCGAAAATTGGAACCGTCCGATTGAAGAAGTAAATGCGCTCATGGAATTATTAGTGCTTACAATTAGTCGAGAAAAAGAAACATTGAATAAAAACAATGTTCGTTTGATGGTTATTGGTGATGTGGAATCACTTCCTGAAAATTGTAAAGAAGAACTGAAAGCAGCAATAAAAGACACCTCTACTAATTCTAGAATGAGTTTAGTACTTGCTTTGAGTTATAGTTCAAGATGGGAGATTACTTCTGCAATGAAAAAAATTGCTCAGAAGCTAAAAGAAGGTGAAATTTCACCGGAAGATATCAACGAAGAACTTATCAGTTCACAATTAACCACCAAAGATATTCCTGATCCGGAATTGATGATTCGTACAAGTGGAGAATATAGAATCAGCAATTTCTTATTATGGCAATTAGCATATACAGAATTATATTTTACAGATATTTTATGGCCTGAATTTGATAAAGAAGAACTTTACAAAGCCATTATTAACTACCAAAACCGAGAGCGACGATTCGGAATGGTAAGCAATCAAATCAACTCACCTAAATGATAAAACGTTTTCTAGTAATAGTAACCCTTCTGATTTCTGCACTATCAGTGAGTGCCCAAGTAAAAGTGGGTGGTGACGACCAGCAAGTCGATTATGGAAATCCAAAAACATATTCGATTGGTGGTGTGGTAATAACCGGCACTAAATATTTGGATGAAAATGTTTTGATCAGTATTTCCGGCCTTACCGTCGGCGATTCATTGGAAATACCGGGAGAGAAAATCTCTGATGCAATTAAAAATCTTTGGAAGCAGGGATTATTTTCCGATGTTCAAATCATCTTAAGTCGCGTACAAAACAATTTAGCTTTTATTGAGATAAAATTATCTGAGCGACCGCGTTTATCTACTTTCAAATTTAATGGAGTAAGTAAATCAGAAGCCGACAAGATCAGAGAGAAAATTAAACTTGAACGAGATAAAGTTATTACAGAGAATGTGCTTTCAACAACTAAAAATTTCGTCAAGGATTTTTATATTGAAAAAGGATATTTGAATGCGGAAGTTGAAGTTACAGAAGTTCGTGATTCTGCATTTGCTAATCGGGAAATGATTGTAATTAACGTCGATAAAAAATCGAGAGTAAAGATCAATAGCATCACCTTTGAAGGAAATTCAGTAATGACGGATAAGAAACTTCGTCATGCGTTAAAAGACACCAAAGAAAAAAAGTGGTATAAGATCTTTACTTCATCGAAGTTCCTTGACGAGAAATTTCAAGAAGATAAAAAGAAGTTGATTTCAAAGTATACCGACAAAGGATATCGTGATGCGAAGATTGTAAGCGATAGCGTTTCCAAGCATGATGAAAAGACTGTTGATATTCACATCAAACTTGTTGAAGGTAATCAATATTTTTTCAGAAATATATCTTGGGTTGGAAACGTAAAATACTCTTCACATTTTCTTGATTCGCTTTTAGGAATAAAGAAAGGTGATATATATGAGCAATCAGTTCTGGATGATCGCTTGTTTATGAATCAAAATGGTCGTGACATAAGTTCGTTATACATGGATGATGGTTATTTATTTTTCTCAGTAACACCCGTTGAAGTAAATGTTGAAAAAGACAGCATCGATCTTGAGATGAGGGTTTATGAAGGTAAGCAAGCCAGAATTAATAAAGTAACTGTTGTTGGTAATGTAAAAACCAATGATCGCGTAATTATGCGAGAGATTAGAACAAAGCCTGGCATGTTATTCAGTCGTCAGGATATTATACGTACACAACGCGAACTTGCACAACTTGGATATTTTGATCAAGAAAAACTTGGAGTTAATCCCAAACCAAATCCTGTAGAAGGAACAGTAGACATTGAGTACACGGTAGAAGAAAAACCATCCGATCAATTAGAATTATCGGGAGGTTATGGTGCCAATCAATTAGTTGGAACATTAGGACTTTCTTTCAATAATTTTTCTGCAAGGAATATATTTAGAAAAGGTTCTTGGTCACCATTACCTTCAGGCGACGGACAAAAATTTAGTTTACGTGCACAAACGAACGGAAAATATTATCAGTCGTACAATGCTTCTTTCACAGAACCATGGTTAGGTGGAAAAAAACCAACCTCGCTTAGTGTATCTATCTTCAGATCTATTCAGTCGAACGGAATTTCATCACTAGAGGCAGGTCGACAAGCAATTTATATTACCGGAGCATCGGTTGGTTTAGGAAAGCGATTAAAGAAGCCGGATGATTTCTTTACAATTTTTCATGAGGTAAGCTATCAGTATTATACTCTGAATAATTATGGAGGAACATTTCTTTTTGCCAATGGCCATTCAAACAATTTAAGTTTCCAAGAAAGTATTTCTCGAAATTCAATTGATGCACCAATTTATCCGCGTACCGGATCTCAAATTACATTGTCGTTGCGATTAACTCCACCGTACTCACTAGTAAACAACGTAGATTATAAGACAGCAACAGATGCAGAACGGTATAAGTTTATTGAATATCATAAATGGAAATTCAATTCGAGTTGGTTTACAAAATTAGTTGGCAATTTGGTATTGAACACAAAGATCCAATATGGTTTTCTTGGGCTCTATAATAAAAATGTTGGACCATCACCGTTCGAACGATTCTATTTAGGGGGAGATGGAT
The DNA here is from genome assembly GCA_031367345.1 of Bacteroidota bacterium. GTDB lineage: Bacteria > Bacteroidota > Bacteroidia > AKYH767-A > 2013-40CM-41-45 > JADKIH01. The sequence goes on along the minus strand of JANLPR010000045.1, from coordinate 10,687 downwards.
TGAGTGGATATGCGCTTGATGGACGAGAGATATTAGCATTGAGAGGATACAGCAATAACTCCGTGACGCCTCGCAACGCAAACAATGCACAGGTTGGTGGCACAATCTTTGACAAATACACTTTAGAACTTAGATATCCGGTATCATTGAATCCATCAGCCACTATATATTTACTTGCGTTTGCAGAAGGAGGAAACTCATGGTTGAAGTTCAAAGAATTTAATCCGTTCAGTGCAAAAAGATCAGCAGGTATGGGAGTACGTATTTATCTTCCGGTATTCGGATTGTTAGGATTAGATTGGGGATATGGATTCGATAAAATTCCAAATGATCCGGGAGCTAGTGGAGGTCAATTCCATTTCTCTATAGGTCAACAGTTTTAATAGATTGAATTAAACAACAAATAAAACGATGTCAATTATGAAAACTATCACTTCGTTAAAAGGATTTATAGCAATCATTGCCTTATCCTTTCTTATGTTAGGTTCTGCACAGGCACAAAAATATGCCTATGTAAATTCTCAATATATTCTGGACAACATTCCGGATTATAAAACAGCAATGCAAACACTCGACAATGTTTCGCTTACATGGCAGAAGGATATCGAAGACAAATATGCGATCATCGATAAATTATATAAAGCATATCAGTCAGAGCAAGTACTATTGACTGAAGAGATGAAAAAGCGTCGTCAAGATGAAATCAATCAAAAAGAGAAAGATGTAAAAGATCTTCAAAAGCAACGTTTCGGTTATGAAGGCGACTTGTTTAAGAAAAAGCAAGAATTGATCAAGCCAATTCAAGATAAGATCTACAATGCGATAAAAAAATTAGCAACAGATCAAAGCTATGCGGTGATCTTTGATAAATCGAGCGACTTAACAATGCTTTATACAAATGCAAAATACGATAAGAGTGATGAAATTTTATTAGCGATGGGTTATAAACCGGCAGCTAAAACAAGTACAGGTACCGGAAAATCATCAACTGGTGGTCCCTCAGGAACAACAACACCACCGGTAAAAAAAGAAACTGAAGAACCAAAAAAATAAATCTAACCCATATTAATTATTATCATGAAAAAACAATTATTGTTTGCAGTTGTCATCCTACTTATTTCAGGAGCAACTGCTTTCTCTCAGGCCTTAAAATTCGGACATATTGATTCAGGTGCATTGATTCAAATGTTGCCTGCAACTAAACAAGCAGATAGCACACTAAAGAGATTTGGTGAGTCATTAGATGGCCAATTAAAAGGTATGTCTGCTGAATATCAAACAAAGCTACAAGCATATCAATCAAAAGCAGATTCTCTTCCTGATGCAATTAGAGCTACAAAAGAGAAAGAGTTGACTGACTTAGGCCAACGCATTCAAGATTTTCAACAAAGTGCTCAAGAATCCATTCAATCAAAAAAGCAAGAGATCTATGGTCCAATATTGAAAAAAGCGGAAGATGCGATTAAAGAAATAGCTAAAGAAAAAGGCTTTTCATACATCTTTGACACGAGTCTAGGCTCTGTAATTTATGCACAGGATAGTGACAATATTATGCCGCTTGTAAAAGCGAAATTAGGGTTAAAATAAACTCAACCCACCAACTTACAGCCCTATCACTTGATAGGGCTTTTTTTTTGCCACAAGACACCTTGAATTAAATAACACTTGGTTGGCACCATCGATTTTAAGCTAGGTTGGTTTTAAGTATTTTTCAAATTTTAATGTAGGCCATGCGTTTTATTATTGTTGCGGCAAGTAGGTTCAACAAATATAGAAGGCTGTTCTATAAATTCGATAATCAAGTTAAGGTAGGTCGACTTGAAATCTAGATACGAACTTCTTTTTTTAGCAATTGGCCACTTGCAATAACCTTTTTATAAATTTACATTTCCCCTCACTATCAAGGACAAATGCGTTTAATAGTAATCGTCTTACTTTTTTTGCTCCCCACCTTTACTTTCAGTCAAAGTTTGAGTAACCAACGCACAAAATTTCTTTCTACCACTCAAGACACAATTATTGTGGACACATTGAGTATTGCTCCAGGCACTTTTCGAATCAGTTATCAAGGCGTCAATCTTGACACATCGGCTTACATCCTAGATTTTATCAACTCTCGAGTGATATGGAAAAAAAAGAGTGAAACATTTATATTAATTAAAACCGATTCTGTTTTTGTGGTTTACAGAACATTTTCATTTCTATTTTCAAAAGATTACACGAATAAAAATAAAGGTATAGTTAGCCAAGCTTCAGGTACTCCCTATTATTATTCTCCAACCTCAAATGAACCGGAGCTCTTCAAGTTATCGGGCCTCACTAGAAATGGGAGTATTTCACGAGGGGTAAGCTTTGGAAACAATCAGGATGTATTTGTAAACTCAAGTCTCAACTTACAGTTAGCCGGTAAAATAAGCGACAACGTTGACATTCTTGCGGCAATTACCGATGAAAATATTCCCATACAACCGGAAGGTAACACACAGCAATTACAGGACTTCGATAAAGTATTTATTCAAATTTCCAATAATAAAAACAAACTCATAGCCGGCGATTTTGAATTGAAACGACCACCCGGTTATTTTATGAATTATTATAAAAAGGCTCAAGGAGCAGTCTTTTCATCGGTAGTAGATATCGATTCTACGAAGAACAAATTTTATAAAGTCACAGCAGGAATAGCAGTGAGTAAAGGCAAACTAGCTCGGAATGCTATAAGTCCGACAGAAGGAAATCAAGGGCCTTACAAATTGACAGGCAACAATGGCGAGATTTATATTATTGTTCTTTCGGGGACGGAAAAAATTTATTTAGATGGCATCTTGCTTACACGAGGGCTTCAAAATGATTATACGATCGACTATAACACAGCGCAACTCTCCTTTACTACAAAAAGACTGATTACTAAAGACACTAGAATAGTTGTAGAATTTGAATATTCCGATAAAAATTATGCGCGCTCTTTGCTTACAATGAATAATGAATATGAAAGTAGTAGATTAAAAATGCATCTGAATTTATATTCAGAGCAAGACAGTAAAAATCAATCGCTCAATCAGCAACTGGATAGCGCACAAAAAGCATTATTGGCTAGCATTGGCGATAGCATTCAAAATGCCTTTTATCCAACGGCAGACAGTGTTGCTTTCAATAGTAATGTTGTGTTGTATCAAAAGAAAGATACCATTGCAAGTTCAGGAACCTATTCAATTTATCTTTATTCAACAAAGGCAGATAGTGCATATTGGCAAGTTAATTTTAGTGAGGTTGGTATTCATCGAGGCGATTACATTCAAGATGTGAATTCAGCAAACGGGCGAGTATATAAATGGGTAGAACCAATAAGTGGAATTTCGCAAGGGAGTTTTGCACCGGTAGCATTAATAGTAACGCCTAAGCAACAACAGATGCTGACTGCCGGAGCTGATATTCAAATAAATTCCAAAAACATGCTGAGCATAGAAGGAGCGCTGAGTAATTATGATGTTAATTTGTTTTCACAGAAAGACAAAAAGAACGATCTGGGATTTGCAGCAAAAATTATATACAACAATTTAATTAATTTGAGTTCGGATACAATCAAGGGATGGAAATTGAATAATGTAATCAACTATGAATTCACAGAGAAAAATTTTAAAGCATTAGAAAGATTTCGAAATGTAGAGTTTGATCGTGATTGGAATCTTGGTACTAACTCTATTTACAACAATGAACATATTAGTTCGGTGAAAAGTACCTTAACAAAATCTGATTTACTTTCCGTTAGTTATCAATTTAGAACTTACGAAAAGGGGCCGGAATATAGAGGCATAATGAATGCAGAATCGAGTACAATAACAATTAAAAAAATCAAACTAACATCGGATGCCAGCTACTTAACCACAACAGGAATAAATTTAAACACCAATTTCTTTCGCCATTATACAGAGCTCTCTCGTCCATTCTCCTTTCTAACAGTGGGAATCAAAGAAAATACAGAACAAAATAAATTTTATAAAAACATTTCTGATTCGATCCTTGCCGGAAGTTATTCATTCAATGAATTAACTGCCTATGCAAATTTAAGCGATAGCAGTAAATTAAAAATGTCATTACAATTAAAACAACGGATCGATAAGCAGCCATTTACAAATAATTTTAAGAATGCAACCAAAGCACAAGAAGTGAGTTTGTCGACCGATTACAATGCAGGAATTAATCAAACATTAAGAACGACTTCTACATTCAGAACCTTAACAATAGAAGATACAATCTTGACTAAATTAGAGCCGGTTAAAACGTTTCTAAATAGGATCGATCATTACATTAGTTTATTCAAAGGAATTATAACTGCAACTACCTATTATGAGTTAGGAACAGGACAAGAAAGAAAGCAAGACTATTATTATTTAGAAGTTCCAGCAGGACAAGGGGTGTATGCTTATCTCGCCGATTATAATAATAACGGAGTAAAAGATTTGGATGAATTTGCTCCGGCAGCTTTCCAAAGTGATGCAAAATATATTAGAGTATTTTTATTGAGTAATGAGTATGTGGTAACGCGCACGAATCAGTTTTCAGAAGTTTTGAATGTAAGTCCTGCAGGAAAGCAAAGTTCCATTCAAGGGAAAGAAAAATTTATTTTCAAATTTACCGACCAACTTTCAATACGATTCGATAAGAAAACAAAAGGAGAAACATTATTATCGTCGTTAAATCCATTTGCTTTAGAGCTAAACGATACATCATTAATCTCAAATAATTCAAATTTAAGGAACACTATTTATTATAACAGGAACAGCACCGTTTACGGACTTGACTTCACAATTCAGGAGGTGAGAAACAAGACATTGTTGAGTAATGGCTTTGAATCGCGCTTGAACCGACTGCGGGTGTTGAATGTACGTTGGAATATGAATCGAGAGTTTCTAAGCACGTTTAATTATGAAAACGGAGAAAAGATGAATAGTTCTGATTTTTTTTCGGCGCGTAATTATAGAATTTTCAGCAATGCAGCCGAGCCAAAAATAACTTTTCAACCCGGCAATGAATTTCGGCTTTCGTTTTCATACCGGTATAGTGAAAAGAAAAATGCTATTGGCACAGAGGGAGAGAATGCTTTCTTGAATAAATTAAATATTGAAACTAAATATACGACCGTTAATTCCGGTAGCATTACAGCAAAGGTAAGTTATGTGAGAGTAAAATTTAATGCAGGAGAGCAGAGTTTCCTTGCCTACGAAATGCTTGAAGGTTTTAAAATTGGAGAAAATTTTATTTGGAATATTGGTGCTCAAAAAATGATTAGCAATTCTATGCAATTGAGCTTAAATTATGAAGGCAGAAAATTACAAAGTGCCAAAGTAATACATACAGGAGGAGTACAATTCAGAGCGTTCTTCTAAAAGCAAGAAGAACGTTCTGAAAAGAAATATTTATTTCAAATCGATCATAGATCGACCAATAAGGTTTCCGCTATGATATATTTCTACATTGTATTTGCCTTTGAAGAAATTAGAACCCTTTGCCCAAGCAACATCAATCTGAGTATCAGAATTATTATAATCGACAGTTTGTTTAACCGTATAAGTTAAATCTTGATTGTTCGCTTTAAATATTTCTGAGTTAGTAGAAATAACAGCACCATCAGGTCCAAGAACACGTAAATAGATGTCTACCGAACCATTATCAATCACATGATTTTCTGCGAGTACGAATTTGGTACTAACTTTCTGAACTTGTTTTGCTTTATTCGTTACTACAGCAGAACCATTTCCTTTAAATCGATACCCTTCCGTAACAATGCTTATCGCTTTCAAGACAGAACCGGCATTTACTTTAGAAGATAATCGATTGTTTTCAGCTGAAAGATTTTCGTTTTTCGATTTCTCCTGAGTTAAATTTGAGTTCAGGTTTTGATTTTCCGCTTGCAATTTAGCGGCAATAATATTCAATGAATCAACCTGCACGGTAAACACATCGTTCATTTCTTTGAGCTTTGCTAATTCTGCTTTTGCCCGCGCTATTTGTGCCGGGCCACCTAGTAGGATTAATTTTTGGATCTCAAGCACCTTAGCTTTGATTTGTTCATCCTTCTCAGTAAGTTGTGTTTCAAGAGTAGAATTATCCGATTTTAATTTTTCAAAATCCACTTTGAATTGATTCAACTGCAACTGCAGGGCATCTTTTTCTGCCGTAGTAGTTACAATTGTTTGATTGGCTTGGTCAAGGTGATTTTTCTTATCAAAAAATTGCCAAAGAAGAAGACCATTAGTTCCAAGAAGAATGGTGATAACGATAATAACAATTCCCTTTTTGGGACCTTGTTCCTGGTATTCTAATCTATTTAATTCCTGTGGATTCATAAGGGGTTTTTCAAAGATTTTTATTGGGAAATTGAATCTTTATTCTTTTCGTCGATATAATTTAATCTAAGATCGGTTAGTATACTGTCAAGCATTTTACTTTGTTGCGTTGACAGATTAGATGATGTCTTTGTTTTGATCATCTCAAGCATTTCGATCGAGTTTTTGGCTTGGTTTAAATCTCTTTCGATTTTATCGCTCGAAGGGTTTTTAAGTTTACCCAAGGCCACCATTGCTGACGAATAAAAAATTGATAAAAGTTGTGTAAATAATTGCTCTTCGTTTTGCATTGATATTTAGATGAAGTAAACACAAATGTAATATTTTTTTGATGTTAAAAAATAAAAATGCGGTTGGCTAAAAGTCCTTTATTCTTTATAAAAATGACCAAAGGAAGTGCTAACTTACCCTCCGGAAAAACGAATTATGCGACGCAGATCGACTTGGAGAAATTTCAACAAACCTTATGTAGAAGGTCATTCAGCGTATTGGATGATTAGTGGGCAAGAGTATTTCAAAAAAATAGTTGAGCTTATTGACCAAGCTTCCGATGAGATCCACCTCCAAACCTACATTTTTATTGATGATAAAACCGGTAGGTATGTCGGAGAAGCCTTACTGAGAGCGGTACAACGCAATGTAAGAGTCTTTATATTAATAGACGCTTTCGGTTCAGATAAGATGAGTAAAGGATACGAAAAATCGTTAGAAGAGGGAGGTATTGTAATTCGGCGTTTTGGAAAATTCTATTCGCGTGGAAGCTTCCATATAGGAAGAAGGCTGCATCGAAAAGTGTTGGTAATAGATGGGTCTACTGCGGTAGTTGGAGGAATAAATATAGCAGATTATTATGCGGGAACTCCTCAAAAGGCAGCCTGGTTAGATTTTGCCATCATTGTAAATGGCGCTATTTGCAAAAAAATTGAGCTCATCTGTAGAAGGCGTTGGGATGAGTTCAAATTTGAAAAAAATGCCAAAAAAATACAAAAACAAGCTTTTAAGTTCTCTAATCTTCCAATTAGAGTCAGGAGAAACGATTTTATCAGGAATCAAAACGAAATAGCAATTACATATCGTCAAGCTATTCGGAGAGCAAAAACATCGTTGATTTTTGTAGGTGGTTATTTTCTTCCCGGGGGTCGAACACGCCGCTTGTTACGAAGCGCAGTAAGAAGAGGAGTTGAAGTTTCTGTATTAGTTGCAGAAAAATCGGATGTTGGGTTGATGGTAAATGCACGTCGATATCTTTATAGTTGGCTTACCGAAAATGGCATTCGTGTTTTTGAATACCGTCCGGCAAATGTTCATGGGAAAGTAGTGGTGGTTGATAAAAAGTGGACCTCAATTGGTTCTTACGACTTGAATAATTTGAGTACATATAGCAACATTGAATTAAATATTGATGTCAATGATCAGAAATTTTCGGAGAACATTGCCGCTTTTATCCAAAACACCTTCGATACAGAAAGTACTGAAGTAACCATTCAATCAACATTATTAATGAAAACAATTTTTTCAACTATTAAATGTTGGCTTTCATATCAATTTGTAAAAACGTTTTTTGTCTTGAGTTTTTTACTTGCAGGTAAACAACGCAGTGAAGAAAAAAAATAGCAACTCAATAAAAACTCGTTTCAATAATTAACTATTTTTTTCTTTTGCACATAAAATCAAACTGCCAATCTTTTAATAAGAGTTCTCTTTGCCATAGGTAAAAAAGTTTCTTCAAACGGTATTTCGAGAGTAGTTTCAATTGCAAAAGTAGCAGGGTTCGGAAGATTACGATTGAATCGAAGCAGATCACATTTAATCGACTCATACGTATTCATCAAACTTTTTTCATAAGTGGTAACATAGTCGAAGTGAATTCCTCGATACTTCTCATTGGGATTTTCGAAAATTGTAGTTCTATATTCATAAACTAGAGTGCAAGTAGAGCCCCCTTCTTTCAAAAAAGCATAACCAAATTCGGAATTTAAAGGGATTAAACCGATAGGAGAAATTTTCATTTTATCTTCTATGAAGTCATAAACCTTTTTACCTTCTTTCAGGTAATCGGCCATTTTAGGAATGGAGAACTCAACGATAGATTCAATTTCCATCATGATTGTATCGTCGCCGGCAATTTTTTCATAAACAATTTTAAATTCTTCCAGATCTGCTTTTTTCATCCGTTCAGGAAAAAGGCTGTACAATTGATGTTTGTTATCTTGGAGGATTCGAAGGTTTCTGTAATGCTCAATCAGATCGCTAAGCGAAGGATAAAGACGATGGTCGGTAAAATTTTCGGAAACTTGCTGAAGGTAAGCAAGAAGAACATATTTCTTGTATTCAAAATCAATTTGATTCTCAGTAATCCAATTTTTACTTAACGATTTCATAGAAGAGCTATTTAGTAAGAATTCTGATTCTTAAATTTACGATTAATTAGTCAGAATGTTCCAAAGTAATTGTTGAAAATTAGTTTTATAACGGTTACTTGTTGGCTTTTATTAGACCTATTTTAGCAGTATAAATGCCGAACTCCTAATTTAAGTGAGAATGAAAAAAATAAACATCAAAATTGCCACATTTCTTGCAAGTGTATTTCTTGTCAGCACTTTTCAATCGTGCATACCTGCTCGTAAATTTGAAGACCTTCAAAAAACAGAAAAAACGTGTCAGGATGAGAATTCGAAATTAAAGTCGGATAATCAGTCATTAACTACAGAAAACACAGAGTTAAAGGCATCGGGAGCAGAAATGTTGAAGAATAACCTTCAGTTATCAAAAGACACGACCGATATGGGAAATGCCTATCATCGATTAACATCATTGTATGGAGAGTTGAATAAATCGTATGATAAATTACTTTCTAATAATGAGAAATTACTTGCAGGCAATACCGAAGAAACTCGTAAACTAATAGGTGAATTGAATAATACGCGAAATGAATTACAACGAAGAGAAGACAAGATGAAAAAAGATTCACTTGATCTGAATGAGCGTGAGAAAAATTTGAAAGAGTTGCGAGAAGGAATAAAATTAAAACAAGCGAGAGTTGATGAACTGGAAGGAATTCTGAATAGAACAGATAGTACAGTTAATGGATTAAAGAAAGCGGTGAGCGATGCATTATTGGGATATGAAAACAACGGACTTTCGGTTTACAGAAAAAACGGGCAGGTATATATTTCGATGGAAGAGCGATTACTTTTTTCATCAGGCAGTACGAACGTTGAACGTGAAGGAGAGAAGGCGTTGAAAGACCTAGCGAAATTATTAGGAACTAAAAAAGATATTAATATTGTTGTAGAAGGCCATACCGATAATGTTCCTATTAATGGAACGTTGCCTAGCGGAGCAAAAGATAATTGGGAGCTGAGTGTGTTGCGAGCAACATCAGTAGCACAAATTCTTTTAAGAGATAATTCGATTGATCCATTAAGAATTACAGCAAGTGGTAAAGGCCCTTACTATCCGATTGATCCGGCAAATACAGCAGAAGCAAGAAAGAAAAATCGCCGCACAGAAATTATTCTTACACCAAAGTTAGATGAGTTAATGAAAGTGTTGGGGATAGAGAAGTAAGAAGGTTAAAAGAAGTAAGAAGGGTTAAGGGTCAAGGGTCAATTTAGTCTGCGATTATTTAGTTCGTACCTATTCTTTTTGAATTAAGAAGTATGAAGTATGAAAAGCCATTTTTTTACTTACAAATTATTATACCCTGCTTCCTAAAAAGTTTGGAAAAAAATCTGCGGTACTCTGCGGAGTCTGCGGGAACCAAAAATAATTCTCCCGCAGACTCCGCGGATTTTCGCTGAAAAATTCATTGAAGTAATTTACCGTCAATCAAATTACAACTCTCGATTCTCAAATTACAATTCTCGAATTACAAAATCTATTCTACGGTACTCTGCGGAGTCTGCGGGAACCAAAAATAATTCTCCCGCAGCCTTCGCAGATTTTCGCTGAAAAATTCATTGAAGTAATTTACCGTCAATCAAATTACAACTCTCGATTCTCAAATTACAATTCTCGAATTACAAAATCTATTCTGCGGTTCTCTGCGGCTTCTGCGGGAACCAAAAATAATTCTCCCGCAGACTCCGCAGATTTTCGCTGAAAAATTCATTGAAGTAGTATAAAGTCAATCAAATTACGACTCTCGATTCTCAAATTACAAAATCTATTCTGCGGTACTCTGCGGCTTCTGCGGGAACCAAAAATAATTCTCCCGCAGACTCCGCTGATTTTCGCAAAAAAATTCATTGAAGTAGTAGACTGTAAATCAAATTACGACTCTCGGTACTCAAATTAAAAAATCTATTCTGCGGTTCTCTGCGGCTTCTGCGGGAACCAAA
>JANLPR010000007.1:0-56445 GCA_031367345.1 Bacteroidota bacterium | reverse complement strand
TTTTTTACTTACTAATTACTACTCACCACTCACTGAAAAGAATTAAGAAAGTCCGCCAGTTATTTTTTTTACTTACTAATTACTACTCACCACTCACTAAAAAGAAATAAGAAAGTCCGCCTGTTATTTTTTTTACTTACTAATTACTACTCACCACTCACTAAAAAGAATTAAGAAAGTCCGCCAGTTATTTTTTTTACTTACTAATTACTACTCACCACTCACTAAAAAGAAGTAAGAAGGCCAAAGGGTTAAAGGTCGAAGGATAAAGGTTAAAGGTCAAAGGTCAAAATATTTTACTTGCCAATTACTAATTACTACTCACCAATTTCTAATTACAATTTTCCAATTACTAATTACTACACACCAATCACTAATAAAGAATGACGATTCAGGAAATAAAAGCACGTTTTGGAATAATTGGAACTTCTCCATTGTTAGAGCATGCAATTAATGTTGCAAAGCAAGTGGCGGCGACGGAAATATCTGTTTTAATTTCCGGTGAAAGTGGTGTTGGAAAAGAAGTTTTTCCACAAATCATTCATCAACTTAGCCCACGGAAGCATGGTCCATACATTGCCGTAAACTGTGGGGCAATTCCTGAAGGCACGATTGATTCAGAATTATTCGGTCATGAAAAAGGGTCTTTTACCGGCGCACACGAAGCACGTAAAGGGTATTTCGAAGTAAGTAACGGTGGCACTATTTTTCTCGACGAAGTTGGAGAACTTCCTATGAATACTCAAGTTCGTCTGCTCCGTGTTTTAGAAACAGGCGAATTTATTAAAGTAGGTTCTTCAAAATCGCAAAAGACGAATGTTCGTGTAGTGGCTGCTACGAACGTAGATCTTCTTCACGCAATAGAAATAGGTAAGTTTAGAGAAGATCTTTATTACAGATTAAACACGGTACCTATTCGCGTTCCGCCATTGAGAGATAGAAAAGAAGATATTTATCTGATCTTTCGAAAATTTGCGCACGACTTCGCCGAACGTTATCGCATTCCTGCTATTTCACTTCAAAGCGATGCTCAACAGTTATTGATTGACTACCGTTGGCCGGGAAATGTTCGACAACTTAAAAACATTACCGAACAGATGTCGATTCTCGAAAAGAATAGGGAGATAAGTGCAGAAATACTTTTGAACTACTTGCCTCCTGCTCCTTTAAACAATCTTCCGGTTCTGCTGAAAGACGAACTCAAAAACTCTAAAGAGTTCAACGAACGAGATCTTTTGTACAAAGTGATCTTCGAAATGAAAAAAGAGATGAACGATTTGAAATCAATTGTCAACCAATTGATGCAACGCAACTCAATTGAGAATGACTGGGATGAAAAGCAAGATCATCTAATGCATGAATTGGAAGAAAATGGTACTGAGAATAAACATCAGCCGGGAGAAACCCGATTCACCATTCAGCCTGCTACAAATAATACTTCGATCACTGTAACTCCTGTACAAAAACACGTAGAAGTTGACGAATCGTTATCGCTCACTGATAAAGAAAAAGAGTTTATTCAAAAAGCCCTTACCAAACATAAAGGACGCAGAAAACTTGCTGCAAAAGAATTAGGGATCTCTGAAAGAACTTTATACCGAAAAATGAACGAGTATGGAATTCATTAATAATAAACAACTACTTTGAAAAAAATATTCGTTTTACTTTTTATTATTGTTAGTTCACTATCTTCATGCAAGGTGAATTATTCAATGACGGGCGCTTCAATTTCTCCCGAAGTAAAAACAATTGCAATCCGCTACTTTTCCAAAACTGCTTCGTTAGGCCCATCTTCGTTAAGTCAAACTTTTACTGAGAAACTGAAAGACAAATTTATATCGCAGACAAGCCTAGGGCTAGTAACTACAAACGGCGACTTAACACTGGAAGGAACAATTTCAGGATATTCAATTTCACCTCAAGCTATTCAATCGAATGAACTAGCTGCGCAAAACCGATTAACAATAACGGTAAGTGTAAAATTTACAAATATTAAAAACGAAAAACAAAATTTTGAGACTACATTTACGCACTTCGCAGACTATTCTAGCACAACAAATATTTCAAGTGTAGAAGAAGAGTTGATAAGACAAATCAATGAACAGTTAGTGGATGATATTTTTAACAAAGCAGTGATCAATTGGTAATGGACTACAAAGAGTTTATGACGTATTTTGATTCCAAGGGAACTTCTAAAAAGGAAGCTATCGTTGGTTTGCAAAATTATGTAAACGAATTCCCATATTTTCAAACAGCACAATCGCTACTGGCAAAGGCATTACATGAACAAGAACATGTAAAATACGACAAGCAACTAAAAATTGCAGCAGCATATTGCGGTGACCGCCGTTCACTTTACAATTTAATAAATCATCGTCCATCGAGTGTTTTTGTAGAAACAACAAGTGCTTCTCCTTTTATTTCACATTCACCTCAATCTCTTGTTGTCGAAGAAATACAACCTACAATTGAAACTAAACTTGAAGAAAGCAAAAGCGAAAAAAATATTTTTATTTCTGAGAAAGGCGGAGTCGAAAATTATCTATCACAGGAATTACCTTTAGGAAGCTTCAACTATATTGAAGAAGAAGAATCAGGAACAACCTATCAAAGCTATTCGAGTGGGATTTTAATTGCTGCTGAGGATTTGCCGAAAATGCCGACTGATGAAAAAACAGATGCTATAGAAAAAGCAGGAAACGTAGGACAAACTGAACATGCAGTTGTTGAACAAATTCCAATACTAAAACCGTCACAGCCGAAAGCTGAAGAAAAAATAATAATAACGGAAGAAGCTATTAATCTCGAAGATCCTCGCGAGATCATTCGTCAGCGTTTAAAAGAAATATTAGGTCCAAAAGATTCTTCCGAAAATGAATTACCAACTATTGAAGTAACAGGAAACAAAGTTGATATTATTCCGGTTGAAGAAATAGTAGTGAAATCAGAAATGACTCCAATTGTTTCGAATAAAAAAATTGAAGAGGCCGAACAAATTACCACTCCAATTTCAGCTGACAGAGAGCAAATAAATATTAAAACAGCAAGCCCTGTTAGGAGTTTTTCGAAAGCCGAAGAAATTATCAATCAGCTTTCAAAAGATTCGGAGAATGTAAAGGATGATGTTGCCAAAGGAGAATTTGAATATGCGTTAGAGACAACGATTATTGATTCATTAGAAAAATTACCGATCCTTGATCACTCGAAAGCTGAAACGCCGCGAGAAGAGACTAAGCAAGAAATAAAAAACATACCATCATCAGAATTTTCATTTTACGATTGGCTCAAAAAAAGTAGTACAAATGATTTTGGAAAAGTTGAAGAAGTTCATGCCTATGATACAGCTAAAACTTCATCAAGTATAGAAAGACCATCGGATAGGTTAGCGAGTGAATTGAATGCTACAGTTAAAACTGAAAAACAATTAAAGTCAGCTGAAGAAACAATAGAAAATAGTGAAGAACCGGAAGAAGTAAAAAACGAGACCGAAGAGCTTATTAATAAATTCATTGCAACTGAACCGAGAATAGTGGCTTCCAAGACCGAGTTTTACAATCCGGCTAAACAAGCGCAAAGAAGCATAGTTGAAGACGAAGACCTTGTTTCTGAAACACTTGCAAAGATCTATTCCCTTCAAGGCGCTCATCTGAAAGCTCGGTCATCCTATCAAAAATTAATCTTGCTTCATCCCGAAAAAAAGGCTTACTTTGCGGCCCTCATTGAGGAAATAGACAATAATTACAATAATCCGAACAAACAAGATTTATAATGTATACAGCAATTACAATACTGATCATTCTTACCTGCGTACTTTTGGTACTCGTTGTATTAGTTCAAAACCCAAAAGGTGGCGGAATTTCTGCGGGGATCATAGGTTCTAATCAGGTAATGGGCGTTAAAAAAACAACCGATTTCATAGAGAAATTAACTTGGGGACTTATGTTCTCATTAATTTTACTTTGTTTAGGTGCCGGAATGGTTTTACCGAATAAAGAAACTACAGGAGTTGGAACAAATATGCAAGAGCAAATTGACAATGCAGCTACGGCACCGAAGCAAACGATGCCGGCACAAAAGCAACCGGCTGCACAGCCAACCGGCCAGCAGCCTGCTCAACCAACACCCGCACCTAGTACACCGGGAAAATAAATTAAAGACCTCTGAAAAGAGGTTTTTTTATGCCACGCTGTCACTGAGAAATGACAGAATTTTAGTCGATCACAGCAAAGTTGTCAGACATCGTGAGAATAGGTCCTGTGGCATTATATCTGACTAAGGGATACTATAGAATTAATCATAAACCAAATTATTAAATAGCTAATCAAAATGAGCAAAAACATGAAGTCAGTTTCTTTAAAACCATTAGCAGACCGCGTATTGGTAGAGGCAGCTGCTGCAGAAGAGAAAACAGCAGGAGGAATTATTATTCCGGATACAGCTAAAGAAAAACCACAACGTGGTAAAGTAATAGCTGTAGGTGAAGGCAAAAAAGATGAGCCTATAACCGTAAAAGTTGGCGACAGTGTTCTTTATGGGAAATATGCCGGAACAGAAATCAACATCGAAGGAAAAGATTATCTTATAATGCGCGAAAGCGACATTTTTGCAATTCTATAATTCACCTAGATAAAACTGATTATTGAAATATTAACTCTTTGAAAAAATCAGTTTGATAGTTATCATTTACAGGTAGAAATAGAATAAGAAAATAACAATCTAACTAAACAAACAAATCAAACATAACAATGGCAAAGGATATTAATTTTAACGTTGAAGCCCGCGACCGCCTAAAAAAAGGTGTTGACGCATTGGCAAATGCAGTGAAAGTTACATTAGGACCAAAAGGACGTAATGTTATTATCGACAAAAAATTTGGAGCTCCATCAATTACGAAAGACGGTGTTACTGTTGCAAAAGAAATTGAACTAAGAGATCCTGTTGAGAACATGGGAGCTCAGATGTTGAAAGAAGTTGCTTCTAAGACAGCAGACGTTGCCGGTGACGGAACAACAACAGCTACTGTACTTGCGCAAGCAATTGTAACTGCAGGATTGAAAAATGTTACGGCAGGAGCAAATCCAATGGACCTTAAACGTGGAATAGATAAAGCAGTTGAAAAAGTTGTTGAGACACTTCACAAGATGAGTAAGAAAGTTGGTGACGACTACAAGAAAATCCAACAAGTAGCATCAATTTCTGCAAACAACGACAACGAGATTGGAAAGTTGATTGCAGATGCAATGGAGCGTGTAAAGAAAGAAGGAGTAATTACTGTTGAAGAGGCAAAAGGTACAGAGACAACTGTTGAGATTGTTGAAGGTATGCAATTTGACCGTGGTTATATCTCTCCATACTTTGTAACGAATACAGAGAAAATGGAAACAGTACTTGAGCGTCCGCACATTTTGATCTATGATAAAAAGATCAGCAATATGAAAGAACTGCTTCCTTTATTAGAGAAGCAAGTACAATCAGGTAATCCACTTTTAATTATTGCTGAAGACATCGACGGTGAAGCATTAGCGACATTAGTTGTAAATAAAATTCGTGGTTCATTGAAAGTAGCAGCTGTAAAAGCTCCGGGTTTTGGTGATCGTCGTAAGGCTATGTTAGAAGATATTGCTATCCTAACAGGCGGAACAATGATCAGCGAAGAGCGTGGTTTCAAATTAGAGAACGCTGAACTTTCTTATTTAGGTAAAGCAGAGAAGATCACGATCGATAAAGAGAATACAACTATTGTTAATGGTGCAGGAAAGAAATCAGATATTCTTGGACGAGTAAATCAAATCAAAGCGCAGATTGAGAATACTACATCTGATTACGATAAAGAAAAATTACAAGAGCGTTTAGCTAAACTTGCAGGTGGTGTTGCCGTACTTTATGTTGGCGCTGCTACTGAAGTTGAAATGAAAGAGAAGAAAGATCGCGTTGACGATGCACTTCATGCTACACGTGCAGCAGTTGAAGAAGGAATTGTACCGGGTGGTGGTGTTGCATATATTCGTGCAATTGCAGCTCTTGATAAAATGTCGGGCGAGAACGAAGATGAGACAACAGGAATCGCTATTGTAAAGCGTGCACTAGAAGAACCACTTCGCCAGATCGTAGCTAATGCAGGAATCGAAGGATCTATCGTTGTACAGAAAGTACGTGAAGGAAAAGACGATTTCGGATACAATGCACGTACCGATAAATATGAGAATCTTTTAGCAGCAGGAGTTATTGATCCTACTAAAGTTACTCGTGTAGCACTAGAGAATGCTGCTTCAATTGCAGGTATGCTACTTACAACTGAGTGTGTGCTTTCTGATACAAAAGAAGACAAACAAATGCCGGCTATGCCTCCTGGAATGGGCGGTGGAATGGATTATTAATCATTACGAAAAGGCTATCCGAAAGGGTAGCCTTTTTTGCTTTAGCCTTTTTTCAAGAATGAACCATTTTTGTTTAATTAGACCACCCGCCATTAAGAAGTATATCCCAATTCCTTTTGGAGAACAATCAATCTAATTAATTGTTAATTTACTTTTCGGAGTGGATTTCTTCCTTTAAATTTAATTGTTGTTAAGTTATACCTGCTTGCGAAACTTTCAACCGATACAATTTGTTTATCTTTCAAATCGAACCACCATGATCTTTCAAAATATTGATTTAAAAAAAGAGTTGGTAAAAAAAAGAGATTGTCAAAATGAATTGCTAGATAAATTTTTGGATGTATTCAATCAAGGTAAAAAGAGAGATGATGAGGTCTTACATAGACTTCGAACTTCTGAAGGAAATTTAGGAGAACCAAAATTAAATATAACTGAAAATAGAGTCTTCAATCGAGAAACCATTCAAAAAATTTGCATCCGATACCGTTTGCGTTTTTTACCTTCAAAACACTTTAAAGCTGACTTTCCATACGAGGCCATATTGGAAATAAATAAAATCGAAAAAGAATTACAAACAAAAATTGAAAACTTCAGAATAATAGCACCTTCAAAAGCATTTGATCTGGAAAATATCAATCAAGATCCACTACTTTTTGCACAAATTACAGAGGACAAATTTTATTTAATACATCAATGGGGAAACGAGTTGAAATGGTATCGCAGAATTTTTACTTGGCCTTTACAAAATTTTAAAACCTATTTTTTTAGTCTATGGTTTATTGCTGCATTGTTTGTATTTGCTATTCCCTCCTCCGTTATGCATCAAATGAGTCGCGATAGCGAATTCTTTTTACGTGCTTGGCTAACCGTACATTGTTTCATCGCTTTTATGGGTTTTACTTTTGGAGCTGCACTAACTTTTGAAAAAACATTTAGTAGTGCTAATTGGGAAAGTAAGTATTACAATTGGTGAAATAATAATAATAAGCGAACACAGATAATTCACCAGCCTTTTTTTCGCAATCTTTTATTCAATCAACAACATTAGAATTTACGTTAGAAGGATTTGAATTTAAAAAAAGCTATTCTACAATAATCTCATCAATAAAAATATATGCAGGATAACCTGCTCCTAAATGCCATGATGGTAATGCACCGTAATTTTTTGCTTTCACTTTTAAATACCGCGCAGTTGTTTCGGTTATTGATTGCTTAAATAACTTAACTTTATTTTCCATCAATGTATCAGGAACATCATTTACTACTTTGGCTACTTCTTTAAAAGTGATACCATCATTCGATATTTCAAATGTAACGTATTTCGGCATCAAGATCCATGCTCGTGTGTCTTGTAAAAAATCGGCTGCAACTTCATGAATCGTTTTCAACGAACCGAAATCTATCGTAGCTTCGAAATCCTGATCCTGATAGCCTTGCCATCCTCCTTTTCTCCATTCTTCATCACCTTTCAAACCGTCTATTATCCCTTCATCACCTCCGGCAGAATATTGACGACTATATTTTGATGCAATAGAGATTTTCCATTCCGGATGAGCAAATTTATGGAAGTAAGAACGAATTAAATTGCTTTTGTTATCACTATTATCCATAGCGATCGCGGTTAATGTTTTATTCTCTTTTATTGCAAATGGATTTTTATAGAGCAACGACTTAGTATCGGGAAGCGATCCATCTAGTGTAAAAAATATTTTTTGCGATGAAGCGCAACTCATAGTCACTATCGTACTGTCTCTAAAATTATCATTTGGAAAATAGATAGCCGGAGATGATATATAAGTACTATTGATTACTGATTCTTTGAGTCTAGTCGAATCCTTTGAACTATGCACCCAATTCCCCTTTTCTGAAGTGAGATCAAATTTCAAATCACCTCCTTGCATCAGTTCTTCCTGTGATAATGCATTAATAGAATTACCATTTAATTTTACATCTGCAATAAAAATATTTTTATCACCAAACCGCTCACCAAGTATCCTAAGCGAATTACCATTTTCTAAATGAAGAATTACTTCTTTAAACATAGGCGACGTTAATTCATATTCAGGTATTCCAGGACTTAACTGATAAAACCCAAGCGCACTCATAACTAACCATGCGCTCATTTGGCCGCAATCTTCATTGCCAATTAAACCATCAGGTGAATTTTTATAAAATTCCTTTCTAATTTTATTGACTAGCTCTTCTGTTTTCCATGGCTCGCTTGTAAAATTATATAGATACGCCATGTGGTGACTTGGTTCATTTCCATGAGCATATTGCCCAATTAGTCCGGTAATATCCGCCTGCTCTCTTCCGGTAGTTTGTGAATTTTCCGAAAACAATAAATCTAATTTTGCTTTAAAAGCATCTTCTCCACCCATCATTTTTTTCAATCCATATATATCTTGCGGAACAAAAAACGTGTATTGCCAACCATTCGCTTCAGTGTAATTGTTGCTCACTTCTCTCGGGTCAAACGGTTCTATAAATCCGCCATTGCGTCTTGGTCTAACAAATTTTGTATTCGGGTCGAAAACATTTTTCCAATTATTACTCCGTTTACCGAATATCTGAGCATTATTTTGATCACCTAACTTTTCAGCCATTTTAGAAATGCAAAAATCATCATACGAATATTCTAATGTTTTTGAAACGGATTCTGATTCATCTAAGACATCCAAATATCCATGATCCATAAATGCATCTAATCCGTAACGATTTTTACTTGTAGCACTTTTGATCATTGCCTTCAATGCGTAAGGTGCATCAAATTTATTTATCCCTTTTAAATAGGCATCGGCAATTACACTTACAGAATGATACCCGATCATACATTCTGTTTCGTTAGACGACAATTCCCATACAGGCAAAAGTCCGGCTTGCTCGTATTGTGCTAAAAATGTTCTTATGTAATCTTGTGTTCGTTGCTGATCTATAATAGTCATGAGCGGATGCCAAGCTCTGAATGTATCCCATAATGAAAAAACAGTATAATAATTTGTTGCTGTTTTGTGAATCTTTCTATCTCGCCCTCGATATCGTCCATCTACATCATTATAAATATTCGGAACAACCATGCAATGATACAATGCAGTATAAAAAACCTGCTCAGCATCTTTATCGTCGGTTACAATTTCTATTTTATTAAGTTCATGATTCCATTTTGAAATGGCGTTTTGCTTTACCAATGAAAAATCCCACTTACTATTCTCCTTTTTCATGTTTCCTACTGCTCCATCTACACTAACAGATGACAGTGCTACTTTCAACTGAATATTTTTCTCCTTCGACAATTTAAATCGAACGGATGCTAAAATATTTCCAGACCAAGCTTGTTGCTTTTTCTGGCCTTCTACAATCACCAACGAATCAAAAATTATTTTCTCCATAGTAATATCTTGAGAGAACTCAATGTAAAAATAAAGCAGCTGATCTTTTGCCCAAGCAGAACTACGTCTGAAACCGGCTAAATGCCGACTATCGATCATGTATAATTGAGCATCGATTACTTTATCGCGGTGTTTTAAATCAATTAAAATTCCGGCACTATCATTTGCCTGTGTAAAAGTATAACTGTGATAACCTGTTCTCTCTGTAGCAGTCAATTCTACATTTACTTTCGGTTCATTTAATGTAACTGAATAATATCCGGCAATGGCCGTTTCTTTTGCATGAGAAAAATGATAAACATATTTTTTTAACGGGTCAAATTTTTCATTGAGCGGCTGGATTAAAATATCTCCGTAATCGCTAATACCTGTTCCGCTAAGATGAGTATGTGAAAATCCATAAATAGTAGTATCATCGTAATGATAACCACCGGAGCCATCCCAACTTGCGTCGTTACGAGTATCGGGACTCAATTGAACCATACCAAAAGGCACAGTAGCTCCGGGAAAAGTATGGCCGTGACCACCGGTTCCAATAAATGGGTTTACACTATTTGCCGGTCCGGGTTGAGCTATAATTCTTCCAAAAGAGAAAAGGACGATAATTACAATATATTTTTTCACGAGCTTAGATTATATTGCAATGTAATAAAAGCACGGTGAAATAATAGCAGCAGCGTTTAAACAAATTAATTAATATCGACGAGTGATCGAATGTTTAGGCCGTTGCCAGAAAATTCTCCCTTTCTATTTTTAAAAATAATCGAGTACTTACAATTAGGAAGCATATCGATATAATTTTCAGAAAAACCACTAGCATCGTTTTTCATAGAGAATTCGGCATCTTTCACGAACACATTTGACTTCAATTCAAACATGGTATGTTCATCATCAACTTCTGTTCTTTTAATAGAAATAGCGGGACGTGATAATTTCAAATTTTTAGGGCGACAAAGCATTTGCGTTGTTTGGTTAATCAATTTACCATTACTGCTTAGTTCAACAACTAAAAGATGCGTACCGGTATCGACAGACGCTAAATAAGGCGAAAGATTTTTATTGTAAACCATAATTGAAGAATCAGAGTATATTTTCAAATTATTCTTATCCGACCATTTTAAATTCCCATCAAAATCCATTAATTGAATTTGAAGTTCAGCATTGAATGTTACACTGCTGTCAGAAACCACATTCACTTGGATTGTCTTTTTATCGCTCAGCTCAACAGTTGCAAGAATCGTTGAAAATAATTTTTTAACTTCATATCTTGTTGCTTTTTCTCTGCTATAATAATCAACAGAACTCCAAGAAATTGCGGGCCAACAATCATTTAATTGCCAATACAAACTCCCCATACAATACGGCCTATTTTTACGATGCGAAGAAATTGCAACACGCATAGCATCTCTTTGTTGAAGTTGTGATAAATAAGCGTACTGCTTAATTAATTTTGAAGAGGTATAATACCCTTCGAAATAATTTGAAATAGTTTCGAAACCGGTTGGATGCTTTTGATGATTTCTAATTAAAGGCGATGTAAGATCGAGTGGCGCTCCAGCCATCATCTCTTGAAGTGAAGCAAAAGAAGGCAACGATTGAAAACCATATTCACTCATAAACCGAGGAATCTTTTCTTTGTATTTACTAAACGGTTCCATTCCCCACCACACGCCCCAATAATGTGCATCGCCACTACGTAGACTTTCCTTTCTTCCCCAACCGATAGATGGCGAAGAAGGCCAGTAGGTAGTAGTCGGATTGTTTTCTTTTACAGCGTCAGGTAAAATATTTTCAAATAGTTTCTTGTAGTCAGTAATTAATTTGAGTGAGTCAGAAATTGTATAGTTGAATTGTTTTTGCCAGCCCCAATTGTACCAGCCCTCTATGCTTTCATTATTGCCACACCACAATGCTAAAGACGGATGAACTCTGATGCGTCGTATTGCTTGAACAGCTTCTTGTTTTGAAAGATTCAAATAAGTTGAATCGCCGGGATACATACTGCAAGCAAACATAAAATCTTGCCAAACCAAAATTCCTTTTTTGTCGCATTCAAAAAAAAATGATTCAGGAGGATAAACACCGCCTCCCCAGACACGAAGCATATTCATATTTTGAGCAATTGCATGATCTACAATTTTGATCCAAACACTATCACTTGCTTCACCAATAAAAAAATCAGGAGGAACAACGTTTGCGCCTTTCATAAACATAGGCTTACCATTTATTTTAAAGGTAAACGACTTCCCTACACTGTCCTTTTTTTGCTCCAATTCAATTGTTCTAATTCCAAATTGTATTTCCTTTTTCAGGAATAATTTTTTATCGAAATAAAATTCACAAGTAATCTTATTCAAGACAGCATTTCCTCTTCCATTCGGATTCCACAAAAGCGGATGTTCCACTTTAAATAGAACAGAGATTTTATTCATTCCCACCTTTAGCTCGTGTAAACCACCATAATTAATTCGCAAAGAATCATTCGTAATGCGAATTTCAACTTCTTTTGCTAAGTCGGAATTTATTTCCAAATCTAATGAAAGATCAGCTGTACTCTTTTCTACTGAAATTGTTTTTACAAATACACTTGAACAAACAACTTTATCGCTAAATAATAATTTAACCGGCTTCCAAATTCCTCCTGCTTTTAGATCAGGAGCAAAATCCCACCCGGATTGAAATGCGGCTTTGCGAGAATAAACACGATTTCCTCCGGGCAATTCAATTCCATTTTTAATTGCGGCTAATGAATCAAGTTTCGGGGTGGAATGAATAATAATTTTTAAAACATTTCTTTCTTTACAATATTCTTTAACAGGAAAAGTGTATGCTAAAAACATGCTTTCCGTTGAACCGATTTTCATGTCGTTAAAATAAACATCCGCATGAGTATCGACACCTTCAAAAAGAAGATCGATTTTACTCTTCATTAGCATATCGCGACTTAGAAAAAAGGTGTCGACATATATCCAATCATTCTTTTCGACCCAACTGAGTTTTTTTTCATTGTCGCTAAGAAATGGATCGGCGATCAGATTACTCCGTTGCAGGTCGCGATAAATTGAGCCGGGAATTTTAGCAGGATAAATTTCGCTCTTACCAACAATTTGAAAATTCCATCCGGTGTTTAACTGTAAAGTGTCGCTGCTTGTATATGAAAACCCTTTCAATGAAAAAAATAAGAATAAAAAAAACAATTTTTTCATACGGAATTATTTCATTTGAAGTTCGGCGATAATTAATTTAATGGTGCGCATGTCAGAAACTTCGTAGCTACCATCATCACTACTACCCAATGCTATTGAATTATTATTTTCAATTTTCTTTTTCGCAGAAAAATGAATTTCTGAAACCCCGGTATAATTTACTATTAATTGCGCATTGTTCGGATTTATTCCAGATCCGGCTAAAATAATTGGATCGTTATTTGAAATGACTCTTAACTTTTTAATCAGTTCCATGCCTTCCTCCGCAGTATTTTTTTGACCTGAAGTAAGTACTCTTTTAGCGCCAATTTCTTTTAATGTTTCCAACCCGGAAATAGGGTCTGAGATTAAATCGAAGGCCCGATGGAATGTAAATGGTAATGGCGATACAGCCTCAATCAACAATGTTGTACGCTCTCTATCTATTTTATTTGTTGCAGTTAATATTCCACTAACAATTCCTGCAGCTCCTGCCGACTTTATTAAAGAGATGTCGCGGAGCATTTGTCTAAACTCTTCAGTGTTGTAAACAAAATTCCCTTCTCTTGGCCTCACCAATACAAAAACTCCGGTTGGAAATATTTTTACAGCCGATTCTACAAATGCCAATGAAGGAGTAAGTCCTCCGACTGAAAGCGCGCAACACAATTCTATTCGATGTGCTCCTGCAACAGATGCATTGGTTACAGATTCTAAATTTGAACAAACGACTTCAACAATCATTAAAAATAACTTTTTACATCGAACAATTTATTTCCATCTTCTGAATGCAATGCATACTGAAATCCGGGCTGAATACTATAACCACCTACCTGTCCATATTTATTAAGAGCGATAAACCCAATTTGAAAATCTTTCAATTTATCTTTACCACGTTTTTTAATAATACGATTTACTGCTGCTTCACATGCTTGTTGTGGAGTATTATTCTGACGCATTAATTCAACTACTAAATGCGAGCCGCAAACTCTTATTACTTCTTCACCTACGCCTGTAGCTGTTGCAGCGCCAATTTCATTGTCAACAAAAAGTCCTGCGCCAATAATTGGAGAATCGCCTACACGGCCATTCATTTTAAAAGCCATGCCGCTAGTAGTGCACGCTCCAGACAAATTCCCTTTTGCGTCTAGGGCAATCATTCCAATCGTATCATGATTTTCTGTGTTCACAATTGGTTTATACGTTGAAGTCTTCAACCAATTCTGCCAAGCTATTCTTGATTCTTCAGTAAGTAAGTTTTCTTTTTTAAATCCATTTTCCAATGCGAACTTCAGTGCACCTTCGCCTACAATCATTACATGAGGAGTTAGTTCCATTACTTTTCGCGCAACTGAAATAGGATGTTTGATGTATTCGAGAAATGCAACTGAACCGCAATTTGAAAACTCATCCATAATACAAGCATCCAATGTTACACGTCCGTCTCTATCAGGCAATCCACCATAACCAACTGTTGTAATAGCAGGGTCACCTTCAGGAATCATTACTCCTGCTTCTACTGCATCCAAAGCCCGGCCTCCCGAAGATAAAATTTTCCATGCTGCTTCATTTGCAGGCATACCATGGTTCCATGTAGAGATTACAATAGGCTTTTTCGAGAGTATTTTATCAGGGCTTATTCCTGAAACTGAACGCAACGAAAAAAAAGCTGTTGCGAAAGATGTTAATTTTATAAAATTGCGCCGGTCAGTCATAGCTAAATCATTTATCAGAACAATGATAATGATTTTTTATAATTCATCAACCAAAAAATTGCATGAATCAGAAGTACGAATCTGTTAACTACAAATTAAAATAAATCGGTTAACGAGTAATAAGCATATTGTGCACCTGCTGAGTGGCTCCATTTTGAAGTCGCGCATAATAAACGCCGGTTGGAAAATTTTCATTTTCAAACCAAACCTTGTATTCACCTTCCGGATAATCGCCATCTATAGGTGTTTTAATAAGACTTCCTTCGTTGTCGAATATTTGAATACACGTATGACCGCCTTTGCTTTTAAAATTAATATATGTGCTATCAGTAAATGGATTTGGATAATTGCTGATCAAATTCTCTCCTGCATTCTGATTTAATTCGTGAACCGAACTGCCTAAACATGCAGAGCTTTGAATAATTGGAAGCGTCTGAAAATTTTGTAAAAGTATAGAGTTTAGATCTACCGTTGGCACACACAACCAATCTTGTAAAATAGAAGCATACACCGATCTAAAATCATATTGCATCGGCACATTATCGTTTACCGTTGCAGCAGCCGGAATTGTAGGATTGCTTCCAAGAATTCCGCTTTGTACCGGCTTACCAAATACAAACATAGGAGCAGCAGCACCATGGTCAGTTCCATCAGAGGCATTAGACTTGATGCGACGACCGAATTCTGAAAATGTAAGTCCCACTACTCTATCTTCTATGGAAAGAAAATTGAGATCATCCATAAATGCTTTCACAGCGTCAGATAATTTTGAAAGCAAAACTGCATGTGTTCCTTGAGTATGATCTGCAGAGTCAACTTGTGCCGAATGATTATCAAATCCGCCGAGATTAACCATATATACTTTTGTTTTCAATCCACCGGCAATTAATCGTGCTACTATTTGCAATTGATCCGCAAGAGAATTAGTTCCGGCAGCAGGATAACCTGCGAACTGCTGAGTGATGCTATTAGCAGCATTAGAGATCACCGAAGCGTAAGCATTGGATTGTTGAGCAACTGTTCTAACGTATGTAAGTTCTTTTCCTGCAGGAGTGTTAGGCGCGGGATCCTGAATACCATTTATTAAATTATAAAAACTTGATGGGTCACTGATTGCCATTCCCATACTTGCAGCAGGACCTTGCAATGCCAATGAAACAGTACTTCCTATTTGAATAGCCAACGGATCGGGCATGGTTGCATTAGGATAATTAGTAGGAAAATTTGGGTACTCGTAATTTAAATATCGTCCTGTCCAGCCACTCGATAGCACTTGACTCGAATCGCTTCCGGTAAGCCAAATGTCGGTTGCTCTGAAATGTGAATAATTTGGTGATGGATATCCTACGGCTTGTACAATATTCATTTTACCGTCGTTGAAAAGTTGTTGCATTCCTGTCATCGATGGATGAAGACCTGTAATAGTTGAGCCTGAAAGCGCGAGTACTTGCGTATCCGGAATTAATATATTTGAACGAGCAGCTGAAAGATTGGAATATTGATCTAATGGGATAAGAGTATTAAGACCATCGTTACCTCCGTTCAATTGTATTAAAACTAAAACATGATCTGTGAGTACTGATGAAGACAAAGCTTGCATTAATGGTGATCCCGCAAATGCTTTAAATGAAAAACCATTAATTAACGCCGGCAAAGTAACATAAGGCACAGTGCGTTTAAAAAAATCTCTTCTTTTCATGATTAGTTTTTTAATTACTTAAAAAATAGTTTGACAATTAATAATTACGACAATTGGTACTCCGAAAGATCCATTAAGTACCGATAAAATGTCTGCAAACGTGAACTTACAATTGAAATGAAAGAAACATTTGTCGGGTCGCCAGTATAATCATCCCACGCTGTAGTCCAATATGAATTACTTGCTTGTCCTGAAAGTAAAATACTCAACAAATAGTTTTTTAAATTTACAGATACATCAATTGAATAGATCAAGGATAATACTTCATCAATAAGCATTAACGGATCAGAAGGATTGGTAAGCGAAGATGTGAATGCAAGCAAATCTATTTTTATAGTTGCCCCATTGGAAGTATATCCACTTCCACACATTCTATCTGTAAACTGATTTCGCTTGGGCAATGAATCCGAGTTAATCCAAATTTCATGATAGGAAGGCTCTTGATAATAAGCCGGCCAGCCAGCTACATTTGGTGGATCGCCCACATCCATAGCTGCCGATGACGCTATGGTTCTTATCTTATCCCACGCAGTATACTGTCCTGCTAAATTGCTTGCATCAGGAAATGGGACTCCAAACTCTCTACTTAACCCAACGGCAAAGTCGAGCGGACTTTTAATAATACATCCACGATTTAAAACATCAAAGAAATGTTCACTTTTGAAAAGAGCAGATAAAACAGGGACAATCTCAAAATTATTCGCACGCATTATTTGTGCAAGTGGAACAATCACATTTGCTTCGGTTGTTGCATCAATATCATAATAGACAAAAAACCGATACAGTTTTCTACACAAAAACAGAGACACTTCATCTTTGCTAAAAATCATATTCAAAAGATCGTCCAATTCAAGTGCACCATTTGTTCCTGACTGACCTAAGATTACTGTATTGTTATAGTATGCAGAAAATATTTTATCAGTAGTGTCGTGCTTGTTTGGATTAAAGAATGAATTAAACCCATTTGCAGAAGTTGCTCCACCAACTAGATCTGTTTTCCATCCGGTCAATGCTCTTGCTGCTGCTTTCACATCGTCTTCTGTGTAAAATGGATTTCCATTTACATCTTTACCTACAGTAAATAACTCTTGCAACTCTCTTCCGTAATTTTCATTAGGAGCTGATGCAGTATTTTGATCGCCATTCAGATAACGTAGCATCGCACAATTAATCGAGATTTCTCGAGCTAAAGTTTTAAAATTTCCAAAAGCAAATTGGCGAAGCAATTCATTATGACGGTATACATACGTTGAAACATTTGCCGTATCAAGTTCGACGACGAAATGATTACTATAGAAAAGAACCATTTTCTCTCGAAGACTTTGAGATTGATTAATCATTTGAGAAACCCACCACGATTTCAAACTTTTTTTACGAAATGCGTAGGTATTTACAGCTGATGTATCTGCTAAACCAGGCCATGGTAGTCCTGCACCACAATTAGGATCTGTAATGGAAGCACTGTAATTATTTACCGGCTGATCAGGTGCAGTATATGCCGGATGATTGATCAATTCAAGTAAGGTATCAACGGCGTCGCTTACATTAAGTGTTTGAAAAAAATCGACGTCGCTTTTAGTCGAACCAAACATTGTTCTCTTCAACAAATGTTTTATTTCAGAAATTGTCCAAGTACCTACATAAGGCGCGAGGCCAGACATTGTTCTGTACAGCTGAGAAAAATCCTGCTTAGGCTGTTCAGGTTTTGTATCGAGTGTAAAAAAATCTCTTCTGTCCATCAGTGTGGCTTTATGATTGAGAAATAAATTTGAGGTAATTAAAGGTAGAAAAATGTCTGAATGAATTGTAAGACTTATTATTCTTTGCAGGGTTTAATCTATGGCTAAAATCTAAGTAACAACTTTCGAGGCAAAAACATGTTTACGAAAACTAAACTACAAGAAGCTCTTTTAAACGAAGAAATCCACGAATTTTAATTCCATCAACTGCCACTAAATCAAAAGAAGACCATCATGTTTTAAATCACTTCAATCTCATCGATCATTAACCACGATTCATTCCCGGCGCCCGGTTGAGGAGTAG
The DNA here is from genome assembly GCA_031367345.1 of Bacteroidota bacterium. GTDB lineage: Bacteria > Bacteroidota > Bacteroidia > AKYH767-A > 2013-40CM-41-45 > JADKIH01. The sequence continues at coordinate 38,037 of JANLPR010000007.1, read as the reverse complement.
GAATCTTTCCAATAGTTGGGGCAATAATTTTTACAAATCTGGCATTCGTCATTCCAAGAGAAACAGTAATTTTTCTACCGGCAGTTTTAATTTGATCGGCATTTAAAACACCCACATTCTTGAAAGTAATATTATCGTTGCTTACCAGAACATTGACCATTCGTGGAGGATAAACCCAACTCGACGTATCTGTTAGTACATCTAAACTAAGCTGAGTAATGGTTCTTGAAAATCCTAGATCGACCGTTGCTTCAAAACCTTTACCTGTAAATCCTAACCAATCATTTCCATCGAGAGAAAAATTTCCTTTGAGACCGTCAACTAATGAAAAGGCTCCACCTTTTGAATATTCAGCATCCGGCTGATTTACCAATGTAATCTCCTTCCCTGTGGCATAATTAACCGAGAAAATATGCTCCGACACATTTCCTTTCATGTTTGGCCCTTCAAAAATTGCTGCTTTGATTTGTACCGATTGATCGACGACAATTTTGCCGGTATATAGTGGGGATTTGCCATCGGGATTTCTTCCGGACGTTGCATATCTTATTTGCCCATTAGGATACATTGTATTCAATTCTATATTCAAGCCTTGATTGCCCGCAGGTGATACTCTTGCTGAAATATCGCAGAAAGCTTTCGAATAATTGACTCCTAAAAAATTTAGCATTTTTGTATGCGAAACCAAACGCGTAACAAATGAATTGTAATCTTTCTTTTCTCTAGACAACCATGCAACTTCGGCAAGTGCTGCCATTCGTGGCATTGCCATGTATTCAACTTTTTTCCAGTCGGACATATATTCAGTCCAAATATTTCCTTGAGTACCTAATACATATTTTTCATCATCTTTACTCATTACATCTGCTATAGGCTCAAAGCGATAAACCATATCCAATGGAAGATAGCCGCCAATTGCCAGTGGTTCTGAAGAATTCTTGGACTGATAATAATCGAAATAGCAATAAGAAGTTGGCGTCATCACCACATCGTGATGTTGTTTTGCTGCTTCAATTCCACCGGCATATCCGCGCCACGACATAATCGTAGCGTCTTCGGCAACTCCACCTTCAAGTATCTCATCCCAACCAATCATCTTTTTATTTTTTGTCTGAAGAAATTTTCCGATTCGTTGCACGAAATAACTTTGCAACTCGTGTTCGTTTTTCAAATTCAATTTCTTCATTAACGATTGGCAATAATCACTTTCCTTCCATCTGTCTTTTGGACATTCATCGCCACCAATATGAATATATTTTCCGGGAAAAAGATCGCACACTTCCGTCAAAACATCTTCTAAGAAATTAAATGTTTCTTCTCTCGGGCAATAAACATCTTTGAACACTCCCCATGTTTTAGCTGCTTCAAAAGGACCAGACGTACAGGCTAACATTGGATAAGCAGCTAAGGCAGCCTGTGCATGACCCGGCATTTCAATTTCGGGAACAATAGTAATATGACGAACGTATGCATAATTTATCACTTCTTTTATTTGCTCTTGCGTATAAAAACCTCCATAACGAATTGTATCATACTTCTCCGGTACTTCACCATAGTGCCCGATTAGCGTTCCCTTTCTGAAAGCTGCTACAGAAGCAAGTCGTGGATATTTTTTAATTTCAATTCTCCATCCTTGATCATCTGTTAAATGCCAATGGAAGACATTCATTTTATACATTGAAATATAATCCAAGTACTTTTTTATTTCATCGACGGAAAAAAAATGTCTACTAACATCTAAATGCATTCCTCTCCATGAAAAGCGTGGCTCGTCTTTAATGGCAACAAAATTCACACTTAGAGTAGGTAAATTTGCAGGAGGCAACAATTGAATTAATGTTTGTAAGCCATAAAAAACTCCGGCTCCAGATCCTCCCTCTATTTCAATACCTGTAGAATCAACTGTTAAATTGTATGCATCTTCTTTAAGAGAAAAATTTCTTTTCACAAAAATCATTTTCTTTTTCAAAGAACCGGTTGTAAGTTTTAAATGTAGATTGTATTTATTGCCAATATAATTTTGGAAATAACCTAAATCTGAAATCACATCATTGGTTTCTCCTATCAAAGCCGTGAGTCCGTTAATCTCAAAATATCCTTTACCTACAATTATGTTTTGAGGCAAAGGAATTAATGGAAGTCTGTTTTCATTTTGAGCCATTGCTTTATTACTAACAAAAAACACTAATACTACCAATGAGATTTTCTTAAAAAAATTATTCATAATTATTAATTTAATTTATTTCATTCCATGCTAATGAGGCTGCGCCGAGAAGAGCTGCATCATTTTCAGGAAGTGATGACGTGTAAATTTCTACTTTGTTTTTGTAAATATTCAGTAAGTTTTTTTGAAAACTCTTTACAGTAGGCTTTATCAATAATTCACCTGAGTTGGCTAATCCTCCAAAAAGAAATATAGCTTTTGGACTTGTATAGGCCACGCTGTTAGCTAAAGCGAATCCAAGTATTTCTCCGGTATAATCGAATGCATTAATAGCCATCTCTTCGCCGACTAATGCCCTGTCGAAAATAAATTTTGCATCGATGGCAGAATGATCCAAATCTGTTTTTTTGTACGCATCACTAGTCAACAAAATCTCCAGGTAAGTTTTCACTAAACCTGTAGCGCTGCAATATTGCTCCAGACATCCTTTTCGACCGCAACCACATTGGCGACCATTTTGAATCACAATAGTGTGTCCAATTTCTCCTGCAAAACCATCATGGCCATATACTAATTTGCCATCTACAACTATTCCACTTCCGAGTCCGGTGCCAAGTGTTATAAATATGAAATCTTTTATTTTTTTTGCACCACCAAAATACATTTCTCCTAGTGCTGCAGCATTTGCATCATTAGTCAAATAAGCAGGAATATTTTTAAATTGTTCAGAGAACATTTTGGCAACAGGAATAATACCAAACCAATTTAAGTTGGGCGCAAATTCGATCGTTCCATTAAAAAAATTACCATTAGGTGCACCGATACCGATGCCTTTCAATTTTTCAAATGACGATTTACTTTTTATTGCATCGTGAATTTTATCACTCACGCGATTAATCAAGTCGGAGGGATTTGATGAAGAACCTGTAGGAACAACATCTTTATGGAGAATCGCACCTTTCTGGTCAACGAAGGCAAAGGCGGTGTTGGTTCCACCTATATCTATTCCCACACAAAAAGGCGAATGCATATTCATTTCTATTTTATTGAAACGAATATAGAAATTTGTTTCGAGTTCGCTCGACAACGTTTTCCTAAAAAGAAAAATGGCTGTTCAATTAAATTGAACAGCCATTTCATTTTCAATAACACTAAGGTTATTGAACTCGTCTTACGTTGATTGCATTCTGGCCTTTTTTGCCGTCGATGATTTCACATTCAACATCGTCGTTTTCGCGAATTTTGTCGATCAAACCACTGTGGTGAACGAATACTTCAGACTGATTGTCGTCTAATACAATGAATCCAAATCCTTTGGCTTCATTGAAAAATTTTACTTTACCGGTTTTCATTGGGTACTAATAATTAATCTCTCATAAATAACTTCCGGGCCCGCAACACGGATGTACTTACGAATGGTTGTTTCTCTTTAGCGGGCGTTGTCGGGTCAAAGGTAAAATAATAATGAATCCCTACAACTCTTCTTACTTATAAAGCTGAAAGAAGGTCTTTTACGAGTTGCGACACGAGCTTATTGTCCGCTTTTCCGGCAAAAGCCTTAGATGCCATCCCCATTACTTTTCCTAAATCGCCCGGACCTTTAGCACCAGATTGTACGATTATCGCCTGAATAGCAACTTTTATCTCATCTTCTCCCATCATTGCCGGAAGGTATTTTTCAATGACCTCAATTTCATCTGTTTCATGTTTTGCAAGATCTTCTCGCCCTTGCTGAACATAAATATCGACCGATTCCTTTCTTTGCTTGACCAATTTCTGGAGAATCTTGAGCTCATCTTCTGAAGTCACATTTCCGCCGCCGCTTGTTTTGGCTAATAAAAGTGCAGCCTTTACGGCTCTTAATCCACGCAAAGCAGCCTCGTTTTTTGCAAGCATCGCTGTTTTAATGTCTGTATTAATTTTTTCTTCTAACATCATATTTCAAAGATAACAATTATTGAGATTATTCGATCACCATCATTTTCCTATTGACATTTCAAAAAGTAGATAACATCCCAACATTTATAAAAGCTTACATTTTTTTCAATAAAAAAACCCTCCCGGGGAGGAGGGTTTAGGAACAAAACGAAACGTAACATGGAAACTATTTTTAAAGTCGTTGTTCAATCGACCTTTTATCTAATTAACTTAATCTACATTGTCGTGAAGGAAAGAATTGTTCTGTCGCAATTCTGATTTTTTCTCTTCTTCATTACTCAATGTAAATCTTGAAACATTCGACTCACTTGAATGCGGTACAGAATCTAATTTGATATTTCTTCTTTTGTAAGCCGGTTCTTTTTCCATTTCAGAAATATTTCCCGGGTTACCGATTCTGTAACTTAACTGCTTCAACTTATTCACTCGTTCACGAGCCTTTCTTAATTGCTCGTCTGTTTCATCTTCTAAATTATCATTGTTCAAATCGTAAACTACTGCCTCTTTTGCTCTTTCAATTTCTTCAGCTCTATCAACTACCTGTGAAGTAGCAACCGATTCACGATTCACTGCATTGAATTCAAATGTCACTTCATTATTATCATGTGTTGAAGGCGATTCAGGAGTAAGTTCTTTTTTCAAAACAGGTTCCGTAAAAGTTGGATCAGAAATAACTGTCTGAATAGCTTCCTTCTTTTCAGAGATTGGATCGTCTAATTTGTGAATTGTTTTTTGTGCGTCTTTTGCTTTTGACGTTTCAGAACCTAACTCTTGACGAGTTTTAAATCCTGTTGCAATGATAGTAACTAAAATTTTCTCGCCTAATGTTTCATCGTGACAGTTACCCCAGATAATATCTGCTGTAAGTCCGGCTTGCTCTTGAATAAAATCTGTGATGTCACCAATTTCATCCATAGTAACTTCTTTTGAACCTGAAGCTACATTCATTAATATATAACGAGCGCCTTTAATATTATCGTCGTTTAATAACGGAGAGTCTAATGCCTCTTCTACTGCTTTGATAGCACGATGTTCGCCTTCTGCAATAGCTGAACCCATAATTGCAACGCCACTATTTTGAACGGCTGTTTTCACATCTTCAAAATCGACGTTGATGTAACCTGTAACGGTAATAATCTCTGCTATTCCTTTAGCAGCAGTAGTAAGAATATTGTCAGCGTGAGAGAATGCATCAGACAAATTTAAATTGCCGAACATTTCACGAAGTTTTTGATTGCGGATAATTAAAATTGTATCAACGCTATTTCTCAAGGCTTCTATACCTTCATCTGCTTGTTGTTTTCTTTTCTTCCCTTCAAACTCAAAAGGAATTGTCACAATACCCACTGTAAGAATCCCCATTTCTTTAGCTGTTTGTGCAATGATTGGCGCAGCGCCTGTTCCTGTACCACCACCCATTCCGGCAGTAATAAATACCATACGAGTATTTTCAAGAAGCAATCGACGAATGTCTTCGATATTTTCTATTGCTGCATTACGTCCCACTTCAGGTATAGATCCTGCTCCGCGTCCTTCTGTTAAGCTACTGCCTAACTGAATTTTTGTTGGTACCGGCGACATTTCCAGCGCTTGTGCATCTGTATTACAGACTACAAATTCTACGCCTTTAATACCTTGACGGTACATGTGGTTTACTGCATTACTACCACCACCGCCTACGCCGATTACCTTGATGATAGACCCTTTGTCTTTAATAAGATCGAATTCCATGTTCTAAAAGTTTTTGTGTTTGATTTGTTGACTGTTCCGTTTGTTATTCCTTTGTTCTTGTTGCTTTGGCAACACTATTATTAAAATTCTCTATCCTTCTCTTCTTTGAATATTTCAGAAATCATTTCTAAGAAACTTCGAGAACTAGAGGGTTGTTTTACTTTTTCTTTCAAACGATCTTTTCCGTTCTTCAATTTGTCGGCACGCTCGTTCGCCAATGACTCTTCTGCTGATATTTTTTTGCCTTCACTCTTTCGTGCTTTTTCCAGATCATGAAAACCTTTAATTACAAGTCCTACACCGGTAGCGTACATCGGGCTTTTCAGCTCATCAGATCCTTTTGCCAAATGCTCATTTGGATAACCTACTCTTGTATCCATTCCTGTAATAAATTCTACTAACTGAATGATGTGACGAAGTTGAGCTCCTCCACCGGTAATTACGATACCGGCGATCAATTTTTTCTCATATCCTGAATTACGAATTTCGAAATGAACGTGCTCAACAATTTCTTCCATACGTGCCTGGATAATATGAGCAAGATTCTTTACAGAAATTTCTCTTGGCTCTCTACCTCTTAAACCCGGGATAGAAACTATTTCGTTTTCTAAATTTTCACTCGCTAATGCTGATCCGAATTTGATTTTCAATAACTCCGCTTGATTTCGAATAATTGAACATCCCATTTTAATGTCTTCGGTAATCACATTCCCTCCAAATGGAATTACGGCAGTATGACGGATAATTCCATCTTGGAAAATTGCTACATCGGTTGTTCCGCCACCAATATCAACCAATACTACTCCTGCTTCTTTTTCTTCTTCTGTTAATACTGCTTCTGAAGAAGCTAATGGCTCCAGATACAAACCTTTCGTTTCAAGAGCTGCACGTTCTACACACTTATAAATATTTTTAGCTGCAGTAATCTGACCGGTTATGATATGACAATTCGCTTCTAAACGAACACCACTCATTCCAATCGGATTTTTGATACCCTGTTCGTTATCGATAATGTATTCTTGAGGAATAACGTGAATGATCTTTTCTCCGGGAGGCATGGCCAACTTCAACATATCTTCAACAATAGCATCGATGTCCTCTTGGTTGATTTCATCATCCAATGTATTTCTTGTTCGCATTCCACGGTGTTGAAGACTTTTGATATGTTGACCGGCAATTCCTACATATACGGAACCGATCTCCACATTTGATTTCTCAGACGCTTCTTTCACCGATAATTTAATGGAATCAATGGTATTGACAATATTGGTAACCACTCCGCGCGTTACTCCGAGTGATTCGCATTTGCCAAAACCTAAAATGTCGATCTTGCCGAATTCATTCTTCCGGCCTACAATTGTGCAGATCTTTGTCGTGCCAATGTCTAAACCAACAACTATTTCTTCCTTTTTTTCCATATTACTTTTTTGTGCAAACAATCTGACCTTCGTATTTCAGATTGATAGTTTTGTATTTGTTCCATCCTGTTTTACTTAACCCTTCCCGGTAAAACAAGTATAATTTATTCAATTTCTTTTCAATGTTCTCGCTACTTCCAAGAATAATGTTCTGACTTCCCACTCTTGGTATCAACTCTATTTCTCCGCTAGCGTTTACATATATTTGTTCAACTTGAGCATTCCAAAAACTATGATGAAAAATGTAATCTGCAACATGAAAAACTTCGTCTACTCTTGAAACTTTGACTGACGTATCACAATTTTCTCCGTCGTATTTTAAAACATTCCTTTCCGTTTCTTTATCAAATAAAAATCCATTTGCAATCGGAACTCTCGCTGTATAAACATCTGACAAAGGCATGAAAACTCCTTGATCATCGATGTAAAAACTCTCATCATTTGCATTCACAATTCTAACAATTGGTCGACGTTGATTAATCTCAATATTGACCTTCCCATCAATGGTTGAAAATACTTCAGCCTTGCTAATAAAAGAGTTCGTGTTAATGATTTTTTCTAACAAACCAATGTTAATAGAACCGAGCTCTTTTCCCTTCAACATTCCGAATTTATTTTGGACCAAACTCAGTACTTCTTCCGGACTCACGAAATTGTGTCCGAGTGTATCTTTGATAATCACTTCTACCTCGGTGCATGGCATCGCTTCTTGACGATGATCTGCAAATCCAACAGAAATCAAAAATGCCAATACAATAACTGAATAGGCAGCAATGCGGATCACACGCTTTTTCTTCGTTTCATCAATCATCATGGTGTGCTTTTTTGTAATTGGTCTTTGATTAATGGAACTAATTGATCTATATCTCCTGCTCCCATCGTAAGAATAACATCAAAACTCATATCTTTTAGCTGCTTTAGTGTATCTTCTTTATTGACTAGGTACTTTTCGCATGTCACTCCTTTGAAAATGATTTCAGAAGTAACTCCTGTAATCGGCTTTTCCCTTGCCGGATAAATTGGCAATAGCATTAAACAATCGAGCATCGACAAACTTTTCGAAAATCCTTCGGCAAAATCGCGTGTTCTTGTAAAAAGATGTGGCTGAAACAATCCTAGCACTCGTTTACCCGGATACAATTCCTTTACAGAAGCAATAAAAGCTCGTAACTCTTCGGGATGATGAGCATAATCATCTATGTAAACACAATTACTTAATCGCAATTGATAATCAAATCTTCGTTTCACTCCATTGTATGAAGCTAATGCCGATTTTATAACATCATTTTCAATTCCCAAATATTTCGCCACTGCAATTGCAGCGACCGAATTCTCTACATTATGTAGCCCGGGCATCTCACTCATCAATCGATTTATCTCCGAAGTTGCGCTCTTCCAATCGTAAGTATAATTATGATCAACAATTTTTATATTGTCAGCACAATAATCTGCACTTTCATTCACACTGTAGGTTTGTTTGTTCAATGGCAAGTCAGACAAAGGCAATCCCTTTTTATGGATCAACAATCCACCATCTTTCAACTGACCGGCAAAAAGGCGATACGACTCTATCATATATGAATGATCGCCGTATATATCTAAGTGATCGGCGTCCATTGAGGTAATGATAGATAAATCAGGATATAAGGCCAGAAAAGAACGATCGTATTCATCAGCTTCCACCACTGTAAACTTTTTCCCCTCGTTATTACCTAACAACAAGTTGGTATTATAATTTTTTGTGATACCTCCAAGAAATGCAGTACAATTCAATCCTGCAAATTTCAAAATATGCGCGACCATCGACGATGTAGTGGTTTTGCCATGTGTCCCGGCAATGCCGATTGTAAAACTACTTTTAGTAATCATCCCCAACACTTCCGATCGTTTCTTCAAATCATACTGATTGTCTTTGAAAAAATTCAATTCGGAATGATCGGTAGGAATAGCGGGTGTATAAACTACAAGCACATTCTCCTTCTTAGAAAGATCACTGAAAGTCAGTTCTGCTTTTGATAGATCATCACTAAAGTGAATCTCTATTCCTTCACTCATCAATTCATTTGTTAGTGGTGTCGGCGTTTTATCGTAGCCACTTACGTTTTTGCCTAGCGATTTGAAATATCGCGCCAATGCCGACATTCCTATGCCACCAATTCCAACAAAATAGATATGTGATTTAGAGTTGAACACTTTTATTTTTTTACTAATGCGTAAACCTCTTCAACAATTAATTCTGCTGAATTGGCCAGAGCCAGTTTTGATATATTCGTGATTAATTTTTCTCGGGCCGAAGCATCTGCTAATAAATCAATACAATTCTGAATTAACTTTTGCGAAGCTTCGCTATCAGTAACTAAAATGGCAGCATCCTTATTTACCAGCGACATTGCATTTTTTGTTTGGTGATCTTCTGCAACATTTGGCGATGGAACTAATATTGACGGTTTTGCCACGAGCGCCAATTCCGAAACTGAACTTGCACCGGCTCTTGAAACTACCACATCGGCTACAGCATAAGCCAAATCCATTCGTTGAATAAACTCATAACATGCAATACCCTGCTTTAGGTAAGGCATGGTCTTTTCTTTTGCGACAGGATAAAACAATTTTCCTGTTTGCCAAATGACTTGAATATTTTTCTCAGCCAACTCATTTAGACCTGCTTCAATACTTCTATTAATGGTTCTTGCGCCTAAACTTCCACCAATAACCAACACTGTTTTTTTATTTTCGTCGAGCTTAAAAAACGAAATAGCTTCTGCTCGTTTTCCTTTTATATCAACCATGTTTTCTCGTACAGGATTTCCTGTCTTCACTATTTTTTCTTTCGGGAAATACTTCTCCATACCATCGTAAGCCACACAAATGCGCTGAACTCTTTTTGCCAAAAGCTTATTTGTGATGCCTGCAAATGAATTCTGCTCTTGAATAAGCGAAGGTATTTTCATTCCTGTTGCAGCATACAATAATGGACCGGAAGCATAACCTCCAACTCCAATTGCAACATCAGGTTTAAATTCTTTCACAATCATTCTTGCCTTTATTACACTCTTTATTACTTTCATTGGCAGCAACAAATTTTGCAAAGACAATTTTCGCTGAATGCCGCTTATATCTAATCCAACAATTGTATAACCCGCTGCGGGAACTTTCTCCATCTCCATTCGTCCATTTGCACCTACAAACAATATTTCAGTTTTCGGATTTATTTTTTTCAAAGCGTTAGCAATTGCCACCGCCGGAAAGATATGTCCGCCTGTTCCGCCTCCACTTATTATTACTCTTAAGTTAGACCGCTGCAAGCTCAGATCCTCCTTCTTTTTTTTCTTTTTCTACCTGTCGACTAACACTCAATACAATTCCTAATGCGATACTTGTAAACCACAATGACGTACCTCCCATGCTTACCATTGGGAGAGGCTGACCAGTTACCGGGAATAAATTTACGGCAACGGCCATATTAATCAATGCTTGAAAGACTAACATGAAAGTACACCCGGCAGCCAGAAGCGTACCGAATGCCATTGGACTATGATAAATAAATCTGATGACTCGATAGAACAAGAGCAGGTACAAAAATATTAGGAATCCGGCACCAAGGAAACCATACTCTTCAATAATGATGGCAAAAATAAAATCAGAATACGGATGGGGCAGAAAATTTCTCTGAATACTATTTCCGGGAAATCTACCAATCAATCCTCCTCTGGCAATTGCAATTTTTGCTTGATCAGACTGATAATTATCTGAGTCTTCTTTTCCTGAGAAACGCTCTATTCTTGCTTTCCATGTTTCAATACGTCCTGTATATCCTAATGCGAGTGCTATGAAAATAAATAACGCAAATGCAGCAATGCCAATCCCCATCATTGCACCAATATACTTCATGCTTATTCTTCCGATAAACATTAAGTATGCTGCAGAAACGAAAACAACGGCCGCGGTAGAAAAATTCGCAGGCAAAATCAACATACAAACAACAAACACAGGTATAATCACCGGTAAAAATGCCGATCTGAAACTTTTTATCTCATCCTGTTTTTTGGATAACATGCGAGCCAAATACATAATGAGTGCAAGCTTTGCAAAATCGGAAGTTTGAAATGTAATATTTGTTCCCGGCAATGTCAACCATCTACTCGCTTCATTCAAATTTGTTCCTAAGGCTAAAGTGAGGGCTAACAATGGTACTGTAATCAACAATGCTACTACAGCAATTTTTGAATAGTACGTGTAGCGAATCAAATGGGCTCCATACATCAATGCTATTCCAAACACTAAAATAAACAGATGTTTAAACAAATAGTATTCTGTATTACCTCTCTGATATTTATATGCCAATGTTCCTGTACTGCTATAAACAGCGAGTAAAGAAAAAATAGACAGTATAAATACGATCATCCATATTGTACGATCGCCTTTGAAATATTTATCAAGCCAGGTTGCTTGCATGGTGTTGGTTTTAGGGAGAGAGGTAATAAACTATTAATGGATATTCTTATTTTAAATCGACTTCACTGCCTTTTTAAATTGACGTCCGCGATCTTCGTAATTTTCAAATAAGTCGAAACTTGCACATGCAGGCGACAATAAAACTACATCACCTTTTTTTCCTAAACGGTAGCTTTCCTTAACTGCCATCTCAGCTGTATCTGTTTCAACAATTTCTTCTACCATTCCTTTGAAAGCTTTGATTATTTTTTTGTTGTCTTTTCCCAAACAAACAATTGCTTTCACCTTTTCTTTTACTAGTTCAGCTAACATTTCGTAGTCGTTACCTTTATCTACTCCACCAAGGATTAAAACGATAGGTTTATTAAAGCTTTCCAATGCATACCATGTTGAATTGATATTGGTCGCTTTTGAATCATTCACAAACTCGATTCCGTGAATAGTTGCTACGTGCTCCAGACGATGTTCTACATTTCTGAAATCAGACAAACTTTCTCGAATTACCTCCTTACGTATGTCTAAAACTTTCGCAGAAATTCCTGCAGCCATAGAATTGTAAAGATTGTGTTTGCCTTGTAGGGCTAGTTCATGAATTAGCATGTTTAGTGGATTTGTGTTGTTTGTGTTTATTATGAGTTGTTGATCTTCTAACCAAGCTCCTTTTTCCAATTTTGTCTTAATTGAAAAAGGAAGTTTTTTTGCCTTCACTTCTACTTTAGGCAAGTATTCATTTGTAATTGCATCGTCAGCGCAATAGATAAAAGCATCTTCGGTTTTTTGATTTTGCAAAATTCTAAATTTTGACATCACATAATTTTTCAACTCATAATCATACCTGTCTAAATGATCAGGAGTGATATTGGTTAAAATTGCAATGTCACATCGGAACGTATGCATATCGTCCAATTGAAAACTGCTAAGCTCAAGTACGTAGTAATCGAAATCTTTTTCTGCTACCTGAAGTGCAAAACTCTTTCCTATATTTCCTGCCAGACCAACTTTTAATCCTGCCTTTTCAAGAATATGGTACACCATCATCGTAGTTGTTGTCTTACCATTGGTTCCGGTAATACCAATCATTTTTGCTTTTGTAAATCTTCCTGCAAATTCAATTTCACTTATCACAGGAATATTTGCTGATCTGATTTTTATTAAAATGTCAACTTTTTCAGGAATGCCCGGGCTTTTAATTACTTCGTTTGCAGAAAGAATTTCTGCTTCTGTGTGCAAGCCTTGTTCAAAACGGATGGAATGTTTTTCCAAGAACTTTATATACTCTTCTTTGATCGACCCTTTATCAGAAACAAAAACTTCGTAGCCCTGCTTTTTTGCAAGCACAGCCGCGCCAATACCACTTTCTCCGGCACCAAGCACTACGATTTTTATATTTTGTGTTTCTGATTTCAATTGATCAACGAAGTTTGAGTGTTACTACTGTGAGAACTGCAAGCATAATTCCTAGAATCCAAAAACGTGAAACTATTTTAGATTCGTGGTAACCCAACTTTTGATAATGATGATGCAAAGGCGACATTTTAAAAATTCGACGGCCTTCACCATACTTTCTCTTCGTATATTTAAAATATGATACTTGCATCACTACTGAAATATTTTCAATCAGGAAAATTCCACAGAGAATTGGGATCAATAGTTCCTTTCTAATTGCAATAGCATACGTTGCAATAATTCCACCGAGTGCAAGACTTCCTGTATCGCCCATAAATACTTGCGCCGGATATGCATTGTACCAAAGAAAACCTACGCATGCTCCAACAAATGCTGCAATAAAAACCACCAACTCCCCTGCATGAGGGATGTACATGATGTTAAGATAATTTGCAAAAACTGTGTTACCCGACACATATGCCAATATCCCAAGTGTTGCCCCAATGATCGCACTTGTTCCGGTTGCTAAACCATCTATGCCATCGGTGATATTTGCACCATTCGAAACAGCTGTGATGATCAAGATGACCATGGGAATAAAAATTAACCAAGCATATTTATGATAATCTCCACCCATCCATTTAAGAAGGAAAGCATAATCAAATTCATGGTTCTTTATAAACGGGATAGTTGTACGAGTTGACTTAACGGCAACAGGCGAGTACAATGCATTTTCTGATGAACGCATATCCTCGATCACATTCGACTCATGATGTTCAACAATCATAGTTGGTGTATTAATTCTTTCTTTTACCACTACGTTTGGATTCCAATACATTGTTGCTCCTATTATTAATCCAAGTCCTACTTGCCCTAAAATTTTAAATCGTGCAGCTAAACCTTCTTTGTCTTTTTTAAATACTTTAATGTAATCATCAATAAAACCAATCACTCCCAACCAAATAGTGGTAACGATCATGATAATTACATACACATTGATCAATCGAGCAAACAATAACGTCGGAATGAGAATTGCCGATATAATAATAAGCCCACCCATAGTTGGCGTACCTTGTTTTACTTTTTGTCCCTCTAATCCTAATTCACGTACTGTTTCACCAACCTGACGACGCAAGAGTATTCCGATGATCTTTTTTCCAAATAATAATGAAATGATCAATGAAGTAATAAGAGCTAAAGCAGCACGAAAAGAGATGTATTGAAATACACCAGTTCCTGGCATTTTTAAATCATTGTGCAGATATTGAAATAAGTAGTATAACATATCAAGCCATTATTTTAAATAACTCTAGCAGAGTTTTTTTATCATCGAAAGGAATCCTCACTCCTTTTACTTCTTGGTATTTCTCATGACCTTTTCCTGCAACTAATATTACATCGCCCGGCTTTGCCATTGTTACTGCAGTTTTAATTGCTTCACGACGATCAGCAATTGATAGTGATTTACGAACATCTCCAACCGGAATTCCTTTTTCCATTTGCTTAATGATAGCAGTAGGATCTTCTGACCGCGGATTGTCACTTGTTAAAATCACTCGATCGCTTTTTTCACAAGCTATTTTTGCCATCATCGGTCTCTTTGCAGCATCTCTATCTCCACCACAACCAATCACTGTAATAACTTGTCCGTGGCCATTGTTCACATCATGAATCGTATCCAATACATTCTTCAACGCATCGGGTGTATGAGCATAATCCACAACACCTACTACCTGACTGCTCGATGTTACATAGTCAAATCGACCTTCAACAGGTGTTAGCATGCTTAATTTTGTTAGCACTTCTAACTTATCTTCTCCCAACATACATGCTGTTGCAAATGCTGCTGTTAAATTGTATGCATTAAAACTTCCAACCAAACGACATAGAACTTCATGACCATTCAGGTTAAGCAATAGTCCTGAAAAATGATTTTCTATCAACTTACATTTGAAATCACCAATTGACCGAAGTCCATAAGTATATTTTTTAGCTTTCGTGTTTTGCAACATAATCGCACCATTCTTATCATCTAAATTTGTAATTGCAAATGCATCAGCAGACAAATGATCAAAAAATTCTTTTTTTGCTTTTAAATAATTATCAAACGTTTTGTGATAGTCGAGGTGATCATGAGTAATATTGGTAAACACACCTCCGGCAAATTCTAATCCGGCAATTCTTTTTTGAACTACTGCATGAGAACTCACTTCCATAAATGCAAACTCACAACTCTCATCAACCATTGCCGACAACATTGCATTCAACTGTAGTGGATCGGGTGTTGTATGGGTTGCAGGAATAACCTGATCGTTTATCTGATTTTTCACTGTAGAAAGTAATCCAACCGAATAACCAAGCTCTCTGAACAATTGAAATAACAATGTTACTGTTGTTGTTTTACCATTTGTTCCTGTAACTCCGATCAATTTCAATTTTTCAGACGGATTGCCATAAAAATTCGCTGCGATCCTAGCTAAAGCTGTGGCACTGTCAGCTACTTTTATATAGGTAATTCCGGTCAATAAATCTTCAGGAAGCTGTTCACATACAATAGCAACTGCCCCTTTTTCTACCACAGCGTGCATGAAATTATGACCATCGGTTTGAGTTCCACGTACTGCTACGAAAAGTGATCCTTCACGAACTGATCGAGAATCAAAACATACATCTACAACATTGACATCGGTGTTTCCAGCTACCTCTTCAATTCCTGCTTTATATAAAATATCTTTTAATGACCTCATATATCTAGATCGAGTATTACGACTTGTCCTTTTTGTATAGTTGTTCCAACCTCTACAGACTGGCGAACAACATTTCCTTTTCCTTTCAACTTAACTTTAAGTCCGGCATTTTCTAACAAGAACATTGCATCCTGAGCTCCCATTCCGATTACACTTGGAATAATTCCTGCTTTTGTTTTTCTTTCATTCATTACTATTCTTTCCGATTCAATATTCGGAGATACATAATGTGCATCGTTGTCTTTTGAAATATTTGGAATCTTTAATTCTGCAAATACTTTTAACAGATCTTTTTGCTGACCAGCTTTAGCAAATGGTAATACATTGACTGTAGAATCTTTCATCATTGGCTTATCGTGAAGCTCTATATGATTACTGTATACTTTATCAGCTATATCTTTAAAAATTGGTGCCGATACTGCACCACCATAGTATACATCATTTGAAGGAGCATACACTACAACTATGCACGAATACTTTGGGGCATCTGCGGGAAAATATCCTACAAACGAAGCTTGATATGTTGGATGCGTTTTATCGTAACCAAATTTATTGTTGGTAATCTGCGCTGTTCCGGTTTTACCGGCAATTTTGTAAGGAGATGTTTTTAAAATTTTAGCTGAGCCATTTTCAACCACACCTTCCATCATTCTTCTTGCTTTTGCTAGTGCTTGTTGTGAAGCAATTGTGTCTTTTATTATTTCTGTATTAAACGATCGAATTACTTTTCCATGACTACGAATTTCTTTTACAAAATGTGGACGTACCATCACTCCATTATTTGCAATCGCATTATAGAATGCAAGAATTTGTAATGGAGTAAGTTTCGTTTCATAACCAATCGACATCCAAGGCAAAGAAATATTCGACCAATCTTTTGCGGTGATACTTTTTACCCGAGGAATTCCCTCTCCTTCTATATCTAGTCCAAGCGGCGTACCTAAACCAAATGATTTTACTTTATTAATAAATGCTTGAGGGTTTTTAGAATAGTTCGCAACTATCACCGATGAAATTCCAACATTCGATGATGTTTCGAAAGCTTGCTGCACAGATAATCGTGAAGCATGTGGAGGATGCGCATCCTTCATTAATGTATGAGCATACATTCGTGAACCATCACCAACAAAAAATGTATCTGTCGGCTCTATCAATCCATCGTCTAACGCCGCTAACATAGATGCCATTTTGAAAGTTGAACCCGGCTCAGTAGCTTCAGCTATTACATAATTAAAATCTTCTACATATTCGCCTTCGGCAGTACGCTTTAAATTTGCAATAGCTTTTATTTCTCCTGTTGCAACTTCCATCAACACAGCACAACCGTGATCAGCATTGTGTTCTTTCAAATGCTCTTCAAGTGAATTTTCTGCTACGTCTTGAATATTAATATCTAGTGTAGTTACAATATCATTTCCGTCTTTCGATTCAATTTCGTCTTTGTCTGTCATCGGTTTCCACATACCACCGCTTATCCGTTGCATTAAACGGCGACCTCCAACTCCTGTAAGATCGCTATTGAAAGACGATTCAATTCCTACTGGTTTTACATCACGCATATAGCCAATTGTCCGTGATGCTAATTTTTGAAATAACATTTCACGAATGTTTCGTTGCTGAACCATTAAACCTCCTTTGTATTTCCCTAAACGGAAAAGTGGAAACTTCTTAATCGACTGCAACTCCGGATAATGTACATTTCTTCGTACAAGAAAAAATCTTTCTTTTTGAGAATATGCATCTCTCAAACTATTTTTAAAATCACTCACACTTCGATCAGGGAATAGCTGAGCTAAACAAATTGATAACGAGTCAATGTTTTTGTCGAATACAACTTTGCTCATTCCATCTGCCCTTGTATCAAAACGGATATCATAAACAGGAACTGAAGTGCTTAATAAGCTGCCATCAGAAGAAAAAATATTCCCACGATTTGCTTCTACATCTCTCAATTCAATATTTGCACTATCGGCTTTTGACTTCCAGTAGGATCCTTCCAAAAACTGAATCCTGAAGATCTGCACAAGAATGATCAAGCCCATCGCACTCATTAAAATGAATGAGAGGTTAATCCTCCACATAATATCTTTTTTAACTTCCATTGTGGTACTATTCTACTTGGATTTCTTTTGTTCAGAAAATATTTTCTGGGGAGGATTCGTACTTTCTTTGATATCGTATTTTAGCAACTGCTTAGCAACTTCCGATTGTTTACTTTCAGTCATCAGTTGCGACATAGTTGAAATATATTCAGCACGATGTTCTTTTAGCTGACTTTTCGTTTTTTCAATTTCACGAATCACTTTTTCTGCGTAATAACTATTTCCGATATACACTACTATTAACGCTGTTACAAAAAGTACAAATGGCATTGCTCTGGCTATTTCATTTCTTTGGAAAACACCAAAAATATCTACGAAACGAAAAGAGTTTTTTGATGAACGAACCGGCTTTGGTTTCTTTTTTACTTCAACCGGAGTTTCAATCTCTTTCTCTTCTTCAACAACAAGCTTTCTTTTATTATCTGCCATTTCAATTTTTTTCTGCTATTCTCAATTTTGCACTCCTAGATCTCGGATTAACAACTTTTTCTTCACTACTTGCTTCAATGGGTTTTCGGTTTACTAAAGAGAATGGACTTCCTTTTACATTCCCGAAAAGATCTTTCTCCGCTTCGCCTTCAAATTTCCCTTTCGCAACCATATTTTTTACTAGTCGGTCCTCTAATGAATGATAAGAGAGAACTACTAATCTCCCTCCTACTTTCAACACCTCAGCACTTTGTTCAAGCATTTCTTTTAACGACTCCAATTCTTCATTCACTTCTATTCGTAATGCTTGAAATACTTTAGCGTAATACTGACTCTCAGCTTGCTTATCTACACATGACGCAATAGCTGATTTAAATTGATCGATCGTCTTAAACTTTTCACCCTTCCGAAAATCAACTATTTTTTTTGCTAATGTTTTAGAGTTATGAACTTCGCCGAACTCCGAGAACACGGCGACTAATTTTGTTTCAGAATACTTATTCAATAGATCAGCTGCTGTAGTTTTTCCTGCTCTATTCATTCTCATATCCAAGTCGGCATCAAAACGAATAGAAAAACCTCTTGAAGCTTCATCAATTTGATAGGAAGAAATGCCCAGATCGGCAAGAATTCCATTCACCGGAACTACATTATAATAGCGAAGAAATTTTTTCAAAAAACGATAGTTTTGTCTTACCAGTACAAATCGTTTATCAACTATTTTATTTCTTTCTGCATCCTCATCTTGATCAAATGCGATCAATCTTCCGTTTTCTCCAAGGCGTTTTAAAATTTCCCTTGAATGTCCGCCGCCACCAAAAGTAACGTCGACATACACACCATCAGGCTGAATCTGCAAAGCTTCAATACACTCATTCAACAGAGCTGGCTCATGATAAGTCGTCATCGGCAACTCCTTTTTTCTTTTTCCCCATCACCTCTTCAGCAAGGTCAGAGAAGTTTTCCGATTCATCTTTCATCATTCGCGCATACTCAGCTTCAGACCATATTTCAATCCGATTCCCATAAGCAAAGAGCACAATATCTTTTTCGACACCTGCATAATCCATCAAAGTTTTAGGAAGCAGTAATCGATTTGTTCCATCTAATTCAATTGGCGTAGCTCCGTTGTTAAACTTTCGGAGAAATTCACGATTCTTCTTCACGTACATGTTCAGCGAATTCACTTCTTCACTGATCTTCTCCCATTCTTTTCGCGTATACATGACCAAGTGCTTTTCCATACCGCGATGCACCACAAAATGTTTTTGCTCTTTCGCCGGCACTTGTTTTTTCAAACTGCCGGGAATGAGGAAACGCCCTTTCGCATCTACTGTACAATGAAATTCACCTATGAAGCCGGCCATCTAATGCTGTTTTTCAAAGTGCTAATGTAAATTAAATTTTACCACTTCCTACCACTTTTTACCACTTTGTTGAAAACTTTCTGTAGCCCCACCGTGGCGCGCCTTTTCACCGGCAAGGCTTTAGAATCGATTGCCTCTAAGACCTGCTTTTGGCTTAAATAAAAATTCGGTTTAGAAAATCTATCACCCCCCCACTTAAAAGATTTCAGATGATGAAACAAATCAACAGTCGCTTATTCAAAACACCGCAAGGCCGCGCGTCCGATTCTTCTAATTTTTTATTTACATTTGAAAAAAAGATTTTATGAATTACGAAATCAAAGCAGAGGGAGATTTTAAATACATTGAAGAAGGAAGTGGGCCTACTTTATTACTTCTACATGGTTTGTTTGGAGCATTGAGCAACTGGACCGACGTTGTCAATTACTTTTCTCCCAACTACCGTATCGTAATTCCGTTAATGCCTATTTACTCTTTACCTATACTAAATACCAATGTAAAAGCACTCGCTGAATTTGTACACGATTTCATTAACTTTAAAAATTACAAGAATATTATTCTAATTGGAAATTCACTCGGTGGACATGTTACTCTTGTTTATGTAAAAAAACATCCGGAAAATATTAGAGGAATGGTATTAACCGGCAGTAGCGGCCTTTATGAAAATGCAATGGGAGGATCTTTTCCTCGTAGAGAAGATTACGATTTTATAAAACAAAAAGTGGAATATACTTTTTACGATCCGGCATCTGCTTCAAAAGAATTAGTTGATGAAGTGTTTGGAATAGTTAACGATAGAGGGAAATTAATTCGCATTTTATCATTGGCCAAATCAGCGATCCGCCATAATATGAGCGACGATCTTCAATTTATGAAATTACCTACTTGTCTGATTTGGGGTAAAAATGATACGATCACTCCTCCTGATGTTGCAGAAGAATTTCATAAGCTCCTTCCTAATAATGAATTGTTTTGGATTGAAAAGTGCGGCCATGCTCCAATGATGGAACAGCCTCATCATTTTAATGAACTTTTAGACAGCTGGCTTAAAAAATCCTTTCCAAATTAGTAAATCATTTCGAACACCTTATTTATCAAAGGCTTAGAAGAGTCAATTCGCTTTTCCTCCGTTCCTGTCTTAACCGTACAGAACAGACGAATTATTCGCCAAAACCAACAGAACATCTTACCTTTGCAGCCTCATTCGATTGCTCTATGATTATCAAAGAAGCTGAATTCGTTGTCAGCAATACCAATTACGAAAAGTGCCCGAAGCCTGATATGCCGGAGTATGCATTTATTGGCCGTTCAAATGTTGGTAAATCTTCTTTGATTAATATGCTATGTAATCGGAAGTCGATGGCTAAAACTTCGGCCACTCCCGGTAAAACACAACTCATCAATCATTTTATTATCGATAAAACGTGGTACTTAGTCGATCTTCCCGGATATGGTTTTGCGCGTACTTCTAAATCATCGTTGGTAGCGTGGGACAAAATGATACGCGACTATCTAGAAAAACGAATGAACTTAATGACAACGTTTGTGCTTATTGATGTACGACTTGAGCCACAAAAAATTGATGTGGCATTTATTAACTGGCTTGGAACAAGTGAAATTCCATTTACAATCGTTTTTACTAAAACGGATAAAATATCGAAGCAACAAGTAGAGTCATCCGTTGCAAAGTATAAAAGGGAATTAAAAAAAACATGGGATGAAGTACCGAGTTTTTTTATCTCTTCGGCCGAAAAAAATATAGGCCGGGATGTTATACTGGATTTTATTACTCAAGCAAATGCAGAATTTATTAAACCGGAAAAAAAATAATAACTGATTTTATTTATTTTAATTAGTAAAATCAAAAAAAATCAAAAAAATGGATTCAAAAATTAATTTTCATGTTAGCCTCGACGAAGAGCGCGTTCCACAAAATATTTCATGGGAAGCGACCGAAAGCGGCACAGACGGAAGAAAACCTTGCAATGCAGTTATGATGAGCATTTGGGACCCTAAAGAAAACACGACACTTCGCATTGACCTTTGGACTAAAGAAATGCTAGTAGACGACATGAAAAGATTTTTTTATGAAAATTTCGTAACGATGGCAGATACTTATTTACGAGCTACCAACGATGAAATAAATGCACGCAACATCAAAAAGTTTGCTGAAGAATTTGGAAAAGCAATAGTTTAATTGACTAGTTCAATTGAGAATTGAGAATTGAGAATTGAGAATTGAGAATTGAGAATTGAGAATTGAGAATTGAGAATTGAGAATTGAGAATTGAGAATTGAGAATTGAGAATTGAGAATTGAGAATTGAGAATAAAAAAAATGTTTCGCCGTAAATATTAATTACATCAGCGATTTTACGTATTCAAATAATATAACATAAAGGACTCTTCATTAATAATTGTTCAATTATCATTATTAATTATTATTCCGCCCTATATCCCGACTCGTTATATATTTTCATCAAATCTTTTTCTTCCATCAATTTCTCTATTGAAACTTCGGGATGTTTTTTCTCATACGACTTAATAATTTTCCAACCAATATACTTTCCAATATTGCCGGGCGACTCTTTTGGAAATCCATTCGTAGTAGGTCCTTCATTGGTGTATTTCGATAAAATGGTCGGGTCAACACTGAATAATAATTTATTTTGCACAAAAAACTGCCAAATTTTCTTTTCGCTTTGCTCACACCAGTCAAGCTGTGATGATGTATAGCCTAATCGCATTGTATCCTTTGCATCCGGCAAAACCTTCTCCAAAAAAGAAATAATTCTACCCTGGCTAATCATCATATCTATTACCTGAGCCTTCGACTCATCTATTTGATAATCGCTCATCGCCCATCCTTTCATTGCATCACAAACAACATTGCTTTTTACCATTTGAACTTTTAAATAATTAGGCAAAGGCGGCTCCAACGTAGAATAAAAACGATAGTCTTTTCCCAAATACATGTCAAGACCTATTCCCAAATTAAATGAATCGCAGACTATGGGAAAGGAAAATCCGGAAAGCATGGTAACAATACTGGGAATAGGTTTGTTGGGGAAATAAAATTTATAATATTGAAAGGCGTTTTTTAACGCTTTCGTTTCAACGGCAAAATCACCAAATTCTTTCTTGCAATCCCTATATACTGCCCTGAAATTTGTATCTTGAACAAATGATATTATTCGGTCTCTCATTAAAATTGAATCTTGTACACCTAATGATGTAATTTGAAACATATACAAATCAAAGAAGTCGCCATACTTTTGCTTAAGTGTTGAAATGGACATATCAGGATGCATAATATCCATTTCGAAGAGATCATTTTCAAAACGATTAACCGTGAGATCTACTGTGATTTCAGAAACATTCGGCTTTTTCGTATCTAGACTACATGAGGTAATGAACATCATGCTGTAAATAACGAGGTGTACTATCGGACTAAATGGCGAGTTATTTTTCATTACTATTGTAGAAAGTTCCGTCAAAAGTATCAGTATTAATTTATCAAAACGTCTAATCATTAAAAAAAATATACCATGAAAAAATTAATTATTTTTATTATCTCTTTAATTACAGTAAATCTTGCCAAAGCAGGCGACGATAATAGTTTACACTTCGGACTTAAAATAACACCTTCACTAGCTTGGTTGAGAACCGACACCAAAGGACTTGAAAGTAATGGTTCGAAATTTGGATTCAGCTATGGGCTTATCACTGAGTTTCGATTTTCTGACCATTATTCATTTGCCACCGGTATAGATGTAGCTTACAGAGGAGGAAACTTACGTTCTACATCTGAATCGACTGATGCGGTCGGTACAAAAACAGTAATTGTGGCCGATTCAAAAACAACTTTACAATACATTGAAATCCCTTTAACTTTGAAACTTAAAACAAGTGAAATTGGCTATCTCACGTATTATCTGCAAGCAGGTGTTTCACCCGGATTTAATATTCGTGCTCGTGCCGATAATAAAACCAATACACAAACAACTTTCTCTAACAACACTACTACAAATGTAAATACAGAAGAAACAGGAGTTGATATTCAAAAGGATATTAATGCAGTTAACTTGTCGATGATTATCGGTGGTGGAGTAGAATATACTTTGAGCGGATCAACTGTACTTTTAGTAGGTATTCAATTTAACAATGGATTATTTGATGTGCTTGACGCTTCTTCAGCGAAAGCAAATAGTAATTACCTCGGCTTATCTATAGGAATATTATTCTAATAAAATTAATCTATTATCAAGACTGATTTGCAGCTGCAAGTCAGTCTTTTTTTTGCGCTTTCGTTACCTTATAATCTGCTCCTCTTCCTAACATAGCTCTTAATGTGAAAAAAAGTGGCTCAAAAGGAGATTTTATCCTCTTTCATATGAATTAGTATTAACTTTGCATTTCAAATTTCAGATTAGAAAAATGCGGCTAGCTTTAGCACAACTCAATTATACGATTGGCGATTTCGAAAAAAACGTTGGGCTGATACGTGAAAACATTTCAAAAGCTAAAAAAGAAAAAGTTGACCTAATTATTTTTTCTGAATTATGCATTTCTGCTTATCCTCCGCGCGACTTTCTGGAGTTTGAAGATTTTATACAAAAATGCTATACTGCAGCAAAGGAAATAGCGAAAGATTGCATCGGGATTTCTGCAATCATCGGACTGCCTGTAAAAAATAATAAAGTAGAAGGCAAAAATTTATTCAATGCCGCTTTACTTTTAGAAGATGGGGAAATCGTAAGCGAAATCCACAAAGCCCTGCTGCCAAACTATGACATCTTTGACGAGTATCGTTATTTTGAACCAGGGAAAAACTTCAATTGCATTCAAGTAAATGGAATCAAAATTGCGCTAACGATTTGTGAAGACCTTTGGAATATAGAAGACGATCCCATGTACATCGATTGCCCAATGGATACGCTTATAAAAGAACATCCGAAATTGATGATTAACATTGCTGCATCACCGTTCGATTATTCGCATGCGGAACAAAGAAAAGCAATTCTTAAGAGAAATACTCTCAAATATAATTTGCCACTTATTTACGTAAATCATGTAGGTGCACAAACTGAATTAATATTTGATGGTGGAAGTCTAGCAATGGATAATTCAGGTAAATTAATTTGCGAAATGAATTATTTCAAAGATGATTTTCAGGTGATGGAATACAATCTTGAAACTGAGAAATTATTAGTTACCGAAAATAAGTTTGCCCCGACTTCTTCAATTGAAGCAATCGAACGAATTCATGATGGCCTTATAATTGGCATACGTGACTATTTTCAGAAATCAAATTTTAAAAAAGCAATACTTGGATTAAGTGGCGGTATCGATTCTGCTTTGGTAACATATTTAGCTGCTGAAGCACTCGGAAAAGAAAACGTTCATACTATTTTAATGCCGTCAGAATATTCTTCATCAGGTTCTATCGACGACTCCATCGATTTAATTAATAAGCTTGGTGTAACTCACGATATCATTCCTATCAAAAACTTGTTGGAGCAATATCTTAATGCATTGAAACCATTTTTTAAAGAACTTCCTTTTAATGTAACGGAAGAAAATTTACAAGCGCGCATCAGAGGCACACTTTTGATGGCAGAGTCAAACAAATTTGGTTACATCCTTTTGAATACTTCCAACAAAAGCGAGCTGGCTGTCGGCTATGGTACTTTATATGGTGATATGTGTGGCGGATTATCTGTTATTGGAGATCTGTATAAAACACAGGTGTATGATTTATGTCGATTTATTAATCGTAATGGAACGAAAATTCCCGAGAACATTCTCACAAAAGCTCCATCGGCCGAATTGCGACCAAATCAAAAAGACTCCGATTCGCTTCCCGATTATGATATTTTAGATAAAGTACTTTACAACTATATCGAAAAAAGAAAAGGTCCTACAGAATTAATTGCAATGGGTTTTGAAGAAAATCTTGTGAAGCGCATTTTAAAGTTGGTGAACACTAATGAATACAAACGCCATCAAACACCGCCCATTCTTAGAGTGTCGCCCAAAGCATTTGGTCAAGGGCGCAGACTACCAATTGTAGGGAAATATTTATCGTAAAAGATTCAATAAAGCTTCGAAGAAGCTTCGAAGGATTTGTAATCCTTCGCTCATCCATTAAATAATTTTCAACTTTTCGTAAGCTGCAAGTTTCGTTTTTTTTCATGCATTGTATAAGTTTCTTATAAGAAGCAAACACATTTTACATGTTCCAAATATGAAGTTGTAAAATTATTTTTGCAATAAAAAAAATGGGAAAAGGATTGCACTATAGTATAAGAAAAGACAAATCGTATTTTATTACTATGACAGTAGTTGAATGGATAGATCTTTTTACACGCCTAAATCATAAGAGGCTTATTACCGATTCGCTGAACTTTTGTACGCAGCACAAAGGACTTGAAATTTTTGGTTGGTGCCTTATGCCAAGCCATCTGCACATGATGTGTAATGCAATTAACGAGTTTCAACTTGCAGATACAATTCGTGATTTCAAAAAATTTACGTCAAAAAAACTTATCGAACAAATTAGCAATGAAACTGAAAGCAGGCGTGATTGGATGTTAGATCATTTTTCTTCGGCAGCTGATAAGCATTCAAAAACAAAATATTATAAAATTTGGCAGGATGGAAATCATGCGATAGAAATTTACACTGAAAGAGTAGCGTGGCAAAAATTAAATTATATTCATCAGAATCCTGTAAAGGATGGAACTGTAGAACATGAGCAGGATTATTTGCATAGCTCTGCACGTGATTATCGGAATATTAAAGGGTTGGTTGATGTTTGTTGTTTGACACCGCCGGTTATAACTACTTCAAGTGAGGATTTTTTTCGTACTTGAAAAGCTCCTCTGGAGCTAGTGAATGCTATTTAATTTTGTTGCAATAGGAGCTTGGAGTACTATTTGATAGTTTGGCAACTGGATAAACGAAGGATTACAAATCCTTCGAAGCTCCTGCGGAGCTTGAAGTACTATTTAATAGTTTAGCAACTGGATTAACGAAGGATTACAAATCCTTCGAAGCTTCTTCGAAGCTTGGAGTATTATTTGATAGTTTGGCAACTGGATAAACGAAGGATTACAAATCCTTCGAAGCTTCTTCGAAGCTTGGAGTACTATTTGATAGTTTAGCAACTGGAAAGACGAAGGATTACAAATCCTTCGAAGCTTCTTCGAAGCTTGGAGTACTATTTGATAGTTTGGCAACTGAAAAGACGAAGGATTACAAATCCTTCGAAGCTCCTACGGAGCTTCAAGGATGCTAAAAAAAGGGCACTCTATTCGAGTGCCCCTTAAAAATAAATTATTTTCTATCAATAAATCGAATTATAATTCGAAATTAATTTACTGTCCATGTTTCTTTTCCACTTAACAACGCATCTAAATTTCCTTCGCCTTTTTTTGCTTTGCTCTCTACAATCTGTTGTGTTAATCGGTCTTCATAACAATCGCGTTCTTCTGTATAGAAAACTCCAAATGGTCGCGGAAGATGTTTTTCATGCTTCGGATTATCGAAAAACCTGCTCAACATATTTGCTTTCACTCTATCTTTCTCGTCGTGTATCCATAAATCATTCGCCGACTTACCTGTTTCATTCAGATCAACTACAATCGGAGTGAATCCATCTAAATGAATTCCCTTATCACTATTCTCACCAAAAATTAATGGCTTTCCGTCTTCCATGAAAAGTGTTTCGTTTTTCTTGGTCGATTTCTCTGTGAACACTTCAAATGCTCCATCATTAAACACATTACAGTTTTGATAAATCTCAACAAATGAAGCTCCTTTGTGCGCATTCGAACGACGAAGGATTGCTTGTATATGTTTTGGGTCTCTATCCATTGTTCTTGCTACAAAAGTTGCATCTGCTCCCATGCATAAAGCAATCGGATTGAACGGATGATCAATTGATCCCATCGGAGTTGATTTAGTAATCTTACCTTCTTCTGAAGTTGGTGAATACTGACCTTTTGTCAATCCATAAATTTCATTGTTGAACAATAATATATTCACATTAAAATTACGACGTAACATGTGAATTGTATGGTTCCCTCCTATAGACAATGCATCGCCATCGCCTGTTACGATCCATATACTCAACTCAGGTCGCGATGCTTTTAATCCGCTCGCTATCGCTGTTGCTCGTCCGTGTATTGAATGCATTCCGTACGTTTCCATATAATACGGGAAACGTGACGAACATCCGATTCCGGAAATGAATACTATATTTTCTCTTGGTATCCCTAATTCAGGAATAACTGTTTGAGCTTGCTTAACAATGGAATAATCTCCACAACCCGGACACCATCTTATTTCCTGATCAGTTACAAGATCTTTATTTGTAAATTTTTCTACTGTAGAATCCATAGTTTTATTTATTAATCGCTCTTCAGCGAATGATACTACTTAATATTATTTTTTAAATTTCTCTTCGATCTTTAGTAAGATCTCTTCTGCTGTAAATGGCATACCTTGAATTTTATTCAACCCCTCTGCAGGAATCAAAAATTTATCACGGATAATCTTAATCATTTGTCCGGTATTCATTTCAGGGATTAATACGTGTTCAAAAGCATATAATATTTCACCCAGATTTTTTGGGAATGGCTTCAAGTATCGAATCTGTGCATGAGAAACATCATAGCCTTTTTCACGGGCTTGCAATACTGCACTCTTGATTGCTCCAAATGTACTTCCCCATCCAAGTACCAATAGTTTCCCCTTACTATTTCCAACTTCTATATCTTGTAATGGAATATTGTCTGCAATTTTCTCCACCTTGGCATCACGCATTTTTACCATGAACTCGTGATTTTGTGCATCGTAACTTATGTTACCCGTTTCGTGTTGCTTCTCTAATCCTCCAATACGATGTTCCAATCCTTTCACTCCTGGAATAGCCCACGGACGAGATAAATTTTCATCACGTTTGTATGGAAGAAATTTATCAGCTGAATTTTTTTCTTTAATAAAATCAACATTGATATCTTTTAAATCGGCACTCTTTGGAAACATCCAAGGCTCAGCACCATTTGCAATGTACCCGTCTGTCAATAACATTACCGGCGACATTGAAAGTAAAGCAATTCTACACGCTTCGTAAACCATATTGAAGCAATCGCTCGGTGTTGCTGCAGCTACTATTGGAATTGGAGCCTCTCCATTTCTTCCGTAAAAGGCTTGCAACAAATCACTCTGTTCTGTTTTGGTTGGCAAGCCTGTTGATGGCCCTCCACGCTGAACATTTATAATTACCAATGGAAGCTCTAACATTAATGCTAATCCCATCGCTTCTCCTTTGAGTGCTATTCCCGGACCTGATGAGGCTGTTACGCCCAATGATCCTCCGAAACTTGCTCCAATTGCTGAACAAATTGCTGCAATCTCATCTTCGGCTTGAAATGTTTTTACTCCGAAATTTTTTTGTTTTGAAAGCTCATGAAGAATGTCAGATGCCGGTGTAATTGGATATGTTCCATAAAACAATTGCAATCCTGACTTCTGAGCGGCCGCAATTAAACCAAGCGCCACCGCCTGATTACCCATAATATTTCGATAGGTGCCGGGAGCAATTTTAGCTGGGCCAATCGTATAACGCGTAGTGAACTCTTCTCTCGTATCGCCGAAATTAAAACCGGCTTTTAAAACCTTTACATTCGCATCTAGAATGTCAGGCTTCTTACCAAATTTTTCGTTAAGGAATTTCATCGTATGATCTAATTCCCGATTATACATCCAATAAAGAAATCCTAGGACGAACATATTTTTCGCACGATCAATTTCTTTTACCCCTAAAGTAGTTTCTGTTAATGCCGCCCGAGTCATTTTCGTTACATCCATACGGATAACTTTGAAATGATCGAGTGAAGAATTCTCTAGCGGATTTTCACTCTCAGGAATATTTGCCAGACGTAAATTTTTAGGATCGAAGCCATCGGTATTTACGATTAGCGTTCCGCTTTTGCGAAGGAAATTTATATTCGCTTTCAGTGCCGCTGCATTCATCACAACAAGCACATCACACGAATCGCCTGGCGTATAAATTTCTACGCTTCCAAAATGCAATTGATAACCGGAAACTCCGGCAAGTGTACCTTGTGGGGCACGAATCTCTGCAGGGAAATCGGGAAATGTACTTAAGTCGTTTCCAAATAAGGCAGCTGTGTTGGTAAACTGAGTTCCGGTAAGCTGCATACCATCGCCTGAATCACCCGCAAACTTGATGATTACATTGTCCAACACCTCATTGTGACGTTCCATAATTGAATGGGAATTTTAAGATTGTAGTGTAAATGTAGTTATTCGAAATAAAACTGAATACACTCTTTACAGAATTTTTTTAAGAAAAATAGCAGAACATCTTGCTTAAATCAATGATGTCTTATTGCTCATGAAAAAGGAGGCAAATGACTAAATCCAGCCCTTCTCTACAATATCTCGTGCGTGATAGGTAATAATCACATCAGCACCTGCTCTTGCAAAGGCGTGCATATTCTCCATAACTATCCGTTCTTCATCTATAAACCCGGCCTTAGCGGCTGTTTTAACCATTGTATATTCAGCTGAAACATTGTAACACGCTACAGGAATGCTTGTTGCCTCGCGTACAGATTTTATAACATCTAAATATGCCAATGCCGGCTTAACCATAACCATATCTGCCCCTTCGGCTTCATCAAGTACTGCCTCACGAACGGCTTCTCTTAAATTTCGATAATCCATCTGATACGACTTCCGATCACCTTTGCCAGGAGCGGAATCTGCTGCTTCTCTAAAAGGTCCGTAATAGGCCGATGCAAACTTTGTGGAATAAGACATTATTGGCGTGCTCTCAAATTCATTCTCATCAAGTACTTTTCTGATTGCAGCCACTCTTCCATCCATCATATCACTCGGCGCAACCATATCTGCCCCCGCTTGTACGTGTGTCAAAGCCATTAATGCCAGTACATCGAGCGACGAATCATTGTCAACGTATTCATTTTTGATTAACCCGCAATGTCCATGTGTTGTATAAGCGCACAAACACACATCGGTGATTACGAAAATTTTTTCTCCAAACTTATTTTTCAATTCACGAACTGCCTCTGCTACTACTGTATGTGTATCATGTGCGGAATGTGCATCTTCAAATTTTTCTTCACCTACACCAAACAACAAGATTTTGTTGATGCCAACCTTTAATCCTTTTTCTACATCCAACAATAAAGTATCTACTGAAAAACGATTGATGCCAGGCATAGCTTCGATCGGCACAATTATATTTTTACCTTTGGTAATAAAATAAGGGTAAATAAACATTTCTTTTGAAATGCGCGTCTCCGCTATCATTTCTCTTACTATCGAATTCTTTCTTAATCTTCGGGGACGAATGATCATAACCAACGAAATTTATTTGTCTGATGAAATTGAAAATACAGCCCTTGCTAATCCTGCATCATCGAATGTGTCGGGCTGACCACAACCAATAAAATTATTTTGGCGAAGTGCGTTTGCTGTTGCATCTCCCATCGCCACTACTTTTTGATCTTTTCTAATCTTAAATCGTTCAAACCACGCTTCTACATTCGAAGGTGATGTAAACACTAAGATCTCGGCATCCGGCATGTCACCACTATTTTTTCTGATAGTTTCATAAACAGGTAGGTCAATCACTTGTTCCCCTTTTACAAATTGTTGCTGAATAGAACGCATGCTTCCTTTCGCCTGCGGAAACAAAACTTTTGAGCTTCCCACTTTCGCCGCGAACTGCTTGCCTGTCATTTTAGTATTTACCGATGCTCCAATAAAATCAGCACGCTTCCCATAACGACGAATCGCCTCTGCAGTCGCCTTCCCTACTGCCCCATATTTTTGAGTACCTAATACCGGTTTTTGTTCGAAGAAATATTTCACCGCTTGCTTACTCGAAAAAAAGATCCATTCACATATTGGAACATTGGTGAATGGAAGGATGGTAGTTTCTATCAGAGCCTTTCCAGAAAACGAAAAACCATTTGCAGTTAAAACTGTTTTCAAATAATCATCGCGACGATCGTCACGACTAATAAACACCGATGTAGGTTTTACATTGGCTAATTTCTCAATTACTCTTGCAGCTAAAACATGCGGCTCTATCGATTCTGAATACACTGACACCGGCATTTTATCCCACGCTACAGCTTTACTCACTCTTACAGAATACATTTCTGTTTCGTCGTTGTATTCTGCATAGGCTCCTATAGGCATCTGACATCCGCCTTGAAAAAGATTCAACACTTTTCTTTCTATGGCTATGGTTTGCTGAACCGACTTGTTGTTCAGCACTTGCAATTGTTTAAATAGGTCTTTGTCGGCTGTGCGAATTTGGATAGCTAAAACTCCTTGTGCAGGTGCCGGAATAAATTCTTTTACATCCAAACGCTCTACATGAAATTCTTCAAGATCAATTTCCAATCGCTCTACTCCTGCTGCTGCTACTAAAATAGCATCATACTGTCCCTCTCGCAGTTTATTGATTCGTGTAGGTACATTTCCTCGAAGATCTTTTAATTCAACATCGGCTCGAAAGGCAAGTAATTGTGATTTCCTCCTGGCTGACGAAGTTCCTACTTGAGCATTCAGTTTCAACGAAAACTTTCTTTTGTAGTCGACTGATTCTTTTCGAATCAAAAGCAATTCTGAAGGATCTTCTCTCGACGAAACTGCTGCTATAATTAAACCTTCGGGCGACTCAGTTGGTAAGTCTTTGTGGGAATGAACGGCAATGTCTGTATCGCCATTTAATAACGCTTCCTCAATTTCTTTGGTAAAAAATCCTTTGCCTTCTAACTTATCCAAACTTAAATGTTGGATAATATCACCTTGCGTTTTTATGATCTTTAGTTCACATTTTATTCCAACATCTTCTAACAATGACTTTACGTGATTGGCTTGCCACAATGCAAGATCGCTTCCTCTGGTACCGATAATTAATGGTGAACGCATAATTGAAATTACTAATTGCAAATAAAACTATGAAAAAAAACGGAATAGTTGTTTTAAAATCAACTTTTCGACTCGAGTATAATCTCCTTTGCCATGACCATAGGAACAGAAATACATTTCTTTTCCATATAATCCATAACTCTTAAAAGCACTTCACGTGAGTGGTCGTCCATACCTCTTATGTCTTCTGCAAAAATATCGTTCATCGCTTTGTCTTTGATCTCGCGAATTTTATCAGGAACATTTTTCATTTTTAACTCTAATGCTCTTGTCTTATACAATTGGCGAAAATTGACTATGTTCTCTTCGATCAATTGCTCTGCTGCTAAGTATTCACCTTTTCGTTCTTCTAAATTGCTTGAAGCTATTTCTTTTAATTCATTTATGTCAATCAAGTTGGCTTTGTTTGCAACTAAAACATCTGAATGAATATTGGACGGAACAGAAAGATCGACGATCACTTTTTTAGTTGTATCACCTTTAACTAAATGTTGGAACAATTCCGGTGAAATAATATTGTTGGGCGACGATGTACAAGTAACCAACACATCAAACCCTCCTGAAAATGTTGACAGTTGATCTAAAGTAAATGCTTTTGCTTTTACAGTAGCAGATCTGATAACTTTTACCAGCTTCTGAGCATTTTCAAAACTCCTGTTGAAGATTGTAAAATTTGTGAAGCCTTGTTTAATTAAATATTTGGAAAGATTGGTATTCGTTTCACCGGCACCAACTAAAAGTATTCTTACATTTTTATCTAGCTTCAATTCACGCAACTTTCGTTCTGCTAATGAAACTACCGACACAGGGTTGTTTGCGATTTTTGTTTCAGTATAAATTTGCTTCGCTGTTGTGATTGTACTTTTCACCACCAAACGTAATAAATCACCTGTAAGTCCATCGTGATTACAAAGATCATACGCCTTACGAACTTGAGTTATAATCTCTCTTTCTCCAATTACTAATGAATCTAATGAAGAGGCTACACGATAGATGTGTTTTAATGCTTCCTCTCCTTCAAAAATATCTCCGTGTGCAATTGCAAAATCTATTTCTTCTGCATTCCAATCAGTTCTAAAATTTTTGTAAAAATTCTTTAGAAAACTTTTATCTAAAACATGATGAGTCGTAAAAAAGAATTCAATGCGATTACAAGTTGCCACATAAAAAATCTCATTCAGATCGCACGAGAACCGAAGATACTCTAATCGCTCTTTCCGATTTTCTTCGTGTAAAAAGAATCGATTCAACTCCTTGATTGGAGTATTCTTGTGTGTAAAGGCAATGGTCTTTAACTGGAACAAATCGATATCGTTTTTATCTGCGTGCAAAGGTCGAATTGACACTTTTTTAGATGTCATAGTACTGTCATGAAGGATTAACGCGATATTCATTCTTCAACAAATAAAATAGCATTTTTATAAAATCGACATGACCATAATCATACCGACCATGATTTATTCTGTAAAGGTGAGCATGAATATTGAATTGAATCTGATTTTCCATTCTTTAGCTTTTAATTACTCTTAATCTGACACTAGTATTACAAAACAAATTTGTTCTACCATAGCATTCTTATTCCTTTACCTCGAATTTAAAAGAACAATTAGCAGATGACTTATTAATTGTAATTTAGTCAACACAACTCCTTCTCAAAATTGAATTATAATAACTAAAACTCCTTCTATGGACGGCGCACATGCTCATTTATTATTTAATCACTTCCCAATCATTGGGAGTATTTTCTCGCTTTTAGTCTTGGGTAGCGGCATGATTATGAAAAACGATACTGTAAAACAAACGGCCTTATATCTCATTATTTTAACTGCAACCTTAACAATACCTTCTTCCCTAACAGGCGACGGCGCAGAAGAATCGTTGGCTGCTATCGGACAAAAACCGGTGGAGTTAATTCATCAACACGAGGAAATGGCAGACATTGCACTATGGACCACGCTAAGTGTCGGATTATTTGCAGCTCTTACGCTTTATAAATTTAAAAGTGAAAAAAGAAAAATTCTGATAGGTATTACCTTCATTTTATTACTTACAAACTCACTCTTTCTTGTGAGCGTTGGCAATGCCGGTGGACAAATAAGGCATTCAGAAATTAGATAGCTAAAATGAAAATTGATAAGAAGTTGAAAATGGAGATTTGAAAATGGAGATTTAAAAATTGGATCAATAAATATTATCCCTATTCCATTTCACGAAATATGAATGATGTATATTCAGGAAGATTTTAACTTTTATTCTCCTTTCTTTGGCCTAATAATATTTTTAATATTCCCTTGCGGCATTCAAATTAATCCATACTTTTATTATGAATTTGTTTTTCATGTTCCCACAATCTAATTCAAAATGTTTAAGTACCGTTTGACCCAAGACAGTGTTAACCTTTTAAATATAAATCAAATGAAAACAAACTTCACAAAGTCAATCCTTGACGAGCTTCAAGCGAAAAAATCATCGAAATTATTGAAAAAAATGGGGGCATTCTTTTCCTACTTTTAGTGACTAATTTCTCCTTTGGACAGATTTGAACCAGTTTTACTCCTAATCCGCCTCCCTCGCAAGCCAATTACAATGGATGGAGTTACGGATTTAAACGAGGATTGTATGTTGATTGTGCCAACGACCTTATTCAAGATATGAAAAATGGAAACTTTGCCTCAGAAGTAAATCTTCAAAATTATGTGAACACCAATTTCATCGACCAGATAGTTTTATTTGGATTGGATAACAACATAGTTATTGGAAATCCTTCTTTAGAGCCTATACTCCGAACATTCTTAACCGACATGCGAGCGATGTTTCCGGGAATTAACATTGGAGCTGCCGCTTCGGCAACAGGATTTTTGAATAACACAGATCCATTCTTTCTATCTGCCACTATTCATGCTTTTTGCGAAGATGGACCACAAGGAAAATCGGTGAGTGAAATTGAAAACCTCATGAATGCCCCGCAAAATGCCCGACAGCGCCAAGAAGCTGAAATGCTAAAATCGGTTTGTCGCTTAGCTGCTTTTTCTGGAGACAACAAAGACCCGCAGTATAACGGCTGGGAGATTCCCGAAGCGTGCTTTCCCGCTTTTGATTTTTTGTTTATTGAGGTGGAATATTGGAGCAACGACTATCCGACTGTTCCAGATAAAAATGCAGCCTATAACAACCTAAAAGACTGCTTGTATCTTGGACAAAAACTTAAATGCAAATTCAACTGCTTACGAAATATTGATGCAGAGTTTAATCCGAGGGATATTCCGGCGCAAGGCGCAATTCTTGCAATTACACGTACCACCCAAATAAAAGAATGTGATTTCTTGATAGATCAGGTAATGTTAGTTAATTATGTTACGCCATCTGTCGCTGCACTTTCATTCAACTACAAATGCGATGTCCTTAAAGAATTTGCTGATCATGGTACTAAAAAACATAGCCAGATAATAATTGCTTACAGTGCGGAAAAAGTGGGATTTATTAATTGTCACGGGCAAACCCTAACCACAGATTTTCTTGGCGGATATTTAGATGGTACAGATCCAATTTACACGGGTAATATGTACAGCGTAGAACAAGATTTTGTGACATTGCTTGAAAAACAAAACTACGTTTGTCCAAATTGCGCATGCACAACCTTTCTCGATAATCATTTTACAAATACCAGTTTAGATGCCAATGAAATCGCTGGTTCAATTTGGTTTGCGAGCTCTTTTATGATGAGCCATAATTTATCAAGACATTCAAATACAACAATTTCTTCAAAAGAGATTACTGTCACTTGTTATCCAAATCCTTCTGGAGAATTTTCGACAATCAGTTTATCCAATTCAATTATTAACTCTATTGAAATAGTTGACCTGAGTGGCAAGCAAGTTTATTTTAAACAGATAGGCAAATCTGAGACAACTATAAATAATTCCAGTTTAATCAATGGCGTATATCAGATTCATTTATCTGATAATGAAGGTAATTTATATACTTCTAAATATGTAGTCGTCAAATGAAAAAAATATTTTTACCACTGCTATTATTAAGCACCTCCCTACTAACACATGCTCAAAATACATTTGAGCATGTGTTTATTGCAAATCATAATGTAGTAGATGTGGAATCGTGCTTTAAAAGCATAGATCTTCCTAATGGTGACTATATAACCATGGGAGCGAATCCTGGTTGTCAGTTTTGCGCAAAACTATACTACATCAGAAAATACGACCATCAAGGTAATTTAATTTTCGACAAATTAATTAATCCAGGCTCTGGAGGAGATTTGCCTGACATCATTCAAACAAAGGATCGGAATCTGCTTTTTTATTTTGGTGTTGGTTTCCCAACAGTGAACCTGACTTGGGATTACCGACTTTACTTCTATAAAATGGATTTGAATGGCGATACCTTGTTTACAAAAAATTATTACTATCAAAGGCTGGATCAAAATGTAATTTATCAGATTCATTTAAATGAATTAGTCGATAGTAGTATTGTATTTTCATGTAGTGAAATTCTTTTGAAATTAAATCCAAATTTAGATTCAATAAAGGCTGTTCATATACCTAGGCCTTTTTTTGATGCATTTTTAAGATCAAATAAAAATGAAATAATAAGCCCTAAATCGTATCCAACCTCCCATGGTGATTCTTTATCTTTAATTGTTTACGATAACAATTTAGATTCGGTGAGAACAATTGCTTTTCCGGATTCAAATTATACATCTGCAACAGGTTATGGTTGGGCATTTTATTATTTAAGAGAAACATCAATCAACAATCTTATTGGGCATGCCGCTAAAAGAAATGGCCCAATAGACACATTGCGATTTATTTCGTTTGATACTTCATTACAGATTAAGTGGATTAGGGATTTTGTTGTTCCAATTAACACTTATTTATTTGATTATTTTTCTTATAACAATGCAACTGTTACTTTTTACGGTTGCAAATATGACCTCACTTTCAATGGAAACGATTCAGCGTTATTCTATCGCTTAAACATCAATACCGGCGACTCCTTACAATTCAAAACATTCGTAGCTAAAAACATTTACAAAGGAACGCAGTTGCGCGATTTGAAATATTGCTCTGAAGGGTATCTTATTTCCGGCTGGGCGAAGGCTGATACCACCGGACAGGAATCGTATTTTGCCGTGTTAGATACTTTGGGCAATGTAACTTCTTCTATTTCCAAAGTTGAAACATTTCCTATGCAAGTGTTTAGCAATCCAACTACGAATAATTTTAGTGTAGAAATTCAAGGGGAAAAACAATTTCAATATATTTTGACCGATGCTACCGGTAGA
>JANLPR010000196.1:0-3742 GCA_031367345.1 Bacteroidota bacterium | reverse complement strand
AGATCTTTTTTAGCCATTGTAATATGTACAAGAAGGGCGCAAGATAGGAAAAAAGAGCAATAAGCAAGAGCGTTTAATAAAGTCAAAAAAAGGGGGAGTCAAGAATCAAAAACTACTAAAAAGGGAACGTTTGGTTATTGGCCGATTTTGATGAGTCTTGAAAAGTGCATGAATATTCACTACTCAATAACAACGGACGAATGTCCGTCGAAGCGGAATGTTGTGCGACAGATTGTGCTATTGAACATTCAGTCTGACATAATTAAAGTAATTCTGCTGGGAATAAATTTTGCGCTGCTTCGACGACTATTCGTCAGTTGAAGCGGTGGGAATGATAAATAAATCACAACATACCAGAGCGAAACGTTTTCAATAATCCTTTACAAGCGCATTCAAAGGGATATTTAGAAACTCATTCAGATTTCGAATCATCTCAAGAGTCAATTTCCTCTTTCGGTTAAGAATTTTCGAAACTTTATCTTTGCCGCCCAAATACTGTGCAAGATCTTTTTGTTTCAAGTTCTGTTGTTCCATTCTGTATTTGATCGCTTCAATTGGATCAGGAGAGTTAATGTGAAATTTTTCGTTTTCGTATCGCTCAATCAAAATAGCAAGAACATCAGCCATATCACTTTCTTTCGTTCCCTTTTTAGCGAGGAATATCTTTTCAAACATGGCCAATGCTTTATTGTATTCCTTTTCTGTTTTAATTATTTTAAATTCCATAACGACCAATATTAAGTTTTAGTAAACATCGATACTTGCCGCATCGATTTTATTGTATTCTGCATGTGTTCCGATAAACTTTATGAATAACCACCCTTTTTGATAATTTATGCTGGCTACAAGTTTGTATTTATTTCCTTTGATATTAAATACAACTCTGTTACTCATAATAATATCTGCGGTTGCAAAATCGCGAGTAAGTTCATTGGGTTTCTTCCAGTTTTTTGAACCAACATCATTATACCATAATTCGAGAACTTTTTTAGAATCTGCATGCTTTTTCCAGAATTTAATCAAGGTCCCAAGATTATGGATATTCATTTAAATTATTTTTACTCTGCAAATATACAGCAAAGTTGCCCAAAAGGCAACTTTTAATTAAGGATAATTTTTTAAGTTATTGCGATTTATTCTCGTCGCTTCGACGGAAATTCTTCCGTTGCATAAAAAGTAAAATAGATTCAATCTTTTACAAAATCTGTAAATACCGCAGCGGACATTCGTCCGCAATTAATAGCTTAACGCTTTTCCTTAGCTCTGAAATTTCTAAATTATTACGTTCATTCTCTTAGTTGCAACGGATTTATCACTCCCAACGCTTCGACGGACATTCGTCCGTTGCATTAAAAGTAAAATAGATTCAATCTTTTATAAAATCTGTAAATACCACCGCGGACATTCGTCCGCAATGAAAGTCTCAACGTATGTTCTGTACAATTTGCAGGTTAACTATTGAAAAAATTCGGACTGGTTACATTAATTACCGGTTACGTTAAGTAAGTCCTCACATTCAATAGCGAGTTGATATTTGTAAAACGATGAACTTTGAAAAGTGGATGAATATCCACAGCTAAAAAACAACGGACGAATGTCCGTCGAAGCGGTTCGAAATTTATTAGCTTTGAGATGTGAGAATTAACGAGCATTGATTGAGAAGGTCGTCGTAGCTGGTGCTACTTCGACGGACATTCGCCTGTTGTTTTTTTTGCTGTACATTAAAGAAAATTAAAAGCATATCCGGCGCTGTAGGTTAAAATATATTTTAAAAGAAAGTCTGTCTTGGAAGACTTTGTTGATCGGCAGCCACATTCAAGTTCAATTGCAATATTCAATGCAACAAACTATATTTACAAATTGTCGAAAAAATCAGACACGTTCAACTGATTACATTGGAAACGAAATTAAACAATGAAGTTTTTTATTTTCTGTTCAATCATATTCTATTCATGTATAAGTAGTCAAAAGGCAGGTGTCATCAAGTCCTCTGCTTTTTGTGATGGCATAAAGCAAGAGATTGAACAAAATTGGAAATTAAGTTTAGACAGTACCTTCTATGAAACTAATTTTCAATTTTTAAAACGTGTTGATTCGATTTATAAACCATGTCTAATTAATGAAAAGAATGTTATTTTACTCTTTGGACGCCCTAATAAAAGTGGAAGTTCATTTCATCGTTTAGAATTGATTTATCATATAGATAAACCCTGTACACCTGAGCATAAATATTCCTGTACCGACTTTATTGTATTTTTTGATGAAGGGGATACTGTTAGCGGAACAATGATAAGTACAACGGATACTCCAAATATTCAGAAAATTAAATAACTGCAATTTCAACAATTTCTTGAGAGAACTTCAAATATTATAGGATAGCAATTAATAATAGAAATTACGAAATCATTTTCAGCTGCAACGACCTTATCAATCTTTGACTCTAATTTTCATCTCTCAAAGCAATTAAAATTTCGCACCGCTTCGACGATTCCGATAGCTACCGGAACGTCGAAGCAGGGTAATAAAAGAGCTAGCTTTTTTTTCTTTCTTAGTTTAGTTGTATAAATTATTTTAAAAGTATTTTCCTATAATATACTGTCCCATCCTTTGCAACAACTTCACATACATAGAAACCACTCAAAAAGTGAGACCGATTGAATGTATAAATAGAACTTCCAATTAATTCGTCTAAAACTATTCGTCCATCAATATCAATCAATTTTATTTCTTTCATTAGCTTATTCGATTTGATCAAAGCAACGGTCTCTATTGGGTTTGGATAAATTATTAGAAGGTTGGCCTCTTCTTCATTTACATGATTAAAAAGATCAAAACAGCTCGTGCTAGTATCAGGATATATCGTTAGGTTATTTTGCGAAAAACACCTTAATAAATACAATGTCTCAGGCCAAAGAAGAGGCGAAAGAAGCCCATTAGTAGAGCCAATCCCTTCAATAATATAGTTACCTAAATCTGAAAAATTTGTACCATCCAGCTGAATTCTCTTTCGATAACCTTGACCTATAAAAACAGAATCTATACCGATGACGATGAAATCATAGCTAGAATAGAGCTGTGGAACTGTATCACCTACATTTGGGTTGAAATCATAAAGTAATTTTTCGACCATTGAACCTGCTTCGACAAAATAAACTTTGCGATTTACAGAATCATTTCTCAATGCACCCATATACCCCATTGGCAAACATTGACTGTACCCTGAGAAATATGTTTTCGCATAGTCGAGTCCATTTATAACTGTATCACCACTAAAGAAAGTGCGATAAGACGCATTTGGCTGAATGGGTCCGCAAAATTGGTAATCATACCATTCTACTTTCCAAAATGCTGTGGAGTCTGTTGGGATTGGAATGTATTGTGCTGAAGAAGTAAAGCTTCCAAGTACAAATCCAAGAAAAATAATAATTCCGCTGCGCCGCACTTGTTCACCAGTTGTCTTAATTTTCATATCTCAAAGCTAATAAATTTTGCGCTGCTACGAGAAAAGGCGATACGTTAAGTTGGTGTAATCTCTTTTCTACAACTTTACCACCTGCTTACTCAAATAACGACCGCTCGTTCTAACATCAATTTCATAGATGCCGGATGGAAGTCCGCTCATGTTAATTTGAAAATAGTCGTCAGATGCTACTGACAAAGGATGAATCTGAATGTGTTCTCCCAAAGCATTTACCAATTCAATGGCTATGATCTTTTCAGATTTAAACTGAGAAATATATAC
>JANLPR010000191.1:0-24347 GCA_031367345.1 Bacteroidota bacterium | reverse complement strand
CATCATCAAATTCTTCTATAGATGTATTTGACTTTGATAGATGTACGGGTGATTTGTACAATTATAAAGTTGCAGGGGAGGTGGTTTATACGCAACCGAATAGATATCTTGGTTGTAGTATTTCCCCAAGTGGTAATGTACTATATACTTCTTCCGTCGAATACGCTTACAAAAATGTTTACCAATTTGACCTTACTACTTCAAATGTAAATTCCACAAAGCAGACTATTATTTCATATCCAGACACTGGATTATTCAAATATATTTCTTTTGGCCAGCATCTGTTAGGTCCAGATAGCCGGATTTATATTGTCAAGGGAGATAATTTCCAAGGGCCCTTTTCAAATACTTATTACACTCACCACATGGATGTAATTTTAACTCCTGATAATTTGGGAGTAAATTGCAATTACCAACAATCTTATTTTGATTTAGGAAATGGTCGGACAATTCAAAGTTTACCAAACATGGTCAACTACAACCTTGGCCCGGTCATAGGAAGTATTTGCGATTCACTTTCAACGGGAATCCAAGAACCGGAATCTGATGATAAGTCTATTCAATTTTACCCGAATCCATTTACTAAAGAATTTTCGGTTCATTCGGTTTATCCAATAAACATTTTATTAAAATTGTACAATGAATTAGGAGAGCTAGTTTATTCCAAAAAAGTAAATGGGAATGAAACGATTGATGTTGGTTTTCTTCCTTCGGGCAATTATTTTATAGAAGCGATTTCTGATAAAAATATTTTTAGAAAGAGATTGGTAAAGATGGAGTGATAGGATATTTTTTCTTACTTCATCCTTCTTGTACCAATCTCTTCAATAAAAACGCTTTTGATTTCTCAATGATTCTTGTTTCTTTGCTCTAAATACCATCTACTTGAACGAAGAGTACAAAACCTTTCTTAGTGCATTGAATTCCGGCGACCGAAAAGCGATTGCTCGTGCTATTACTATTGTGGAAAATGAACTGGAAGGGTGGGAAACTATTCTTAAAAATATTCAACGTAAAAATATACCTGTGGTCGGTATTACCGGGCCTCCAGGAGCCGGGAAAAGTACGCTCATCAACGCTTTACTTCGTGTACTTACCGAGAATGAGAATAAAAATGTTGCCATCGTGGCGGTTGACCCAACGTCGCCTTTTAACTTTGGTTCTCTCCTTGGCGATCGGTTAAGAATGGCGGAACATTTCAATAATAATAACGTATTCATTCGCTCATTAGCCACCAGAGGATCGCTCGGTGGGCTCTCAGAAAAAATTATTGAAATAACAGATGTTCTTTGTGCCGCTAATTTCGACCTGGTCATTGTAGAAACTGTAGGTGTTGGTCAGTCGGAAGTAGAAATTGCCGGATTAGCTGATACCACTGTAGTAGTAGTAGTTCCTGAATCGGGCGATGAAGTGCAAACACTTAAATCGGGCATAATGGAAATTGCAGATATTTTCGTTGTCAATAAAGCTGACAGAGAAGGTGCCGATACGCTAGTCAACAATCTCCAGAAAATGATGCATCAGCAAATGACAT
This sequence comes from Bacteroidota bacterium, assembly GCA_031367345.1. GTDB lineage: Bacteria > Bacteroidota > Bacteroidia > AKYH767-A > 2013-40CM-41-45 > JADKIH01. The sequence continues at coordinate 22,813 of JANLPR010000191.1, read as the reverse complement.
CAGATTGGATTGTTCCGGTTATAAAAACTGTTGCCTCACAATTCAATGGTGTTGAAGAACTGATAGATCAGATTAACAAACACGGTCGTGCACTTTCAAAAAATGATAGAAAAAATTATTTGCTGGCCGAAAAGGCCTATCATTTAATTCGCCGTCATCGGATGAAAGACATAAATAAAGAGGAGATCAGACAAGAAATAAGTAAAGCAGCTCAAAAAGCGGATTTTAACCTTTATTTATTTGCCGATCTTTATAAAAAGTGAAGTTGAGAAATTTCCAAAATAAGTGTAAATTGGTTCGCTTTTAAAATCGTATGGATCACCAATACTTTACCGGTAAACTTTACCGAAACATCGTTATCGCAATCATTTCCATCTTTTGTGGAGTGAAGGCCAATGCACAAACTCCCATTTTCTTCGATGATTTTGGGTCAACATCTGGTATCTGCGATTCCGGTGCTATCGCTGCCGGTTATTTGAGTCCATCTTCGGGTGGTGTTTGGAGCGTGAGCCCAATCGGAACTCAAGGTACCAAAGCCAATGAGTGGTTTATCAGTGCCACGGAACCCGGACAAACTTCAGGTAATTGTGCTGTAAAGGGTTGCAAAACCAATGCTGCTCAAACAAAAAGATCGCTACATATTGGAAATGTTTTTGGTTCTGAAAATAGTATCACGGCCGCTATCAGTTGTCCGTATGGAGATTGCGGTGCTATCTACGATCCGGGTGGATTCATGCTTACGGAAGTTACAGAAAAACGTGTTGAGTCGCCGGTGATAAATTGCATCGGAGTTTCATCGCTCGTCCTTAACTTTAATTATCTTCTCGGAAAATTAGATGAGCCGGGAAGTAATAATGACAATACATTTGTAGAATATTATAACGGAAGCGCTTGGACTACTCTTGCGGAATTACCTAGAACTGCTTTTTGTGCTAGTGATACTACCATCTTTAAATGGTCGTTATACACTATTGCTTTGCCTTCATCGGCTAATAATAATCCTGCAGTAAAAATTGGTTTTCGATGGAAGAACATCGGATTAGGTGCTGGTGCCAGCAATCCCTCTGTTGCTATCGATAGTATTTTGTTAGCTAGCTTAACAACACCGATCGCCGATTTCACTGCAAGCGATACTGTAATATGTGCCGGCGGTTCTGTTAATTTTTTTGCTGATACAACTACTATTGCTCTTAATTATAATTGGACTTTTATTGGCGGAACTCCCGGAACATCATCAGCGCAAAATCCTACTAATATTGTTTTTGCAAATCCCGGAACGTATTCTGTTCAGCTTATCGTTTCTAGTCCTGCCGGAAGTGATACTGCTACAAAATTAAATTACATGGTTGTAAATGCTTGCACGCCTCCAAACCCTGATTTCGTAGCAAGCGATTCTGTTATTTGTGAAAGAGAATGTATTTCATTCACCGATCTTTCTACGGGTGGTGCTACTTCTTGGTTGTGGTCGTTCCCCGGTGGAAATCCTTCTACCAGCACTTCTGCTAATCCAACGGTATGCTATGCTACTCCCGGATCTTATTCGGTAACTCTTACTGTCGGAAATCAATATGGCACCGATTCTTTAACAAAAACAAATTATATTCTTGCTAATGTATGTCCATTGCCTCAAGCCGATTTCACTGCTAATATAACTCAAGCTTGTTCGCGCGTTTCGATTGCTTTCACTGGACAAATAGTTGCCGGTGGACCTTTTACTTCTTGGTCGTGGTATTTTCCGGGTGCAATCGTTGATACTTCCAGCCAACAAAATCCGGCCGGCATTCAGTATGCTACCGATGGCTTGTACGATGTTCAGTTGATCGTAACAAATCAATATGGTTCAGACACAGTTATAAAATATTCATACATACGCATTGAAAGTGTTCCGACGGCTTTTGTTGGACCAGATACTGCTATGTATTTTGGGAGTAGTTATCAGATGACAGCAGGCGGAGGATTAACATACAGTTGGTCGCCGGCTCTTGGATTAGATAGCGCTACATCGCCAACTCCAATTGCAAGTCCGCTCGAAACCACTATTTATATTTGTACTATCTCCGATGGTTTCGGATGTACAACTACACGGCAAGTAGTCGTTACGATTTTGCATAACAACGATTTCTTTGTTCCAAATTCTTTTTCTCCTAATGGCGATGGTCACAACGATTATTTATTTTTACGTGGAAATAATCTATTTGGCGTTCGTTTCTCTGTTTATGATAGATGGGGAGAACTTGTATTTGAAACAAACAATCCGTCGATAGGATGGGATGGAAGTTATAAAGGAAAAGAGTTGAATCCGGGTGTTTTCACCTATGTTGTAACCATCAATTATTCTGACGGTAAAACAACAAGTAAAACTGGAAGTGTAACCTTAGTAAGATAAGTAAGTACTAATTTTTAATGCGAAGAATTTTGAAAGACATAAAAATAATCGTTGTACTATTTGCTTTAGCATTGCAGTTTGCAACACCTATGCTTGCACAGGATGTCCATTTTTCTCAATTCTATAATGCACCTCTTGTGCTTAATCCTGCTAACACTGGCGTTTTTGATGGCAAGGCGAGGATTAGTAATTTGTATCGACGTCAATGGTCAGGCTTAGGTGAAGGCTATACAACTTTTCATATTTCTGCCGATGCTCCCGTAGGAAAAGGGTTGATAGGAAGTAATTATTTCGGAATAGGTGTGTTAATCTATCAAGACAAAGCTGGATTGGCGGGATATAGCAATACGATTTTTGAAGGATCGCTTTCATATACACAAGCCCTCACCGATCAAAATGATCAGTTTCTTTCTGTTGGATTTCAAGCAGGATTAAATCAGCAGTCGATCGATCTTACCAAAGCTACATGGGATTCACAATGGAATGGCGATGCATTTGATCCAACAGCTTCAAGCTTTGAAAATATTCAGCTACAACAATTCTCTTATCTTGATTTCAACGCAGGGTTAAATTATTTTTATGTTCCTGATGGAGTAAATTCATTTAATATCGGAGCAGCAATGTCGCATGTTGGAAGTCCTAATGTTACTTTCTTTTTAAAACAAGAATCTCCGCTTCAACGAAAACTTACTGTTCATTCTTCCGGAGAAATTGCGTTAACACGTGATGCCTATATGTGGATTTTACCGAAAGCAATTTATATGTCGCAAGGTTCACAGCAAGAAATTATGTTTGGCGGATTATTTAAAAATAAAATTCAGTTTAAATCGCGCTATACTAATTATCAAAAGGAAGCCTATTTTTATCTCGGGGGATTTTATCGTTGGGACGATGCAATTGTGGTGAATGCAAGAGTTGAGTATAACACGTTAGGTCTTGGTATTTCATACGATAGTAATGTGTCGTCGCTTTCAACATCAGCTGCCTCAACAAGTAGTATTGAAATTAATTTTTCGTATGTCTCTATGATCAAACGCGGTCAGCGTTCACGTCATAATAATAAGATGCCGAAGTTCTTTTAATTGATAACGCTTAAATTATTTTTTTTCATTGAATGATATGTAATTTTATCGAGTCTTCAATTGGAAGATATTCTTTTTTACAATTAAACATATTTCCGATTTGTTTTTTGAACCATTAATTTTTCTTAATGCTGTTAGGGTTTTATATTGTACATTGCCATCGTTTACAGCGTTGAAGCATGTTGCCATTCGGACATTTCGCTTTTAGATAATTTGCTGATTTTCCCATATTAGTATTATTATACACTAATTAATAGCAATCCATTTTGCGCTTTTTTTTTATTCGTCTATAAGTTCAACACTTTTTTAGCTAATTACCTGTTTCTTTTATGCAAGTCAGTAGTTCAGATTTCATCATACTTAATGTGCTGTGTTCAGTTGAAACAGCAATTGCTTTTTAAATGTTAACTCTTCATACATCATGATCAAAAAAATTACAAAATTATTATTTACTATCTTTTTATTTTCGATGTCCATAGATGGTCAGGTACCTTACCTCGTCAAAGATATTGGTGTGGGATCTAACGGATTTCCGGCAAATCTCACTCCATTCAATGGTAAACTGTATCTAAGTGCGTCCGATTATTTATTAGGTAATGAACTTTATACAAGTGATGGAACAGATGCCGGTACGTTTATGGTTAAAGACATAAGCAACCTAGGTTCGTCTTCTACACCTCAAAACATAACACTATTTAATGGCATGATGTATTTTAATGCCACTGAATGGGGAGTAGGAGGAAGAGAAATATGGCAAAGTGATGGTACATCTTCCGGGACAACAATGTTAACCGACATCAATTCCGGTACAGCCGATGCCTGTTTTAATAATAATCCATTAGTGCAAGCAAATAATAATCTGTTTTTTATAGCTGAAGATGGTTCTCATGGATATGAATTATGGAAGACAGATGGTACTAGCTTAGGAACATCATTGGTTAAGGATATTTACCCGGGTACGACCGGAAATAATAATTCTGTGCCAATCGCTTCAAATAATATTATTTTTCTTGCGGCCGATGATGGAGTGAATGGTGTTGAACTTTGGAAAAGCGATGGTACTTCGGGCGGAACAGTTATGGTGAAAGATATTACGCCAGGGGCTTTTGGTGGTTACCCATATTTATTTGTAGATGTGAATGGTGTATTATTTTTCACTGCAAGTAATGGAACAGATGGTTTTGAACTTTGGAAAAGTGATGGCACCTCTTCAGGAACTGTAATGGTAAAAGATATCAATCCTGGAGCAGGCGATGGTAATCTTGCGGAAATGACTAACGTTAACGGAACACTTTTTTTTGTAGCTAATGATGGAGTAAATGGCCCTCAACTATGGAAAAGCGATGGAACATCTTCGGGAACCTCTATCGTAAAAATTATCGGTACACTAGGTTACCAACCTTCTAATCTGGCCAATGTAAATGGAGTTTTGTATTTTAGTGCAGTTGATGATACAAATGGAAGAGAACCATGGACAAGTGATGGAACGAGCGCAGGGACCAACATGCTGAAAGATATTTATCCGGGTAATTTTGCTTTTTCAGAATTTAGAAACTTTACTTTTGCAAATGGATTTGTTTATTTTTCAGGAACAAATGATGTTAATGGAACGGAATTATGGAAAACTGACGGAACTACATCGGGAACAGTATTTGTTTATGATATCAACCCGGGAGTAAATAATTCATCGCCTAGCAATTTGACGGTGGTAAATAATACACTTTACTTTGCAGCTTCTGATGGTGTTCATTCTGTAGAACTCTGGGCACTTGATATCTCTGTTGGAATAAATGGCCTTAGCAAAGTGCAATTATCTACTACAGCTGTGCCTAACCCATTTACTACTGAAACAACCATTCAAATTCATGGTATTGCTGAAAATATAAAAGCAGAGCTAGTACTATTAGATGTACTAGGAAATGAGGTGGGAAGAAAAATGTTTAACAACAATTCGGTAATTGTTGAAAAGGCCAATCTCTCCTCGGGAATTTATTTATACAAAGTAATTTCAGAGAATAATTTTACAGCTACCGGTAAAATTATTCTTAATTAGAATACAAATACGATTTTTGAAAAACGGACTTGGATAAACTTCTAAGTCCGTTTTTTTGTTAGCAATGATATTGTAATAATGTATAAGCGGCTCCTAATTAAAATGATGTTCTTTGTTGAAATTTATTTTGGCTCAAATTATTTATAATGTAGGTTAAATACTTCTTGAGTGGTTATTAGAAATCCTTAAATATTTGAGACTAATATGTAATCGATTTTTAATTTCTAACATTCAATATTTAATTTTCGCCGAATTTCAACCACTGATCTTTAGTAATTAGTTTTTAACCCTCAGCTCCTGACCATAGCCATCAAAAAGTGATTTATAGACACCGCTTGTTTACTCTGTAAATTCACATTCTTATCATTTATTCTTGTATTGATTAAGACTACCTTGGCAGCTGAATATAATTTAATGAACTACTAGATATATGTTAGGAAAATCAGTCGAGATTTCAGCGCAAATAACTGGCGAAAAAAAACATTATTCATTTTTTAATATTTATCTGACGCTAATTTGGCTATTTGCTTGGACATCTATGTTTGGTAATGATCCACTTTCATTGAAAGGAGGAAATGATGTTTCTATTTCTGAATCAACTTCCTTTTTCAAAGCATTAAAATCTGATTTTGTAAGTCAAGCTACTTTCCCATTGCATCTCCAAAAAAATCAACTGATCGGTATCGGGGCAGGAGCTATCACAACTACCATCTTAATTCTTAAAGATCGAAACATCGATCATTTTTTTAGTCCCGTGAAAGATAAACGTCAGTCATTCTCTCGATTCAATGCTTCCTTTACTGAACTTGGAGGTAATTATGGTTTGGGACTTTCTGCCTTGTTTGCTGGGTATAGCTTACTTTCTCACAACGAAAAAGGAATTGAAACATCTGCATTACTCGGTGAAGCATTAATTACATCTTCTATCTGGACTCGTTTAATAAAATTATCAACCGGAAGAGCTCGTCCATTCGATTTTTATATCACCGGTGATCACAGATGGGGCGGACCAATTCAACAATTTACCGAGAAGAATGAAAAATTACCTCCTTCTTATTTCGATGCATTTCCTTCCGGTCATACTGCAACGGCATTTTCTATTGCTACTGTTTTTGCAACTCAATATTCAGACATTAGAGCTGTTCCAATTGTTTCTTATTCTTTGGCCGCACTTGTGGGAGTTTCAAGAATTATCGAACATCAGCACTGGTCGTCCGACGTTTTTACAGGAGGTCTACTCGGTTATTTCTGCGCAAAACAAATTTGCAACCGAGCGAAAGAAAATAAAGAACAGACTACTACAGCTCATTCAACTACTTCTTTTGTACATAAAAGTAAATATCATCCTTCATATTTTCTCAACTATTCAGGAAAGACATGTCTTGCATCTCTTGCAATGACTTTTTAATTGCATTACACCAATGAAATTTATCCCATTCATATTGTTTTTTGTTTTTATTACTTTTTCGTTTTCTGCTTTTTCAAGTGATGAAGTTTTAATTGGGAAGTCAACTGTGATAGATCCGAACAAAGGAAGAGAAATGACTTATGCGTTTTCAACAGGCAAAATTTTTATTTATAGCCGCCCGCATCCCTTCCATTTTGTGAGTGCGTTACCAAATGATTATGCAACCTATTCGAAAAAAACGTTTCGGAAAAGTCAGTTACTTAACTTCGGAATGATTGCAGGCGGTACACTTATATTGTATGCCTTCGATGATCAAATTTTACAAGCTGCAAAAAATGTTGGTTCCACTTTCAATCTCGCCGGAACAAGTAATCAAACTGCAATAATAGATGGCAAAATAATTATAGCTAAACAAAAAATTCCCATTCAGTTTAATGTTCCTACGGATATCAATTCTGCAATGTACTTTTTAGGTGATGGCTGGACTCATACAACGATTGCACTTAGCTTTTGGGCTGCAGGATTAATAAGTAAAGACAATCGAGAATTACAAACGGCCTCGCAATTAGGCGAAGCTATACTTACCACCGGAATTGCAACACAATTAATAAAGCATCTTTCCGGTAGAGAAAGCCCATATACGACAACGGTTCCTCGTGGAGTATGGAGATTTTTTCCAAATCAAAAAGTGTATGCGGCGCATGTTCCAAATCACGATGCATTTCCAACGGGTCATTTAGCAACGGCTATGGCTACCGTCACAGTAATCGCCGAAAATTATCCGGAGAAAAAATTTATTCGCCCACTTGGTTATAGTCTCATGGGATTATTAGGCTTTGCAATGTTGAACAACGGAGTTCATTGGGCAAGCGATTATCCATTAGGAATCGCAATCGGTTATTCCTTTGCAAAAATTGCAGTAAATAGAGGTAGAGTAGTGGTCGATTCAAAAAATGAAATTCAGCATTCAATGAACGAGCAAAAATTTAAATTCAAACCAACTTTTTTTCCGTCGTATCAGTCAGGTATTCCCGGTGTTGGAGTTAATTGGTTGCTCGTAAAGAAATAATTTTTTTTAGTGAGTAGTAATGATGATTGAAAAGTACAATCTATTATTCACCGAAAAGCGAAATTTTTACAGAGGCAGAGGTATTTAATTAGTTGCAGACATTAATTCGCCGAACGGAATTCCACTTTTGTAAGTTGTTCAGTACATTAGATTTTGTCAAAGAAAGTAGTGATTTAAAAATGGTTCGATGTTGAATGCATTTAATTAATTGCAGCGTAAGCGGAATCCCGCTTCGCTAAAGAAATCGCTTTGCGGTTATTTTTTTTCACCAATCATGACTCACTACTCACCAATTAAGAAACCACCGATTCAACCCAGCCTTTACCCCACTCTTCCATTTCTTTTTCTGTCCACAATTCCGGATAAAATATTCTTCGCTGAAACCGTGGAGGTAAATATTTTTGCCAGTTAGTTCCGCCTGTTGCTTTAATATCTTCCGGATCCTTCTGCAAATAACGAACGGCCGATTTATAATGACTTAGCGGCCAGTTAACATTTACATTTACATCCAACATTTTTAAAGTGTCTATCAGCTTTCCATCTTTCTGATCTGCATCAGGTAGTTTTCTTACTAGTGCACGAATATTCAAATCAATATTTGTTTCTGCAAGCTTGATTAATTGAGCAGAATATTTTTCTTCAAACTGTTTTAACGTCAATGTTTTTTGTCCACTCTTTAATTCTGTAGCTCCTGCCTTCCAATAAATGTGTTCAAACATTTCACTAATAGATGATTTATCATTAAAGCTATCACGCGTATCCTTTCCAACCAAACGAATAAAATCAGTAGCACAAATTTCGATCATTCGATATTGAGCCGATTGAAATCCGCTAGCCGGCAATAAACTCATTCTGAATTTTAAAAATTGTTGATGCTCCATTCCATCAACCATTATCTCAAACGAGCGAACAAGATTTTCAAAATAACTATTCACACGTCCTAATCGAGCAATCAAAAATTTTAATTCCGGTTTTTCTTGTGCAGCTAATTGTTGAAATTCATGAAGACACAATTTGAAATACAACTCCGTAATTTGATGATACATGATAAAAATCTGTTCATCAGGAAAACTAGTCTTTGGACTTTGCAGCGACAATAAAGTATCGGCATGAATATAATCCCAATATGTCAAAAAATCTGCATAGAGCAATCCATCGAGGTAAGACACAAGATCCTGCCCCATGGCATTGTACTTTTTTTCCAGCTCTTCAATTCTGGTAACGATTTCCGGTTTTAATTCCATTGGCGGAAGGTCGGAAAAAAACAGAAACAACAAAGCAGAAAAATTCTTTGAGAAATGTGATACTTCTCAGCTAAAAACAGTCTTAAAAGTTGTATCGCTTAAACAATATTGAAAATTAAGTAATTAATTCTCTACTAAGCTCCTAAATAGTACTCTTTTTCTCACAAGATAGATTCTGAATGAGACAACATAGCGCAAAAAAAACCGGGAACCATTTTCATAGTTCCCGGTCTACAAGAGGTGTTATTTGCTTTCCTTTTTACTGTCCATTTTACCATCTCCCATTTTCTCTTTATTCATTTTTTCCATCTTCATACATTCTGCTGTACAAACATGTCCTTTTTCACCATGCGCATACATGTGCTTACCATTCATACAAGCGGCAGTACAAACGTGATCTTTCATCATTTTATGATCAGTCATTTTTGAATCCATCGCTTTAGTTTCTGTTTTTTTAGTGTCAGTCGTTTTGGTTTGTGCGCTTACACTTACAGCTGCTAATAAACCAATGATGGAAAATAATGCAATTACTTTTTTCATTTTTTGTTTTTTTAAGAGTTAGAATATATAGATGATTAATTATTTTAAAATGATAAACACAACCCAATTTTGCTCGCTCTATTCAATTTACGAGTTAATCCCCAAATCGGATTTATTCCGATACCTATTTAACTCTTTAGTCGGAGTTAAATTGAAAAACTGACAGCTTATTACAACCTTTTAACAAATAATTAAACTTATTTTAAAAAAATAGCCCGAATTAAATTCAATCCGGGCTAAAAACTAAACCTATTTATTTTTACTTAACCAAAGCCGGTGTACTTGCAAGATTAGTATAGCTTACCAAATCCATTTTAATTGATCCCACTAAGATATCGGTCTGAACACGGATAGGAATTTTATTCTGATCATCGCTAATCCAAATTGTCATATCTTCTTGATCTTTAAAAACTCTTCCTTGTTGTAACATAGGTCGCATTTTCATACACCTAAACTTCCCAACTTTACTTTCAATAATTTCTCTTCCTAAAAATTTTAGGTTGAGAGGAATTACTTTATCGTCTAAATAACCGGTGATCTCAAAAATGTCACCTTCTTTTGCATTAGTAAAATCAATTGTTCGTGCATAATAGAAAGACGAAACTAGATCTTGTGTATTTTCAGGTATTGAGATCGTTGCCTTTTCGCTTTTTGCGCTATCAACAAAGTGATTGAAACTTACGTTCTGATTAATAAGATATCCACCTTCATTTACTCTTCGAATAAAGAGCCAAGGAATAATGGCATCTTTATCTACTATACTTTCATAACGATCACGTACTTTAAAAAACCAATCGAACGCTCCAACAGATTTACCGGTTCCAATAAAATGATAACAATCTCTACCGCCCAAATTAGTGAAATCAGATTTTACTTCGAGAATGGCTTCACCGGCATCCATAATTCCATAATGAATTCTAAATTTTAAAACTTCGCCTGGCTTGAAAGCCGAATTGTTGATTGAACGCAATGTTTTGGGAGTAGCACTAAAAGAAGTAGTGATCACAAATAGCAAAGCGACAAGCAGACAAATTTTATTTTTCATACAGTTGGAATTACAAACACTATACCGAAAAAAAAGCGGCTGAGTTACAAACGTAAATCAGCCGCAAATATTGATAGCGATCATTAAGAAGGCTTTTATTCTTCGTTGTTTTCGGCGGAAATATCTGTTTTTTCGTCTGTAGCCTCTACATTGTTCTCGTTTTCAAGGTAAATAGCCTTTCTATCAGGCATTTCCATTACGTCATCGGCCGATGCAAGTTCATCTAGGTCAGAACCCTCAACCGAATATTCAGCAAGTTCTACTTCTTCGGCAATTATTTCATTGGAAGGAGTAGCTACATCACCAATAATCAATTCATCTGCTGCTTGCTCTTGATCGCTTGATGTACTTTCAGGCAGCTCTGGAATGTAATTAGAAGCATCGAGCATCTCCGTTGAAGAGCCTATTTCGTTCGATTCTAAATGAATATCTTTCAACTGAGGAAGATCTTTCACGTTTTTGATTCCAAAATAATCCATAAACGTGCGACTAGTACTATAAAGAACAGGGCGGCCGGGCGTATCGCTTTTTCCCGATATTTCAATCAATTCCTTTTCTAAAAGCTTATGAATAGCATAATCGCAACTCACTCCACGAATATGTTCAACTTCCGACTTCGCAATAGGCTGACGATAAGCAATAATTGCTAATGTCTCCATTTGAGAAACCGATAGTTTCTTTTTGGATTTATGTTGAATAAGGGAGTTAATTGTTGGGTGGTACTGTTTTTTCGTCAAAAACTGATAGCCATCAGAAATCTCCATCAGTTCAAACGAAAAATCGTCAGTCACATATTTCACCTTTATCTCTTCGATAGCGTTTAAAAGCTCTTCATTGGTTAAATCCCAATCAAAAGATAGTTTCAGCGAGGCCTTTATTTCATCGAGCGAAATGCTTTGTTCTGAGCAGAATATAAGCGCTTCGACCTGTTGTTTTAATAACTCCATTCTTGAATAAATTAGAACTGCGAATATTGATAATTAATAGACTGAAAGCAAAATTATTTGTTGACAATTGTTAAAAAAAATAGCCAAATTTCAAGAGGAAAGCCCCAAAGTTCTATTTGAAATTTGTTAGATTGGATATCAGTAGAAAGTTGTCGCTATTCAATGAAAATTACACCACCACATTCACAATTTTTCCATGCACAACAATCATTCTTTTGGGTGCTTGTCCGTTGAGCATTTTAATTACATCTGCATTTGCCAACACTTCCTTCTCAACCTCTTCTTTAGTGAATGCTAAAGGAAGTGGTAAATTGAATTTTGTTTTTCCGTTGACCGAAATCGGGTATGCAAATTCAGACTCTACAAGATACTCTTCATTACATTCAGGGAAAACAGCTTTCGTAACACTTTCTTTTTTACCTAGCAACTCCCAAAGTTCTTCAGCAATATGAGGAGCATAAGGAGAAACAATTATAGCTAATGGCTCCAGAATTTTTCGCTTGTTGCATTTCAATTCTGTTAATTCATTTACACAAATCATAAAAGTACTAACAGAAGTATTGAAAGAAAATTTTTCAATATCCTCTTTTACTTTTTTAATAGTCTTGTGAAGAATTTTATACTCAGCTTTAGTTGGTTCCACTTCACTTATATCAACTTGCATTTCTTTACCGGGTTCCGCCGCTTTATGATATAATTTCCAAAGTTTGCGAATAAAACCTGATGTTCCTGTTATTCCATTCGTATTCCATGGCTTCGATAATTCAAGTGGGCCTAAGAACATTTCATATAAACGAAGACAATCAGCGCCGTATTTCTCTATCATCAAATCAGGACTTACTACATTCCATTTCGACTTCGACATTTTCTCTACTTCATTTCCGCAAATGTATTTTCCATCTTCCAAAATGAATTCAGCATTTTTATATTCCTCTCGCCAATTTTTAAATGCTTCTATGTCGAGTGCATCGCCTTCCACCATATTTACATCAACATGCCATGCCGTTACATCAAAATCTTTTTTCATTCCGGCTGAAACAAATTTGTTAGTGTCTTTAATTCGATAAACAAAATTAGAACGACCTTGTATCATTCCTTGGTTGATCAATTTCTTTGCCGGCTCTTCTATTGAAATATATCCACGATCAAATAAAAACTTAGTCCAAAAACGAACATATAACAAATGTCCTGTTGCATGTTCGGCTCCACCCATATAAAGATCTACATCCTTCCAATAATTGAGAGCTTCTTTCGATGCAAATTCCGTTGCATTATTTGCATCCATGTAACGCAAAAAATACCATGACGATCCTGCCCATCCCGGCATAGTCGTCGTTTCAATCGGGTGACCTTTGTAATTAAAATCTTTCGCTCTTGCCAATGGTGGTTCGCCATCTTCAGTAGGCAAATATTTATCAACTTCAGGTAAAACAATTGGAAGATCTTTTTCATCGACAGTAAACGGAAGTCCGTCTTTGTAATAAATTGGAATCGGTTCACCCCAATATCTTTGACGCCCGAAGATAGCATCGCGTAGACGGAAATTTATTTTCCCTTTACCCAAATTTCTATTTTCAATTTTCTCTATTACCTTTTTAATTGCTGACTTCACATCAAGATCATTCAGAAAATCAGAATTGATGATAACACCTTCTTTAGCATCGTACGATTCATTTTCAATATTCCCACCGGAAACAACTTCCACGATTGGCAATTTAAAATGTTTAGCAAAAGCATAATCGCGTGAATCGTGCGCAGGTACCGCCATTACAGCACCTGTACCATAGCTGGCAAGTACATAGTCACCAATCCAAATTGGAATTTTATTTCCGCTAAAAGGATGAATTGCATAAGCACCGGTAAAAACGCCAGTAATATTTTTCACCTCCGCGATGCGTTCACGCTCACTTCTATTTTTTGCTTCAAGGATATACGAATTAACTTCATTCCTATATTCAGGAGTGGTAATGATGTCGGCAAATTCATGTTCAGGCGCAATCGCCATGTATGTTGCACCAAAAATTGTATCAGGACGCGTAGTGAAAATTAAAAGCTCCAGGTGAGTGTGATCAATTTTAAAACTGAGTTCAGCGCCTTCGCTACGTCCAATCCAATTGCGTTGTTGTTCTTTCAAAGAATCGCTCCATTCAATCTGATCAAGTCCTTCGAGTAATCGTTGAGCATAAGCCGTAATTCTCATCGACCACTGCTTCATTAGTTTTCGTTCAACAGCGTATCCTCCGCGTTCACTAACACCATCTTTTACTTCTTCATTGGCTAAAACAGTACCAAGAGCAGGGCACCAATTTACAAAGCCTTCAGAGATATAAGCCAGGCGGTAGTTTAGTAGCGTCTCTTGTTTTTCTTTTTCAGAAAATGAGAGCCATTGTTCGTTAGAAAAAATTCGTTCTTCCGAAGTAGCAGCCGAAATAGATTGGTTCCCTGATTTTTCAAATTCGTTGATCAGCGTTTTTATTTCTTCTGCTTTATTGCTTTTTTTATTGTACCAGGAATTAAAAAACTGAATAAAAATCCATTGCGTCCATTTGTAGTAAGAAGGATCAGACGTTCGAACTTCCTTCGACCAGTCGAAAGAAAATCCGATCTGATCTAATTGCTGACGGTAACGTGCAATATTTTGATCAGTAGTAATTGCAGGATGTTGTCCGGTTTGAATGGCATACTGTTCGGCAGGAAGACCAAACGAATCGTAGCCCATCGGATGCAGCACATTAAATCCTGTTAATCGTTTGTATCGAGCATAAATATCGGAGGCGATATAACCAAGCGGATGCCCAACGTGCAAACCGGCACCTGAAGGATACGGGAACATATCGAGCACATAGTATTTATCTTTAGAAGAATTTGATTCAGCACGATACGACTGGTGTTTCCGCCAGTAGTCTTGCCACTTTTTCTCTATGATATTAAAGTTGTATTCCATATTTAAGTGAGTGGTGAGTGGTAAGTAGTGAGTAAAAAAATTCATCCATTTATGGCCTTCATCCTTCTTACTTTTTACTTCATCCTTTTTTTAATGATTAGCGAGTAAACAATAGCTTTCCCAGTAATAAACTCCGCTGCTTGACTCCAATTAAACGCCTTTTCTTCATTAACATGCGAATGTAGAAAAATAAGACGAAACGGCAGATTTTTCGGCCATAGTACCGATAAACTTTTTATACTTTCGTTTTCTGAAAGTTATGCAAATAGAACAACCAAAAGAAGGAAGTAAGCGTTTAAGATCATCCTATGCCTCATCGATTATTAGTGTGTCGTTGGTGTTGTTTATGTTGGGATTACTCGGCTTGTTAGTAGTTGATGCAAAAAAGATAGGCGACTATTTAAAAGAGCATGTTCAGTTGAATGTGTACTTACAGGATAATATTGGTCAACAAGATCTGGATTTATTCATGACCGCATTAAACCAATCAGATTTTGTACGATCGGCTCGTTATGTGAGTAAAGAGGAAGCATTAGATAGTTTGAAGAAAGAATTGGGTGAAAGTGCAATTGGAATGATTGAAAGCAATCCGTTGCCAGCTTCGATTGATATTAATGTAAAAGCGAGTTATGCCAATTCCGATAGTTTGAAACGGATCAAAGAGCAGATGGGCACAATCAGGCTGGTGAGAGAAGTGAGCTATCAACAAACGGAGATCAGTAAAATGAATCAGAATTTTCGGACAATAGCAATGATCATTTTGGTTTTTTGTGCCTTACTACTTTTTGTTGCAGTTGTATTGATAAACAATACGATTCGTTTGTCGATGTATAGCAAACGTTTTTTGATAAAAAGTATGCAATTAGTAGGAGCTACGAAATCATTTATTCGTTGGCCTTTTATAAAAACAGGTTTTGTCCATGGAATTTATTCGGGGATAATCAGCAGTATTTTGTTAGCCGTTGTTGTCTATTTTATACAGCGACAGTTTCCCGAATTCCAACAGTTATCAGATCTGAAACTGATAGGTTCACTTTTCGCAGGAATGATTTTCATAGGCGTTTTAGTAACTTCACTCAGCACACTTTTTTCAGTGAGTAAATATTTACGCTTACATGTGGATGAACTTTATAAGTAAGCAAAGGTCATTTTCTTGCTTTCTAAAATTTGTTAGCTTTATATGAGGTAAGTAGTAAGTAGGTCATAAATGGACGTAATTTTTTACTTACTACTCACTACTTACTACTCACTACTTACCAATCTCACTGTTCGTACTTTATCTTCAAACAAAATTTTACCTATATAAATTCCCAGTGGAAGTTTTTCGTTGCTGAGCTGAATATCGTTTTTTCCGGATGTGAAAGTTATTTTTTGTGACGATTCAACTTGGCCGGATGAATTGATTAATTGAAAAATTGCAATTCCACTTTTTGCAGAATTAAATTGAATTCGGAATTTTCCTTCTGCCGGATTTGGATAAATAAGAATTTGTTCATCGGAATTGGTGATGTTATTATCAGAACTCAGCACTTCCAACATATCTCCAACCATCATTCCACTTCCAAAACTCGTGACCCAAATTAAATTTGGTTGATAAGGATTGAAGAAAACTCGTTCCGGTTGTCTGAACGGATAGCTACTCACATTCATCCATGTTGGCGGTGCTATATTCATATTGGATGATGTCCATAAACCATTGGTTTCTGTAGTGAGATAGGCCTGATTTAAATTCGATGGATTAAAAGTGATCGAAGTAACTCTGTCGAATTGAGAGCCGGTCAATTTTGTCCAAGTCAATCCACGATTAGTCGTTTTATATAATCCGCCAAGACCATTTGGTGCACCGCCCCATCCACTGAATACACATGCATACCATGTATTTTGTGCAAGATCGTTTGGATCGATTACAACATCTTTTGTCCAATAGCGCATTCCGGCATCACTTACATCTGTCCATGAATTTGTACCCGGATCATAAATAAATACTCCGGAGCTCGCAGTGAATGTGCCGCTTGAATTTCTTCGTCCGGAGAATGAACAAACTACTTTTCCATCGTTCAATACTACAATACTTGCAGGATGTCCTTCCGTTCTGGGAGGATTAGGAAGCTTTATCCATGTTGATGTTTGTAGATTATTCAAATCATCGGTTCTGTAAATTCCACCAAGCTGATTGCCTTGTGTACCGCCGAAATGAATTACAGATGCATACATTCTGTTTTGATTTGTTGGATCGAGAGCTAACCAAAAAACGGGATGATTGAAAACATGTAGAATGCTCCATGTACTTCCACTATCGGTAGAGAAAACGATTTTCCCATTACCATCGTTGGCATCTAATTGTGCATCTGCCAATCGCGTACTTTGATACATATCATGAATGTTAGAACAAGCACCAAATAAATTTCCATTGGTGCTTTCTGCAATTCTGTACAATGAGTTTACAGAAAAACCCGAATATTGATAGCCCCAACTAAATCCGCCATCTGTACTTGTTATGCCGCCAATATCGCTAAAGCAGCCAATCATTTTATTTGCAGAAGTCCAATGTACTTGCCAGCAAGTTGTATTTTCTAATCCTACACTGTGATACGCACGATTTTTTGGTGTTACACTTCCGGCAGCGTGTTCATCGGCTTGAGATACGTAGGCTTGTCGCCAAGTTGTTCCTCCATTCGAACTTACTTGGACATTAGAGAAATTACTAAAAATTACTTTTGAAGAATTAAGTGGAGCAGCAGTTATTCCAAAACATGTTTCGCTCCAACTAAAATTTTTGTCACCTTGATAACCTTCCCAGCCGGTAACAATATTAGAATTGTTAATCGTTTGATATATGGAAGACCATGTTGATCCTGCATTCGATGATCGTAAAACTAGTGGCGAACCATTCGCATTGTCATGTCCACCGAGATAAATTGTATTAATATCATTCCATGCCATTGTACAATACATTACAAAATCGTTCGAGAAATTTATTCCTATTGATTTCGGAACCCAAGTACCATTGGCATTATCCATTGTATAAACACCTTTAGCAAAGTTGTAGTAATCCCATGGTTTAACTCCATTGTATGTACCTGATGAATTTGCGGTAATAGCAGTAAGTCGAAGTGTATTCCCTGATCTTGCTCCGGCGAATGACCAAATAACTTGCCCGGCAGTGATACCGGAAGTATTCATCACAGAAAAATTAATTCCACCATCGCCGGAATGAATTAATCCGTCATTTGTACCTATATAAATATCTTGTCCGTCGAAGAAAACACCACCAAGAATTAATCCGGCACCCATAGAATTAGCGACTTTTACCAAATTAAAAGATGTTCCACCATCGTTGGAAATCAAGATATGACCATAGGCACCAACGAGGAATTGATTTGGGTTAGCATAATTTGCTTTCACAGAGTAAGCAGAACCGTAAGTTGACAGATTAAAGGCATTTATTGTAGACCATGTTGCTCCACCATCGACCGATTTGACAGGGAATTCATTATTGCCATCATTGTAAATGGTGTAAGCGGTATGTACGTCGTTAGTAAATTCAAAAGTAGAAACATTTCCAATTTGCAATTTCGAAAAATCAGACTGATTATAACTTATACCAAAGTTAGAAGTATGAAAAAGTTGGCTCATATCGCATGCGACATAATATTCATCATCGTTTGACGGATTTATTGTAGGAAAGAATAAAGCTCCACCACCACCAAAGCCGGTATGATAAAAAGCGACAGGTTGAGCATTGCTAAAAAGAGTAATAGCAATTAGGCAAATTGTGAAGATGGATTTGAGTTTCATTTTATTTTAGAATAGAAGAAGAAATATCCAATTAATTAAAGGTAGATATTCTTTTGATAAATTGTATTCGGGACCTGGATTTATCTGACGTAAGGATTATTTTGATTCGAAATTTTATCAAATAAAAGTAACAAACGGGGTAATTCTGGGTGCTACTGGAATTGTTGAAGCAGGAAAAATGTCTGGACCGGGATTTTGCCGATTTGTAGATTTCTATGACTCGGAATTTAGAAAAACAAAGCCTGGACCAGGATTTAGCTTGTAGGTGGATTTTTATGATCGACATTAAATTAAACAAAAGTGATAAAAGGGGTCTTGCGAGAGCTATTGGCATTGTCGAAGAGGATAACTCTTGGATGCTAAGAGCAATGTTGAGCCGGAGCATTCTTTCCCTTCAATGTAAAACAAATTCTTCCTGCGGCATTTCGCTTGGGCGAACAGAATGCTTGCGAACAGTCATTAACTTTTCTGCAAGTTGCAAATGAAAATATACAGCGATGAGGAGATAGAACACCGTCTAATAAAGTAATTAAATATTAACTGATACTCGACCAATAGTTCCGTTATTATTCCGCTGATTAAAATTTATTATCTTTGGAATAAGCATAGAAAAGCATGGCAACGCGGCTATTAATTTTTATTTTTCTCATTGTACTGATAAGTTCTTTTACACGAAATTCAAATTCAGGTGTTACAGATCGGAATGAAAACGTCAATGAAGTTGTTCATGCTATTTTTGAGGCGAATAGTTTAGAGTTCATTTCTAAGTTAGAGCTTTTGAAGTCGTTGTTAAAGGAAAATAATTTCGATAGCATTTCTTTAAACAAAATGAAATCGGTTTTTCTTGAATGTAGAAATTTTTATAAAATCAACGAACTATTTTCAACCCACTTTTTTCCGACCAGCGATTTGAATTGTAATGGCCCGGTAATTTCGGAGGTGGAATATGAAGATGAGCCAAAGCAAATGATTGTAAAGCCGACAGGTTTGCAAGTAATAGAAGTCAATTTATATTCTAACCATGTTGCGGAAAATTCTAATGAGATTATTAAACAAATTTCACATCTAATTGATATTTATTCTTCTCTTACAAATGCTTTTCATTCCAAAAAAGTAAATGAAAAAGATTTTATAGAAGCAAGCCGTACAGAAATTGATCGTCATTTTTCTCTAGGTATTGCAAATTTTGATACACCGATCTGTAGAAATTCTTTTGAAGAGATAAAGCAGTCGCTTACTTCATTAGGAATTTTAATGCGATTAATTTATTCCGATAAGCCTTCAGTTGAAATTGAGAAAATTAAAAATCAATTGAACGATATAATTGAATATTTGAATAAATTTAAATTCATTGAAGATATTGATTTACTATTCTGTTTGAGTAAACAGTATGTTCCATTGAGTATAGCTATCAGCGATTACTTTTATCAATTACCAAAAACAGAATATACACAATCAACAGCATTACGGCCTGACCAGCAATCAATTTTCGATAAACGAGGATTCAATGCCTTCTTTTATAATCCGAGAGGAGAAAATAAAAATTATTCTGTTGAAGTAGCTGAGCTCGGCAAATTATTATTTTTTGATCCGATCTTATCGCTCAATAATAAACGAGCATGTGCTTCTTGCCACAGAGCCGATATGGCATTTACGGATCAACTTCCAACAAGCGCTGGTTTTCATGCAGGAAAATCTGTTTCACGCAATGCTCCTACAATTTTGAATGTCGCGCTTCAAAGAAATTATTTCTGGGATAATCGTTCTACAGATTTAGAAGATCAAGTAGGACAAGTTATTTTCAATTCCAATGAAATGAAAAGTAGTTATGATTTGATTATTGAAAAACTTAATAGTTCGGCCGAATACAAATCAATTTTCAAAAAATCTTTTGCCGAAACCGAAGATACCGTGATAAATAAATTTTCTATTTCAAATGCTATTGCCGAATACGAAAGAAAGTTAATAGCGATGAATAGTAAATTCGATAAGAATGTGAGAGGAGAGTTGAATGATTTTACAGCCGATGAAAAATTAGGATTTCAAATTTTCATGACGAAAGGTAATTGTGCTTCGTGTCATTATTTGCCTATGTTCAGCGGACTTGTTCCACCGAATTATACAAAAAGCGAATTTGAAAATATCGGCACCACAAAAACAGCCGATTTTTTAAAACCCGTTCTTGATTCGGATAGCGGAAGAGGCGCGCGATACCGAACAAGTATTTATGTTGGGTCATTCAAAACGCCAACATTGCGCAATGTTGCAATGACATTTCCATACATGCACAACGGAGCATTTAAAACGTTAGAACAAGTAGTAGATTTTTATAATGAAGGAGGCGGTGCAGGATTGGGATTGGACGTGCCCAACCAAACTCTTAATGCAACAAAGTTGAATCTTACCGCACTAGAAAAGTCTGCATTGATTTCTTTTTTGTTTACACTTACAGACACGCTAGGAATGACCGATCGTCCAAATCGTCTCCCATTATTTCCCAAAAACTCGGTTTTAAATACAAGAGTAGTTGGAGGAGAATATTAGTGTGGGTTTCTGTTTTGCTGAAAGATGCATTTTGCGATAGGCGAGCACTCGTTCAACCAAGCAATATTCACAATTGTGCATTCTTCATTAATCTCCCGCTTCGACGTTCCGATAGCTATCGGAATCGTCCGTTGCATTAAACGTACGAATGATTCAATCTTGTATGAGATCTGTAAACCCGCTATGAAGTATTTTTCACTCCCTCGGCTTCGACGTTCCGATAGCTATCGGAATCGTCCATTGTTTTTTAACTGTGGATATTCATCCACTTTTCAATGCTCCGTTGTTCCAGCACAAAATTTATTAGCTTTGAGATATGAAAATTAAGACAACTGGTGAACAAGTGCGGCGCAGCGGAGTTATTAAATTTTGTTTGATGATTTTCCTATTCTTTTCTTTTCATTCCCAAGCCCAGACTCGTCAAGATGTATGGCGAATGGGATACTGGCAAGCAGGTCCGGTTTTTACAATGAATTTTCATGGTGGGGTTTTGCAGATCGATTCGTTGAATATACCCTCTCCCATGAGTTTTTATTCGGATGACGCTGCAATTTGTGATGTCAATGGAAATTTACTTTTTTACTCGAATGGTATTTATATTGCTAATGCTCTTCATGATACGATGCTGAATGGAGGCGAACTAAATCCTGGTACAGCAGCTAATATATGGCGAGATCACGGTTTACCTAATGATCAAATTTCCATTGTCTTACCTGATCCGGCTGACAGTAATTTGTATTATTTGTTTTATTCTTCTGAAGATTATTCCAATTTTCGTGGAGATACTTTATATATGGCAAAAATTGACATGCGCTTGGATAATGGTCTTGGTGCTGTAGTGGTTAAAAATTATGCAGTTTCTGCGGAAGGATTCATTGCTGGGCAAATAACAGCAGCAAAACATGCCAATGGCCGGGATTGGTGGTTGATCTGTCATGGTTTTAATAATGATATTTATTATAGCACACTGATTTCGACTGATGGAATCCATCCGATGATTGCACAAAA
Organism: Bacteroidota bacterium; assembly: GCA_031367345.1. Classification (GTDB taxonomy): domain Bacteria; phylum Bacteroidota; class Bacteroidia; order AKYH767-A; family 2013-40CM-41-45; genus JADKIH01. The sequence goes on along the minus strand of JANLPR010000191.1, from coordinate 745 downwards.
CATTGGTAATCAAAAATCTTATCCAGGGCAAGCAGTTATTTCGCCAAATGGGGAAATGTATGCTTCTTATGATAATTATTATAATTTGGAGTTAATGGATTTTGACCGTTGTTCCGGATTGTTTTCAAACTATCGTTTTATTGACATTCCGGACAGTGGCATTACTGCGGGCTGTGCATTTTCTCCAAATTCAAAATTATTGTATGTTTCATCGCGTGTTTATTTATATCAGCTGGATGTAACTGCTGCCGATATTAGTACAACAATGGATACAGTTGCAATCTGGGATGGTTACGGAGATCCAATTGGTACAACATTTGAATTGCAGCAATTAGCACCGGACCATAAAATATATATTACAGGTTGGGGTTCAGTCAAACACCTCCATGTAATTAATTACCCTGACAGTCTAGGCTTGGCTTGTGATGTACAACAACATGCAATTGCATTACCGGGGAAAAATAATGGAACAATGCCAAATTACCCTAACTATGAATTAGGTGCGCAAGGGGGAACGGTGTGTGATAGTTTGCCAACGCAGACTTCAACCTTGCTCTATACAAAAGAAGGGTTGGAAGTATTTCCTAATCCGGTTCAGAGTGTAGTATATATTTCTCAGTTTAAATCTGAAAAGATCATAGCCATTGAATTGGTAAATGCTTTGGGAGAACACATTCAGATTCATCCTTTGTCAGTAGCATCTGACGACTATTTTCAAATTAACATGAGCGGACTTCCATCCGGC
>JANLPR010000186.1:0-12459 GCA_031367345.1 Bacteroidota bacterium | reverse complement strand
ATGGCAAGATCGCAACGATCATAGTTTAATTAAAGATTTTGAAGATGAAATACCGGGATATTTACACAATGAAAAAATTTGTTCAATGTTAGAAGACCTTGATCTAATTTCCGGAGAGAAAAACATTGCCGAAAATTTAATACGTTGTTATAAAATGTTGACAGAAAATAATTTTGTAGGTAAAGATGAAATGAATCTAGTCGAAGCATTTTGTGAAGACATGCTTGGCAGCTAGTTACTTTGCCCAAGTATTATATTTCAAAATACACCAAAGAGTTCGTACACCATCTTTCCAGCCTATTTTTTTTCCTTCTGCATAAGTTCTTCCGTAATACGAAATACCAACTTCGTAGATCCTAACATTTTTTACCCTCGACATTTTTGCGGTTACTTCCGGTTCAAAGCCAAATCGTTTTTCTTTAAGATCTAAGTTTTTAATAATGTCGGCACGAAATAATTTATAACACGTTTCCATATCAGTTAGGTTCAAATTAGAAAAAGCATTAGAAAGAAATGTAAGCACTTTATTTCCGATAGAATGCCAGAAGAATAAAATACGATGCGGGTTTCCACCGATAAAACGAGAACCATAAACTACATCTGCGTAATTATTGAGTATCGGATTTAGTAATAATTTAAATTCTTCCGGATCGTATTCTAGGTCTGCATCTTGCACAATAATACAATCGCCAAGTGCATTTTTTATTCCTGTATGAATGGCTGCGCCTTTCCCTTTATTTACATCGTGATTATAAAGTTTAATATCGACATCCTGATGCGAAGCAATAAATTGTTCAATAGCCTCTTTTGTTGCATCTTTAGAACAATCATTCACGATAACAATTTCCTTTTTTATTGAACCCAAATCAACAGCGATTACCTTTTCTAAAATTAAATGAATAGTATTCCCCTCATTGTAAGCCGGGACAATTATTGACAAACTCTGTACAGTTGATTTGTTCATTTCAAATAGTATTTCTGATTGTAGTTAATTATTTATTGTATTATTTTTTCAATTCTTGTTCAACAACCCATTTAGCATCTTCTCTAAGCACTTGTTCGAGCGATTTATTATTTTTTATTGCCTTCGCTTTTATCTGTGCTAACCATTCTGGCGTTTCTTTAATTGCATGGATTTTCTCTAGTACTTTCATTTCAAGTTCTGCCGATGATATAGAATTTTTACTGAGGTACGCTTTTGAGAATCCGAAATCAAATTTAGGCAGGTTTGCTTCTGTAACAATGAACAATACTAAATTATACTTTTTAATTTCATTCACCACATTTAAGTCAGCAATATTTTTCTCGGCATCATTAATATAATAAGCTCGTTCAAAATAATAATAAAAAGCCGGGTCCTTAAAAAGATGTTCAGATGTTCCGTCGCCAAATATTTGCCAGTAAAAACTATCAGCTATTGTTAAAACCGAAAATATTTTTGGTTGATCGTCTCGATAAATATATTTAGGATACGCCATCATAGGTCGAGAGATTGGAAAAAGTAAATTCATTCCTTCTTCTATATCACGATCTACAATATTATCTTTTTTACTCAACTTTAACTTTTCTAACTTCCTTTCAGGTAAAGTGACATTATAATTTTTTTCAATAAATCGAATGAGTGAATCTACAACCAATGAAACACCGTATTGACTCCAATGAATTCCTGTTTTCGGATAAAGTGGGTAAGTCGACGAATCTTTCATTGCTTTAAACCAACTATTGCAATCGATCATTGCTAGGTCTGTTTTCAAAAACTGATCTCTATATTTTGAATAATTGCTTTTAGCTACCGGTTTCCCATAACTGTTAGGAATAAATTCTGGATAAAAACTTCCTTTACCTGGAGCAAGGATTAAGAGAAGTTCGGTTCCATTTTTTCGAAGCTGGTCTCGCGTTTTGATAAAGCTATCAACTTTCGCTTCTATTAATTCATCCGGCAAAAGATTTTTTCCTGTTACTGCTTCCAAATAATTTTCCTCATAGAGATAATTATTTTTACCAACTATTACTCCATTTGCAAAAGCCTTGTTAAAAATTGAAAAATAAATTTGATTATGCAATCGCACAAATAATTGACGAAAGCCAAAATTTTCATTGAGATATTTTTCTTTTTGTTTCTGATAATTTTCATTTCCCCAACGTTTCCATGAGAACGAGCTATCGGCCGTTTGAACAACATCACCATGTAGTGGAAGGATATTGCAATAAGGTAAAATACCCTGTACACTAACGATCAGATAAAATCCGATGATCAGAGCAATTGCAGAATATTTAAACCAAATTTTCTTCATCGTTAAAATCTAAAATAAATGAATGGGTTAAATCCGGTAGTAGTGATATATGATAATGATACAACAAGAATAGCTAATGATAAAAAAGCATAGGAGAAATGAGTTTTCTCCACTTTTTCGTCGAAATAAATTTTCTGCTGAATACTCTTTCCGATTTTAGGTAATGTAAAGAAAGAGAATACAACAGCAGCCACTAAGACTACAACGAAGTCGATCGATAAAATTTCCGGATGTGCTTTAAATTGAAAATGAAATAATGAAGAAAAGAAATGTTTGATCAAATGAAAGTCTTCTATTCTAAAAAGTACCCAGCCAATCACTACTGTAAAAAAAGTAATTGCTACAGATATAGGTTTGGCTAATTGACTAAGTATTCTCAATAAGAAAATTCTGTCGAGGATTAAAAAGAACCCATGAAAAGCGCCCCAGGCAATGAAATTCCAAGAAGCACCATGCCATAATCCACTTAATAAAAAGACTAGCCAAAGATTGAAATACAATCTTAATTTAGAATTTACTTTATTTCCACCAAGCGGAATATAAAGATATTCGCGCATCCACATACCAAGAGTCATGTGCCAGCGGCGCCAGAATTCTGTTATGCTCGAAGAAGTGTAAGGGTTGTCGAAATTTTCAGGGAATCGGAAACCAATCATTCTGCCAATTCCAATCGCCATATCGGAGTAACCGGAAAAATCGAAATAGATCTGAAACGTATAGGCTAAAATGGCAATCCATGACTGAGTAGAGTCGATGTGAATACCGGTGGAAAACTGTCCGATGATATCATCGGCAACTTTACCCATGGCATTAGCGATAAGAACTTTTTTCCCAAGGCCAAGAGTAAATCGAAAGAAGCCTTGAATGAAATCGCTCGACAAAATTTTTCTGCTCTGCATCTGATTTTCGATAATTGAAAATCGCACAATAGGTCCTGCAATTAATTTAGGGAAAAGGAAAATATACAGGTAATAGTCGGTTAGTTTTTTTAGTGGAGTAATTACTTTGCGATAAGCATCGATGGAATATGTAAGCGTTTCAAAAGTGAAAAACGAAATCCCTATAGGTAAAATCAATTTTGTCCAGCCAATATTTTTTACTCCCATGGAAGTAAGAACGACATTTACATTATCGACAAAAAAATTGCTATACTTAAAATAGAAAAGCAATCCCATGTTAATTAGGATTGATGCTGTTAACCAAATTTTGCGCTGCCTAATATTTTCTGATGCAAACATTTTCTTGACAACAAAAAAATCGATTCCTGTAAGTAAAAGTAAAGTGAAAACAAATTTGGGGGCACCCCAGCTATAGAATACGAGACTAAAAAAAAGGATAATAAAATTTCTCAGACGATCGGCCGAAAGGTGATAGACCAATAGAAAGAGGGGAAGAAAATAAAGAAGAAACAGACTGCTGCTAAAGACCATTCAATTATTTTAGTTGATGATCATTTCCGGAATTTCTCCTTCGACCAATAATTTGCCGGCAGTAGAATTAATTATTTCCTGAGTGCTAATACCCGGAGCTCGTTCAATTAATTTAAATCCACCTTGTGGTAAAACGTCAACGACAGCAAGTTCGGTAACAATCCTTTTTACACAATGAATGCCGGTAAGTGGCAAAGAACATTTCGATAAAAGTTTTGATTCACCTGCTTTGTTTACGTGTTGCATAGCCACAATAATATGTCGTGCGGCAGCAACAAGATCCATAGCGCCACCCATACCTTTAACCATTTTACCGGGAATTTTCCAATTGGCAATATCGCCGGTTTCGCTAACTTCCATAGCGCCAAGAATAGTAAGATCAACTTTGCCGGCGCGAATCATTCCAAAGCTCATGGCAGAATCGAAAAAAGCAGAACCTGGAACGGTAGTGATTGTTTGTTTTCCGGCATTAATAAGATCGGCATCTTCTTCGCCTTCGAATGGAAAAGGTCCCATTCCTAATAATCCATTTTCAGATTGCAGAACCACGTTCATTCCTTCGGGGATGTAATTAGCCACAAGCGTAGGAATACCAATGCCAAGATTAACATAATAGCCGTCTTTTATTTCACGGGCAATTCGTTGAGCAATACCATTTTTATCGAGCGCCATATCAGTAGGTAATTTGCCTCAAAAATATCATTAATATTTAGAAATAATAGGATTCATTGCATTCTTTATTGACTAAAAAACGACTACTTACATGATATTTGGAGTTAATACCCTCTAATGAAATGAAGGAGGTTGAAAACGAAAGAATAAGTATAGCAAGGTTGAAGATTCTGTTCATTGACAATAGAAATTGACTTAAATTTTTCATTTAACTCAAATCGATAATTTTGAATTCCTGATCTAAGAATGAACTAACATTTTTATTGAGAAGAAATATGAAAATGAAAAAAATCTGATGATATACTTTTTTATCTTGTAGTATAACTAACAGTATAATCTTTAAAAAGCACGGTATTATCAGTTTTGTTTGAGATAAAAATTTCCAATTGATCGAATAAAGAAACTTGCGTTGAATCAATCCAAATTCCAGTCTGTAATTTTACCCATTTATTTTGAATATATATATTGTTTGTTTTAAGATCAGGATTGTAGGAAAACCTTTCTACTTGATTATTCTTAAATGAAAAAATAGCCGTCAAATCTTTTTCTTTCAATTTATCAAAACACAACATCGAAGTATTAATATATACCGAATCGATTTTTAATTTTTTAATGTCTTCTAGTGGAATGGTAAGTGCGTGAGAGTATTTGTTGCTTCGATTCAATATTGCAAAGTTGGTTACAATAAATTGGTGATTGCTATATTTTAGGTAATCGAAATTATATCTGTCTTTTCCCGGCCGATCTATTGCGTCAATTCCTTTTATCGCAGCATCATAATCCGGTCGCTCTAAAGTATCCCACCAACCGGGAGCAAAAGAAAATCGTAGAAAATTTTTCCAATACGATCTTTTTGTATTTCCATCAAAATGAATCATTCCTTTAGAGTATTGCCAGTTTTGAAACAAACCAACAAATAAAAGAAAACTAGCAATAGGAATAAAGAAATAAGCTCTTCGTACATTTTCTCTGAAATAATTTATTCCTGAAGCAAATGGTATTGCTAACATTGCGTAATAATCTACCATAGGTCGAGATCCAAATGATCCTCCGTACGACCAAGTCCACCAACAAAATAAAATATACAATGCACAGATCAGTGTGATTACAATTCCTTTCAAAAACAGCCTCTCTTTATTCTTCATTACGAATAATCCAAAAATAGAAATGATCATGATTGGAGAATAGATTAACCAACCTTTACGATAACTTATTAAAGCATCAAAAATATGAGGATGATTCCAAAAAAAACGCTCTTGTGTATAACTGTAATATATATATTTTCCGGTTATTGAATGCCAATACAGTGATTGAGGAAGTAATACTAAAAAACAAAAAACAATCATTAAAATAATTTTCACTTTCTGTTTCCATAAAAATGCAATCATTTTTTTGAACGTTCCTTCCCTACTTAATAAATAATATACAAAAGGGATCAACATCATCGTCATTGTTGGTCGAATCAAAATCATCAAACCAATTAGTGCTCCTAAAAAAATTGTTCGTATTAGTGTAGGCTTTTCAGACCACATTACCATTAAATACAAGTATGCTGCTGAAACTGAAAAAAGAAATCCGTGTGACATAAGTGCTTCGCCCGTTGTGTACCAAAGCAAATTTGTGCCGAAGTAAATACTAATAATTGTTATTGCAGTACTTACCTCATCGTAAAACAATAGCAATAGTTTACGCAAAAAATAAAGTCCAATGAATAAATAAAATAATGCACTAATCATTAATCCTACCTGATATGGCAAAGAAAAACCATCGACCGGATAACCTTTCAGCTTAGCAACTTCATTAGCGATAAAAAAAAACGGACCATACAAATATGAAAGGCCCATGGTCATTTTCAAAACTAGTTTACCATCAGATGTTGTTTGAGGCCAGAACTGCAATTCATATTTTTTCGGATCAGCAAGAGTAAATTGAAGCGAAAGATCTTTGTAGATAAATTTAGCCGGCAGATAATCGTAATAAATAATTACATCGCTAGTAATATGCTGGTGATTCCATTCTTTATTAATAAAAAAGAGAGCTATCCAAAAAACAACGATGAGTCCAATGGAATACTTACTCCATGGTTTGTTACTTTTCCAAAATAATTCGGTTTTGATAACCTGATCCATAAATTAAATCAGTTTCTTTTTCTAACTGTTCGCTGCTCTATTCGTTTCTCATAATTCTCACCTTTAAAAATGCGATGAACATAAATGCCCGGTGTATGAATATTATTAGGATCAAGTTCACCGGCAGGCACTAGCTCTTCAACTTCTGCTACAGTAATTTTTCCTGCCATTGCCATCAATGGATTAAAATTTCTTGCTGTCTCATGAAAAATTAGATTGCCATGGGTATCGCCCTTCCAGGCTTTAACCAAAGCAAACTGCGCATCGAAAGCATATTCCATTAAATACTCCTTACCGTTAAATTTTCTAGTTTCTTTTCCTTCTGCTACTTCTGTTCCAACGCCGGCAGCTGTAAATATTGCAGGCATTCCATATCCTGCAGCTAAACATCTTGTTGCTAAAGTTCCCTGTGGAATAAGATCTACTTCTAATTCTCCCGATAGCATTTGTCGTTCGAACTCAGCATTCTCTCCAACATAACTTGCAATCATTTTTTTTATCTGCTTTGAATGTAGGAGTAATCCTAATCCAAATCCATCTACACCTGCATTGTTACTGATACACGTTAAACCTCGCACACCTTTCTTTACCATAGCAGCAATTGCTTTCTCAGGTATTCCACACAATCCAAATCCACCAACCATTACCGTCATATTATCTTGCATATCACGAATAGCTTCATCAGCATTTGCAACAACTTTATTCATCGTAGTAGTTTTAAAAATTATCTGTATCTCTATTATGCGTAGATCCTGGTTGAATGTATTTGTCGCAATTCAATTCAACACTTAATTTTTCTGCCGGTGGAGTGAAATCCCTTTTCGACAAATTGATTCCTTTATCAGCATATATTTTTTGCATATACAAAGCCCAAATAGGCAATGCTGTTCTTGCACCTTGTCCTAAGTCGAGCGAACGAAAGTGCACGATTCTATCTTCAGCACCCACCCAACAACCCGACACTAGATCAGGAGTTAGTCCCATAAACCAACCATCACTTTGATTTTGTGTAGTTCCGGTTTTACCTGCGATGGGGTTCGTTAATTTATACTGTCCACGTAGTCGTGCTCCGGTACCAAACTGAACAACACCTTGCATAAGACTCAACATCAGATAAGCCGTTTCCTCATTTATCGCTTCAACTTTTCTTGGCACAAAATCTTGCAGTATATTTCCATTCTTATCTTCAATCCGTAAAAGATATGTTGGTTGAGTCCACACTCCTTTATTGGCAAAAGTAGAATAAGCGCCTACCATTTCATAAACAGAAACATCAGGAGTTCCCAAACAAATAGATGGCACTGCATCTATTGGTGAAGTGATTCCCATTCTTCGAGCAATGTCAATCATTGCTTGAGGACCGAATTGCTTCATAAGATAAGCAGAGATACAATTCACGGATTCCGCAAGACCTTGTTTGAGAGTAAGCATACCACCATATTTACCATCGGCATTTTCGGGCGACCATTGTTCTCCTGTAGGCAAATCGAAAGTGACGCGTACATTAGGAATACGATAGCAAGGAGAATAGCCTTCTTGCATTGCTAATGTATATAGAAATGGTTTGAAAGTAGATCCAACTTGTCGACGACCGGCTTTTACGTGATCATATTTAAAATAGCGATAATCATCACCACCAACCCACGCTTTTACATATCCGCTAATAGGATCCATCGACATAAAGCCGGCTTGCAAAAATTTCTTATAATATTTCAAGCTGTCGAGTGGAGAAAGCACAGTATCAACTTCACCATTCCAAGTAAAAATAGTCATTGCTACTTTTTCTTTGAATGCTTTATCAATTTCTTTATCACTTGCGTTATCTGCCTTCATTGAAATGTAACGATCGGTACGTTTCATTCCATCCTTAATAATTTCAGGATGCCCTTCCCATGGTTCTTTTGTTTTCCAATGCTCGTTAAATTTTTTCTGCAACTCCGTCATGTGCTCTTTCATAGCCTCTTCAGCATATCGTTGCATTTTCGAATTGATCGTAGTGTAAATTTTTAATCCGTCGGTATATAAATTGTAAGGTTTACCGGTTGCATTATTTACATGTTCTTTACACCAAGACAAAAGTTCTCCACGAAGTTCTTCTCTGAAATAGGTTGCTAATCCAAAATTATGGTCATCCACTTGAAAATTCAATTTGATCGGCAATGCTTTTAAAGAATCAAATTCGTGATTGTTGATGAAATTATATTTATTCATTTGTGAAAGAACGATATTCCGTCTAGCCAATGAATTTTTCGGATTTCTTGCCGGATTGAATTTTGTAGGGGCCTGCAACATACCCACAAGTACAGCAGCTTCAGGAATAGAAAGCTTGTCAGGAGTTTTAGCAAAATACGTTTGAGTTGCCGACTTAATTCCAAAAGCATTGCTGCTAAACTCAACTGTATTTAGATACATTGCCAATATTTCATCCTTTGTATATCGGCGTTCCAATTCAACAGAAATTACCCACTCTTGAACTTTCTGAATAACGCGTTGTAGTTTCGAATTCGGTTTCGAGTGAAATAAATTCTTTGCTAGCTGTTGCGTAAGAGTACTTCCACCACCGGCGCTCCCGGCACGAAAAACCACACGCAACAATCCTCGAAGATCAACGCCGCTATGCTTTTCAAATCGTATATCTTCAGTTGCTTTCAGCGCATTAATCACATTTGGAGATAACTCACTGTAATGGATATTGGTTCTATTTTGAATGTAATATTTTCCGATCACTGCAAGATCGCTCGATACTACTTCAGAGGCGAGATTACTTTTTGGGTTTTCGAGGTCTTCAAAACTTGGAAGTTCTTCACCGATATAACCTTTGGCGGCAAGAAAGATTACTAAAATTAAAAACAATACACCGCAGGAAATAATTATCCAAAAAGCGCGGATGTATTTAGTAAAAGATTGGGAAGATTTTGGCATTGTTTAGACCGAGGTACCGTGTACGGTCCGAAGGTAATAAAAGTATGTATTACTGAGAAAAATGAACGATATTTATTAACCATTATTAAATGAAAACAAATACAAAGGTCGGCTATACCAAGTCAAATGAAATCAATGTAGCGAGAATGCTTATAACGGCCGTCTTTTGAGTGCAGCTATTAACTAACAAGCAAGTGCAATTTACCTTGACGAATTATACCTTCCGAAACAAATAAACTATTCCTTCCTTTTTTTCAAGTTTCCACTCGGGACTTGCCAATAATTTAGCTATTTCACCTTTCATCTGATCCGAAGTTAACGGGTATGCATCGCCATCATCTAACAAGATAATGTATTCTGCATTTTGAACAGTTGGAAAAAGATAAATATAATCACGAAGCGATAAATGCGGTGCAATAACATTCGATGCGCTAACGTTTGCATTTGCCGGAATAAGCTTCATTAGATCATAAACATTATTGATGTCAAAATTCCGTTTATAATGAATGCCTTTTGTAAACTGCAATTCTTCTTTCAAATAAGGGATAGATTGCGCGCTATTAACTGTATAAAGAGTACAAAAAATAGTTGTACTAATTGCTAAACCAGCTGTGACGTATTTTAGTTTTATCGCTTTCAACTCGTTGATACATGTAAACAATGCAATTGTAATAATCGGTACAAATTCAATTGAATAATGATAACCAAGTCCCCATTTAATTGCGTCATCTGAAAACAATTTTTGCGCATAAATTGGAATAAGCATGATTAAAAATTGCGGCCGAATAAAAAGAGCTATTCCTCCTGAGAGTAGAATAATAAAATGCAGCTCCGATTTATAAGTATCGTAAATAGCTTCTCCGCTATGATTTTCAAAAAAGAGAGAAAATGTTTTGATAGGGTGTTTTAAAATATTTACCACCACTTCACCAAAATTATTTCCAAGTGCATGGTATTCGAAGTGCAAATAAGCTCTTCCATCGTTTGCTAATGCGGGCATAATAAATTGCATCACTGTTATAAAATAAACAACAGATGTAATTGCCATAAGAAATAAGAATTTCCTCCGCTCTTTATTCTTAAAATTTACCAAAAGTAATCCTATTGCTATGAACAAGGTCCACAATGCCATATTTTCTTTTGCGAAAATAACAAGGGCAAAAAACAAGAATGCTTTTTTTAGTTGATTCTTTTCAAAAAAATAAAAAAACCAGGGGACGATCATTGCCGCCATCACATTATTGTGAGCATCAAAAGCAAGAGCGGTGTATATTCCCCAAAGTGAAAAGAAGTGTACTGTAGCTAGTATTCCCAGCCAATTATCTTTCGCTTTTAAACTTACATATTTGTAAATTCCGATTCCTCCAATAAGTATAAATAATAGCTGAACAATAAGTAACGTATAAGAGCCAAATATATAAATGAGAGGGGAGTAAACCATTGGCAATATTGAAAAATGGTCGCTCAAAACATTATTGAATTGAGGTTGCATTAACATGCAATCGTTTACTCTAAAATGTGCATAATCGAAAATGGTGTTCGTTTCTATCCCAAGATCATGGGCATGTGTTCTAAAAAAATAATGATTAACGATAGAAACAGACGAAAAAATTGCGGTATAGATTAGTACAAGAACAAAGAGAGTTGTTTTTTGCTTTTTAGTCATAATTTATCTGCTTCTTTGGTTTTTCCGCTCGTTAATTCAATGCACTAATGAATGTTTTTTTCTATGAAGATCGTCAAATGTACTACTATTCAGGAATAAATTGTTGCAGATTTTGAAAATCAGTCTTCGATTCAAGGCAAAGGATAAATCCGTTTGCGATTTTTATTAGCGATGTAATTAGCGCATATCCGAATTATTTAATATTTTTCACACATCGTAAGGTATGAGTAACAACTAAGAAATACCACAATAAAAAGCATTAACCTATACTATTCGCCAAAAACATTCACCATAAATCAATAAAATTTTGAAAGATCTTTCGATCATCATCCCAATTTATAATGAGGAGGGAAACATTCAGATCCTACTCGACCGTTTAAGCGGTGTAGTTAACTCGTTGAATCTAGATGTTGAATATGTTTTTATTAATGATGGGAGTCGTGATCGTTCCATGGAATTAATAAAAGAGTTAGCAAATAAAAATCCTGCTGTCCGATACATCGATCTTTCGCGCAACTTTGGTCATCAAATTGCGGTATCTGCCGGTATTGATAAATGCAATAGTAAAGCAGCTATTATTATAGACGCCGACTTACAAGATCCGCCGGAATTGATTGTTGATCTCTATAAAAAATGGCAAGAAGGTTTCGAAGTTGTATATGCAAAGCGTCGCGCACGTAAAGGAGAAAACTTTATGAAAAAGTTTACGGCACGACTTTTTTACCAAACATTAAAACGCATTACATCTATTAATATTCCCGTCGATACAGGCGATTTCAGAATTATTGATCGAAAAGTGGTTTTAGCATTACGAGAAATGCCTGAGCAGCAAAAATTTCTTCGTGGGCAAATATCGTGGATAGGATTTCGACAAACATTTGTAGAGTACGATCGTGATCCGAGATTTGCCGGGGAAACAGGCTATACCTACAAAAAAATGATACGTTTTGCTTTAGATGGAATTACTTCTTTTTCAAATTTCCCTCTGAAGTTTGCAACCATTGCAGGTTTTTTTGTTTCAGGCATAACTTTTTTACTGAGTATTTATGCTTTGTATTCGCGGTTGATTACCAAAGATTACGTTCCAGGCTGGACATCATTGATGCTTGCCATTTTATTTATCGGAGGAGTTCAACTAATAAGTATCGGAATTATCGGCGAATACATTAGTCGCTTGAGTACAAATGTCAGAAATCGACCGTTATATTTGATAGGCGATACGAATATTTCGTGAATCGTGAATCGTGAATCGTGAATCGTGAATCGTGAATCGTGAATCGTGAATCGTGAATCGTGAATCGTGAATCGTGAATCGTGAATCGTGAATCGTGAATCGTGAATCGTGA
>JANLPR010000182.1:0-5636 GCA_031367345.1 Bacteroidota bacterium | reverse complement strand
TACTTCTTTTCATTGATAGTAATTATTATACGTTTGCAGTTGAATAGTTTCTCAAAAAATCCATACACGATTGACGCAGCAAGCGTGTATGGGAGAAGCCTATTACCTAGAATTCGAATGTAAAGGACAATAGTAAATTTGGTTTGAATCTGAATTATCTCCCCCTATTGTCACAGTAGATGCATCAACGGCGAATTAAGCTTCAATTCGAATGAATTAATTGCTTGTGAAGAGTTATCTTCATTCAACAGTCTAATTTGATTTCGCAGTTAATATTTATAAATATCGTTCATACTTCAACGATTTCAGCCCGCAAACGTTTTCTAAAATTTTAATTCTGAAAATAAATTCATTTACTGATCAGAATTGATTTGTGTCTACAAAAAAATAAAAATGCGCGATTAAAAACATTTATTGACATAGACACAGAGATTAATCGCAGAAAAAATCGACAAAAATTATTCACTCACTATTCCATTCCATTCACCCCCGAAATAACTTCATTAATGTAATAGTAGTTTTTTCGTGTATCTATTTATATTTCCTTAGAGTAGAACTTCAAAAAAACATCTCTCTATGAAGCCAACATCTACTCTCCAACAAAAATCTTCCAAATCAAAAACAAGCGACATTGTTCAAAATATTATTTCGATTGTTCTTCTTTTAATTTCTGTATTACTCATCATAAATAAGTAGCAAGATATTAATGAGTAATTATTAATGAGTAATTATTAATGAGTAATTATTAATTAAGAATGAGTAATGAGTAATGAGTAATTATTAATGAAGAATAAGTAATTATGAATGAGTAAATATTACTTAGTAATTATTAATGAAGAACAAGTAATGAGTAATCAGAAAAAAAATTATTAGCGAAGAGCTATTTCGGTTTTCGACTTATCAGTAGTTAAGTCAATTAAAAAATTATTTACTCTCCTTCTCATTACTTAACGGCTGCTAAATACTGGTTCATCCAATCCATATTCCCCTCTTTTATTTTATTTCATCAACTGTATTCATTAATTAAAACCAAACAAGAAAGGTGTTGGCGTTTTTTAATAAATCCAATTTTATTCTTCTTTCCCAATGAAACCCAAAAAGCATGAAGTCTAGCGAAATATTGTCGAAAATATTCTTTACTAAATTGCTCCTCCTATTTTCTAAAGCTTCTAGTTTTTACATTAAACACTATTTTGCAAATTAAGAATATAGCTCCGGTTGTCAACTTTATTTAATAGAAGTCTTCAATATACTTAACTGAAGACTTCTATTGGTATAACGTTAATTTCCTTTTGCAATTTTGATGATCCTGGTTGCCTTTTGAGTAGTCAGTCGAATAAAATAAAATCCTGCCGACTGATTTGAAAGGTCAACCGAAACTTCTTTCTTCTTCACAACAAAATTCCTCTCAATTACCCTTCCCTGTAAATCTACTAAGTCTATAAAATACTCTTCCGATTCAAGAAGATTTGCAATTGTCAAGTTACTTGTAGAAGGATTGGGAAATAAAATTATTCCTGTCAATTCATTTTCCTGTACTGCCAATGGCGCACAAAAATAAATTTCGCCTGATGTTGTACCAAAACCATCATAATAAACAAAATGATATTGGCTGAAATCTGTAATTCCTGTAACAGTTATAGTGTCTGTATACACTTGATGGACATTTGCTAAGTGCGCAAAATATTCGACAAAATTTCCAACATTGCTTATCGTATCTGCTCCCGGACTTATCATTTGAATTGAAGGGTAATTACTGTGAACAACACCGCCATTAAAAACAGAAATATTTACCAAATTCGGATTCTGTACATCATACCAAACACTGTCAACACAAAAGTCGGAAATGTTAAGCGTACTAGAGTTCCAAGGCATGTCAAATTTAATTAATGTCGAATTACTAATGCTGTCTTCGAGTACATAAATTCCATTGGCATCTACGCTCATACTCACCGGAAACTCTTGCACAATATTCGAAGAATATATGCCTGTCCAACTTATTCCACCATTCGAATTAAAAATACTAACTCTCGCATCATAGCCTGCAAATCCATTTTGTATTCCGGCTATCAACAGCATATTATTGAAATTTATTTTTGAACTCGAAATATATTGGTCTAAGCCATCCATACTCTTAGCCCAAAGCATGTTCCCATTCATATCATATTTAAAAATTGTATCGGCTACTCCTATTACATAAAGATCTTGATTGTAATCAACCAAAATGTCAAAAGAAATATCTCCGAATGGAGGCGGAACCGGAAAACTATTGCTTGCCCATTGTGCTACGCCGTTGCTATCAAGTTTAACCAATTGGTAAGGATACTGTCCAAATAAATAGATGTTATTCGATAGATCAGTTACAATTCGATCTGCCAGTATTGAACTATCTCCCCATAGTTGATTTCCAAGACTGTCATATTTAGAAATGTTTGTTGGTAGTGAATAAGTTGAAACTATTGCATTTCCACTCTTATCAATGTTCATACGAATCGGTCTTGTTGTATTTGACCATTGTTCTGTTCCATTTAAATAAAACAACGCCATGCCCATATTACCGGCCAAATAAATATTATTATTTCTGATAAATATTTGTTCTAATGCATCAGAAGAAAAAGATGTCGTCCCTATTCTTTGCCATGGAGAAATCCCGGAGGAATTAACTCTTATCATGTACGGTTCTTCATTGGGCAAACTCATCAACGCCCCTATCACATAAATATTATTCTGTGCGTCTAATGCCATATCGGTTGCTCGTGCATCTTCTATTCCATTATTGTCGAATACATGAGACCAAATCAACATTCCGTTGAGATCATATTTATTCAAAATAATTTTATATAAAATACCCGGGCCACCCGTCTTTCTATAATTGACCAAAACTATTGCGTTGCCTTGATTGTCATTGAGAACTTTCACCGGCGACATAATTGCCGAATCGGGAAGAGAATTGATGGTTTGTGTCCATACCGGTGAAACCTGTGCGCCGATTATATCCGCAAAAAATAAGGCAGACATAAATAGTATACATATAATTTTTCTCATGATTATTGATTTTAGATTTTAAACAAATTGTATCTATGCAATTTTACGTTTCATTACATCAACCATCAAGGGCTAATTTACGGATTTAATGGGATCTTTCACGGATTGCTATTCGAAATTGCTCGGGAGTTTTCCCTGTGTTATTTTTAAAAAATCGGGAAAAGTGCGAAGGGTCATCATATTTCAGTAGTGCTGCAATCTCTTTTATACTTTGTGACGAATGGTATAAAAGTCGCTTTGCCTCCAAAATGATTCGTGCATAAATAATATCGCTGGCTGTCTTTCCCATTTCTTTTTGAATTGTATCGTTTAAATGTCCGGTTGATATATTCAACGCCTGAGCATAATCGCTCACAGATTTTTTTTCTCTAAAACTTTGTTCTACTAATTTTTTAAACTCTCTAACAAAAACTGAATGAATTGCAATACTTGATTTCTCAATAACCGTTGAAAGATAATGTCTTCTAGAAAGTAAAAGCAGATTTAGCATAAATGAAGCAATCATTTCTAACTTATCTTTGTGTGAAGAATTATATTCACTTTCAATTTTTTTTATCAATTCCATAATTTCATTACGGTCATTTTTCAAAGCAATTGAAACAATAGGATGCGCATCGTTGTCATTGAAAAATGGTAGCCTATCAATTAGGGTTCCATTCATAGCATCGTTCAAGAAAAAATCTGAAGTAAAAGAAATAACAAAACCTGTTGTGTGCTTTTCTCGTTTCAAATGATGTACTTGTTCAGGCGAAATAAAATGAATACTTCCTTCCTCTATTCCGTAACTGTTAAAATCAATTTCATGCTTTCCTCCCGATTTTTCAAAATAAATAATTTCATAATAATTGTGACGATGAGCCTCGCTTGCATCATACATATTATAGGTCTCTTCCAGTTTGCTGAATTCAAATTGCAGCGGATTTTCAATTTTTTTATAAAAATCAAAGGTTGGAATGGGTGGTTTTTGAGACATGACGCTTATTAATTAATTTTATCTCAACAATTATTCAAAGAGATTTTATTTCAATGCCAATGTAGAAAATTTAAATAAGTAATAGTATTTACTCAAATTTATCGCAAATTAATTATCGAGTACCTGAAATTCGATATCGTTCACTCTTTAGCACGGTGGAATGTCGTCTTTCTAATAAAAAAATGATCAACAGTTAAGCGCAGTTGAACCCTTTTATTGAATATTATTCTTCCTGCTAATAAATCTGTCAAGAAAATATTATTTGCTCACTAATTAGAAATCACTACTCTCTAATTTTTAAAAATCTTCTTCACCATTTCGCCTTTCATCGTTTGTACTTTTAAAAGGTAGACGCCATCACTCAGCTGTCGTACTTCCAATCGCAGCTCACTTGTGCCATTGCCTTTTCGCTCATCAATTAATTTTCCGGTGATATCCAGCACTTCAACTTTAATAATCTCTTCGCCTTTGGTCTGTATCGTTACTATTCCACTCGCAGGATTCGGCCATACAAAAACACTTTGTACTTGCACTTTCGGTATAGAGGTGATTGATGTAACTATTGCCATCACTTCATTCGTTACAACTGCCGGATTAAAATCGAAAAAGATATACGCTTTATTTCTAATCTCTGTTCCCATTCCTGTCCCGTCTTTTCTTTTCACTTTGAATTTCACAAAGCCATGACTCAAACTTGCATTACTCATACTATCAATCAAATTAATTCCCGGTAAATTAAATCGCACAATTCCATTTGGCAAAAGCTGCGTCGTTACCGAATGACTCGATGAAATAAATTCAAAACTCGTTGCATCTAAATTGTTGTCGAGCGTATCTAGCACGTAAATATCTTCTGCCACTGCATTACCGCTATTCTGAAAAAAGATAGTAAACGTAAACCAATGGTCAGATGTATCGACTACTCCCGAAGGTGACATCAATTTTTCATTCGGATCGAGCGAGTTTCTTATATCAAAACAAGCAGCAATCGAATTATTCATTGGTCGCATATCTCCAAGCGTTGGTGATATCGTTAAATGAAAACACACTTCATCGTTTACTGTTGCCGTTGTAGAAACCTGCGTCATAATATTAAATGATTGCAACGGATCAATCAATGAAAAATCTGCAATGTCCCAATGAATTGTATCGTTTGAAACAGTTGTTGGCGTGAGTGCATTGGGCGCCGGAGCTAGATAACTTATCGGCCCACTCATCACCGCTTCCACAAATCCCGTTCCTTCGTAACACGACATTCCATTTTTTCCCAGCGCATCGCCTGTGTTCAATAAAACTTTTCGAATACGCCCTGGTCTAAAAAGTTGTTCGGGCGTAATGCTTGTTGCAACCAAATCAAATCCTCCACCCGGACAATTTAATCCGAAGTTCATTAATGAATCGGTGGAGTCGGCAACGGTTAATACTGAGGTTAAAAATCCGGCTGCCGGACAAACAATGGGTGTTACGATAGAGGCGCTGTCAAGATAAATTCTATATGTTCCGAGTCCCACGCGGAACGAATAATTTCCGTAGGCATCGGTATAAAATTTTTGAATCTGAACACCGCTCGAATCTAAGATCACAGGAATGGAATGTAAATTTTCTTCCAGTGAGTTGT
>JANLPR010000163.1:0-5445 GCA_031367345.1 Bacteroidota bacterium | reverse complement strand
CTTGACGGTGGATTAGAAATCACACGACTCAAAACAAAGAATTTGGAAATTCTTCGAAGCAGTGGTTGGGATCATTGGCTTTCATTAAGGCTTTGTGAGGCATTTGTATTGCTGCGAAGTTCTAATTATGTTTTGATGGGGAAATACTGCGCAGCGAAACTATTATGAAATCAAAAACTATTCTACCTCTGTATAAAAATCTTTATCAGAAAGTAGTCGATGAATCATTAGCGAATTAAACAGAGTGACTCTTTTTTATTTTTAGAATTACTTTAAAAAATAAACGGGAGCAGAATTCTGCTCCCGTTTTTAAATTCTAAGAAATACTTTAATTGTTTACAATCACTTTTATCATCCGATTATCTGTATCGTTCTCAAGTAATAAAAGGTATAGACCATTCGATAAGCTTTTCAAGTCAAAGCTTTTTAAATTATCACCTTGAACGGTTGAGAATGTTTCGAAATACATCTCTCTACCTGATATATCCATTAAGCGAATACGGTAAGATAAATTTTCTTCCGAAGTAAATGAGATTGTAAATTGGCCATCACTTGGGTTTGGAAAAACAGAAAGTGGTAAGGATGTACTATTCTCATCAACAGGAAGCAGACGTACAAATGAACTGTTACTGTTAACCCGAAGATTACCTCCATCAAGAACTTGTTCAACTGTCCTTGTCCCATTCCAGTTGCTGGCATACCAGAGTCCACCTGCTCTATTCCAAATAGTAATTGAAATGCTGTCGTTTGAACCTGGTTCACCCTGGTCAGTCAATTTCACTTGCATTGAACCATTTGCATCAATGGATATTGGTAATAGGGGATTGGTAATGTCTGTAATACTTGCCTTACTATTTATAGTTGCTTTTCCTCCAACAGCAGCTGGCTGAACAGAAAGTGATGTAAGTTTGTTCCCTTTAATTTGATAAACATGGAGACCGTCACTTTCAGTTCTTCTCACAATTGAATTTATATTTCCTTGCAGCGTATTTCCACGTTGGTTATACTTTGCATTGAATCCGAAATTATTTTTCGAACCAGCATCACCCGATTTAATTCCTGCTGAGCTGGATAGAATAAGGAATCCGCCACCTGCAACAAAATTAGGTAAAGGTTGAGAAACTGTTACAACGGTATTTTCTGTTGAACTATTGCGGGAGTAATATCCGCCTATAATAATACCAACTGTAAAACTTTGTGAATTTCCTGATATGGTCACATTCCAATTGTAAGTAGCTACAGCTATTTTTGAATCAGCCGGATTTACAAGACCAAATGGAACATTGGCAGCAATTATTGTATTGTTATCACGATTGATAAACGTTATAGTCGCATTGCGGATATCACCTGCGTACGCGTCATAAGAAGGATCGCCTAATACTGCTGTGATGTCCTTAAAAGTTGCGCTCAATGTAACAACTGCATTTAATGAGGTAGCGCTTTGTGTTCCGACAAAACATGCCCCTGTATAATATGCGCGTGCATCTTCAGGAGTAATGGTAAGCGGAGCGGTAGCAGGAGTTAAAGTGAAATTAGGATTTACACCGTTAAAAACAGCTGTTACAGTATGCACTCCGGGTGCCATTTGTCCGGTAGGAGAAGTACCAAAAGGTGTAGGCTCCAGTAATAGAACAGGAAGTGATGCTATAAGATCAGTACCGCTTATTGTTAAAGTAACAGTTCCCATTTCCTGTGTCCCGATAAAGAATGTTACACTAGTGGCAGCCTGCTCTCCGCACGCTACTGCATTTGCTATGACAACACTTAATGTTGTCGGGTCGCTATATTGTTGCGGATTTGGAGCAATAGTCACAGTACCGGTTGATACACGCGGTGTAACTGTAAGTGTTGCTGCAGCAGATGGAGTTGATCCGCATATATTGCTGAACACTGCACGATATTGATAACCGTTCATAGCAAGAGTTATGCATGATAAATTCAAAGTAGTATTTGTTTCACCACCGATATCCGCCCATGATCCACCACCGTCAGTGCTTAATTGCCATTGGACAGTTGGTGAAGGAGTACCAATTGCAGTAGAAGTAAAGGATGCATTATCTCCCCACTGTTTAACTTGATTGGTCGGTTGAAGTGTAACTGTCGGCTTAGCTGTAACATTAATATAGTTCGTTTTAACTTCCGGGTCTGATCCGTAAGCATTTGTTGCAGTAAGAGTAACAGTATAAGCTCCGGCAGCATTAAAAATCACTTGTGGATTTTGTGAAGAAGCATTTGTGCCTCCGGTATAACTCACAGTTGCCGGAGAAAATGACCATGCCCATGATGTAGGAGAATAGGTAGAGAGGTCAGAAAAAGTAACAACATCACCTGAACATGGCGTTGTATTATTAGCCGAGAAGTCAGCAACAGGTGGACAACCGAGGAAACAAAATGTAACAGTTTTTGCTGCATTATCTTCTGTAATAAAGGCAATGGGTTTTGCTGTATTTACTCCTGCCCACGATTTTGCATTGGGTGTGGTTGCATCTGTAAACGATGTTTTATTGGATGTTCCCGGGTAAGTAGTGCCATCACCATCATTCGACCCATAACTTGCCGGAGTTGCACCGGGATTTGTTGAAGCACTTGCACAAACAGGATAGAAATATTGAGGAGCAGTGGCATTGATATCATTCGGTCCTAAATGACTTCCAAGATCGGCATGAGCATGATAAATTAACAAGCCATGTCCCGGTACGCCGACATCAAAGCCCGTCTGCTGGCGGTTCTCCATAATAAAGAATTCGTTTGCTGTAGTGGTGTTATATCTGTAGAAATTATTTGCGTTAAGTGTAGATTTCTGCAAAGTAACAGTTCCCTGAGCGCTAAGAGTAGTAACTGTTGCCCAGTTATAAATATAAACCTTAGTGTAAGGATTTGAATGTGCCGGAGATTTAGAGTTATTGTTATAGTTACCACTGGCGTTAAGATCCCAATGTCCATTACCATTGTATTGACCGCCTGTTCCATAATCTGTATCATAATAATCAGGCGCTCCAAGCACGTGTCCAAATTCGTGACAAATAACTCCAATTCTTGTTAGCCCTGATCCTGAACCGTCTCTTAATTCAGAAGAGGTTGAATATCTGCTGATATTTTTTCCATCAAGAGTAACAGATGGAATACTCCAGGCATGTGCCCATATAGCATCTGTACCTGCTCCAACCTCTTCTCCATGTCCGGCATAAATTATATATACTCCGTCTACGTTTCCGTCGCCGTCATTGTCATAATCTGCAAAATTAACATCAGCATTTGCAAGATTTACAGCTTCAGTAACTAGCTCTCTAGGGCGAATGTCTGTCGCTTGCCCTGCTGTATTTGCACCATAATAAGCCTGAGTATTACTAGCTGTATAAGGACCGGCTACATCTACCGTTAGATTCAATTGATTATAGGAATTCTCGAGAAAAAAATCTTTTACACTTCCCGCAGCACCGTCAGCGCTAAAGCCCACTTGGTTAAAAAGGTTTTGAAATTCAACCTGGGTTTTTGTAAAAGCCAAGTCTGTAAATCCTATTAGTACACAAATAAGTTTTCGGTTTCCTGTAGAAGGAAATGCTGTAGTGGTGGTGGGAGTACTGTTTCTTATTATCTGTTGTACAATATTAACTTGCGAACGGGTGTAAGTAAGGTTCTTTGCAATAGTCGTTATAAAAGCACGTTCACGCTGTGTCCGATTTGAAACATCATGTGCTTTAACGCCGGAAGGAACTAGGTCGCCGGAAGCATCTATTTTTCCATATTCATAAATTCCCATGCTATTAAACACAAGAGTGTAATTATCCATTGTCTTTGCCCACTTTAAATGTTCATCACCTTGCAAAAGGACTGTGATCATAGTTTTGTCCTTTTGAGTAACTCTTACCGGATAAGGAGCGGCACTAGAAGCGATAGATTTTTCGACGGAAAAAAAAGCTAATAGAAGTAATAGAATAACTAATAGTTTATTAGGTATCGTTTTATTTGTTTCCATTTTATTAAGGTTTAAGGGTAAAAATAAATTCATTGTTCCCTGTTTTACTAAGCCTTGGGATGTAGGCTTGCTCAGCAACTTTCTATGAAAGCATCTGCGCATTGTTTTTTGATAGCAGTTGTGTGTTGGTTTTTTGGTTTATGTTTTAAGATTTTGGTTAGTAAAAAAAAATTATATTGATCGTTTGGTTATTTTATTAATAAAAAAATTGTAGATATCAATGAAAATTGATGATTGTAAATGTATCCGAATTTCTTTACCAATTCCTTTAAAATTTTTATTTTTGTTCTTCTTTTGATTTGTTTTTCAAATTATAAACTGTATATTACTTCGTTCTTT
Source organism: Bacteroidota bacterium (assembly GCA_031367345.1). Classification (GTDB taxonomy): domain Bacteria; phylum Bacteroidota; class Bacteroidia; order AKYH767-A; family 2013-40CM-41-45; genus JADKIH01. Next base: position 1,130 of record JANLPR010000163.1, on the reverse strand, counting down.
TGTAAATAAAGGTTGAATTTTACCCTTAAAATTCTTTTTCATATTACTATGATTAGAACTTTTCTGGGAATGTCCTAGGTATATATGAAATCATTTTGCGTAGGAAGATCATTTCAAAGAAAAAACGTCCATCCTTTTTATTAACCTGAAACAAAAGATGAAGTCATATAGACCTTCTCAAAACAACTTCACTTCGTCTTTGATTGGCGTCTGATATGGTGCTCCTTCGTGGATGATTGATCAATCCAAGATGTTGTATTCGTTGTTCCCAAGCTAAAAGGCCTGTCGTTACTTCCCTTAAGGAATCACAATTATTGTAAACAGAAAAAAGCATGGTGACCAAATGGTCATAGGTAGTAAAACGCTAACAATAGCGATCGGAACGTTCTTCTTGACTGATCTGGACAATCACTGAACGAGGAATAAAATTTAGTAATTGATTAAAGATCGGATGTCCTGTAGTAAATGTACTTTTGTTCATGGTAATTTATGTTTCGTAACTTAAAACTGCAAATACCGGCCAAATAAAAATAAATAATGGCGCCGAAATATGAATTGTTCCAGCCTTCAACAATGTCTTCAAAATCATCATCGGGAATGTTGGTATGTACTAATTCTGCCGAAGTTCCTTGTTTGTGTGGATGCAATTTGATCGTTACTATTGAAGGTTCTTCCTGATCGCCAAAATACCATTGTTGAACGACTTTCTTGCTTTCTTCAAACTCCAAATTTTTTCCACTGATACTGTCATCCTACATTGAAAATTCTGATCCTGGTTCTGTCGACATTTTAACCTCTCCTCCAGTCCATAATTGAATGGTTAATGGATTTGTTATGGCCGCATACACTTCTCCCGAAGTGGCAGAGATAATAAACTAAGATTTATAGTTTTTCATTTTAAGTTAAGTGGTAGATGGGTATTGGAGGATGGTTTGGGCTAACTGTCATGCAACCCGTCACTCGATGGTGGTTTGGAGCTGTTGCGACTGTTCTTGTTTTTTTCTGATTCCAACTCTTCAATCCGCTTAATCAATTTCGCGTTTTGAGTTTCTAACCCTTCGCATCGCAGCATCAGTTCCCTAATATGCCTGAGTAAATTCTCATACTCAGTTTTCTTAATTAAAATATAT
>JANLPR010000116.1:0-22428 GCA_031367345.1 Bacteroidota bacterium | reverse complement strand
GTACGAGAGGACCGAGTCGGACGTACCTCTAGTGGACCTGTTGTGGCGCCAGCTGCATCGCAGGGTAGCTATGTACGGTTGAGATAAGCGCTGAAAGCATCTAAGCACGAAACTCGCCTCAAGATGAGACTTCCTTTAAGGACCGTCAGAGACTATGACGTTGATAGGTTGTAGGTGTAAAGTCAGTAATGACATAGCCGAGCAATACTAATTGTCCGTAGACTTTTTATCTGATAGATCCTCTGGTTATTGTTTGTTGTGTTTTCTTTCTCTTATATGTCTATAAAGGTATTCAAGACTTTTATGGTGATTTTAGCGTTGGTGTCCACCTCTTCCCATTCCGAACAGAGAAGTTAAGCCCAACTGCGCAGATGGTACTGAAGTAACTTTCGGGAGAGTATGTCGTCGCCGTAAATTATTAAAGCCCGATTCGTAAGAGTCGGGCTTTTTTTTGTCCATGAAATAAATTTTATCCTTATTCTATTGCACAGCTTTTATTCTAATTATTGTTACTCAATTTCTTTATTCCTTTCTTTCAAACACCGGATGATAATTCCTAGCCAAAAGGCTGAAGATTACTGAATCTAAAAAATTTCCTTCAAAATAATAGTCTTCCTTAAAATGAGCTTCTTCTACAAACTGAAACTGCTTCAAGATCTTCATTGATGCTATATTCAATGGATTTATATTGGCCTCTACACTATGCAATTTCATTTCACTAAATCCGTAATTTAAAATAGCATCGATGGCCTCTGTCATAAATCCCTTTTGCCAATATTCCTTCATTAACGCATAGCCAATTTCTGCTCTGTGATTTTCTGGTATGGTTCTCCAAAAGCTTAAATAGCCGATTATTTTATTTTCTCCATGTAATTGCATTCCCCAAGTAATACCAATGTTGTTAGAAGTATCTGCATCTGTACGTATCAAAAAATCTTCTATTTCTTTTACTTCTGTAGGAGGTGTGCGGTCGATGTACTTTATTACTTCAGGATCTGTTCTTAATATGAAAATTTCATTCATATCTTCTTTCCCTAATTTCCTTAGTATCATTCGTTTTGTTTCAAGAATCGGAAAGGGCTGAAACTTAAATTCAAGCATAGTTATTTCAATTAAATTTTATTTACTCCTTCTAATTTTAATAATAATCGATTTGCTCGTTGGGGTATTCGATTTTTCCGCCGTGCTGTCGATTGGAACCAAAACATTTGTTTCGGGGAAATATGTAGCTGCACATTTGTTTGGAATTTTATATTTTACAATTATAAAACGATGTGCGATACGCTCAACGCCGCCATAGTTATTGACGATATCTACTATTTCACCAACATCAAGCCCTAATTTATTAATGTCATCCTCATTCATAAACAATACTCTTCTTTCATTTAGAACTCCTCGATATCTATCGTTCAATCCATAAATGGTAGTGTTGAATTGATCATGGCTCCTTATTGTCATCATGAGCAGTTCGTCCTCTTCCAATTGGTGATTGGTAATTTCTGCGATATTGAACTCTGCTTTGCCGCTATCAAGATCAAATTTCTGATCACGTACAGAGTTGGGCAAATAGAATCCACCTAATTTTCTTACACGATAATTATAACTTTCGAATCCAGGAATTGTTTTTTCAATGTCGTCTCTGATATGATCATAATTAATTAGATACTTTTTCCAATCTACCGGATCTTTTCCTCCGAAAATTTTGTCGGCCATTAAACATATTAACTCCGGCTCACTTTTTAAATTGGCAGATATCGGTTCTAAATTCCCTCTTGACATCTGTACCACACCCATTGAGTTTTCTGTTGTAATAAATTGTTGCTCGTTATTTTGAATGTCTTTATCACTTCTGCCAAATACTGGTAAGATCAGAGCCTCGTCACCGGTAATCAGATGGCTTCTGTTCAATTTTGTTGAGATCTGAACAGTAAGTTTACATTTTCTTATTGCCGCCGCTGTAAAATTGGTGTCTGGTGTAGCAGACAGAAAGTTTCCTCCCAAGGCTACAAACACTTCTATATTCCCATCGTTCATTGCATTAATTGTTTCTACTGTATCTAATCCATCTTTTCGTGGAGGAGAAAATTTGAAATTCCTTTCAATTGCATCAAGAAAGCTTGATGATGGCTTTTCATAAATTCCCATAGTTCTGTCTCCTTGAACATTGCTATGCCCTCGAACCGGACAAGTTCCTCCACCCGGTATGCCAATACTGCCTTTCAACAATAATAAATTAACGACTTCTTTTATCGTATCCACTGCATTCTTATGCTGTGTCAACCCCATTGCCCAGCAAGCAATAATTTTCTTTTTAGTAGAAAGTAATTCAACAACGGTTTCTATTTCTTCTTTCGTTATCCCTGAATTTTCAATTAGAGATTGAAGGTTTAAATTTTGAAGATGGTTTTTGTATTGTTCAAAGCCTGAAGTTTTTTTTGTAATAAATTCTATGTCAATTTTTTCTTTACTAAATGTTTCATCTCTTTCTAATAATAATTTATTGATGGCTTGTAGAAGAGCCATATCTCCATTAATTTTTACTTGAAGAAAAATATCTGTCAGAGAAATTTTCATTCCTAATGCACCACGAATGGTTTGCGGATCATTAAAAGCAATTAAACCGGTTTCAAACAACGGGTTGATCGAAATAATTTTGCATCCATTTTCCTTTGCTTTTTTTAAAGCTGTAAGCATTCTTGGGTGATTAGTTCCAGGATTTTGACCTAAAATAATAATCACTTCTGCTTTGTAAAAATCATCGAGTGTTACTGAGCCCTTGCCTATTCCTAATGATTCTGTGAGTGCTACGCCACTTGATTCGTGACACATATTACTACAATCGGGTAGATTATTCGTTCCTAATTGTCGTGCGAAAAGTTGATATAAAAATGCTGCTTCATTGCTGGTTCTTCCACTTGTATAAAATGCAGCTTTATCTGGCGAACTCATTTGCCGAAGACAATCTGAAATTTTTTGAAAAGCTTCCTCCCAGCTAATAGGTTCATAATTGCCGTTCCCTTTTTTCAGAAACATTGGCTGAGCAATTCTTCCTTTTTTACCAATCTCGTAATCGTTTAACTTGGCAAGAGAGTTAATACTATTTTCTTTAAAAAAAGTAGCAGTTAATTTTTTAGATGTTGCTTCTTCAGCGATAGCTTTAACACCATTTTCGCAATATTCTCCGAGTGAACTCCTCTCACCATCAGGATCAGGCCAAGCACATCCCGGACAATCATATCCATCTTTCTGGTTGAGTGAATGCAGCGCTTTTAGTGCACGTGATAATCCCATCTCAGTCAAAATGTGTCTTACACTTGAAAGTACAGCAGGGGTACCGGCAGCAACTAATTTTGGAGCAATTAATTTTAGTCCTGTGAATCGTTCCGGATTCTCTGCATTCGGTAAATGAGGTTTTTCTTCAGCTTTCATTTTGACTTACTTGCCAATGGGTTTTCGTAGTTGTCGGTCTGGTCCTCATTTGTTTCGTCCAAACATTTAAAATCTTTTTCTATTATAACCTTTAACGATTTTCCATTTCCTAAATTATCATCATGATAAATTCCCACCTCTTGCGACCCTGTCCATCGATCTGCGATTTGAGATGGGATTGTTATCTGAATAGTTGAACCATTAAAACTTGCTTCTATTTTTTCTGCCATAGTAGCTGATTCAATTTTATAAATTAATTTATTTCCTGTGAAGCTTGTGTACTCCTCAATGGATTTGGATTCGACAAATTTGGTGACATCGGCTTTCGATAAACGAAAACGAATGCTATTTCCTTTTATGCGTAATTTCATGAAATTAAATAAGAGAGTTAGATTATCCTTTTTTGAATTCGTACTTGAAAAGTACAATATTAATCCATAAGCCTAAACTGTTTTAATTAAAATTGCATGGTCAATTGAGTTTTTGATTAAAGTCAAATATTATTTTCGTATTTGCCAACATTCGTTACTTTATCTATGAGACAAAAGATGTGGTTAGTTGGTTCGTACTTCAAAAAGAATCGTTTTTTCCGGATTACGCTTTTGATCTTGTTTATTACTCAAATTTCAAGCGCAAATAAAGCATCTAAACTAATTGAGAATGGTTGGTCTGAATTGGCGAAAGACAACGATTCAAAGGCTGTTCATTTGTTTTCACAAGCACTTGAAGAAGCAAAGGCAACTCACGATACTTTAAATTGTGCACTTTCCTTGTTAAACCTTGGTATGAAATTACATGTTAAAAGTAAGGCCTTTATTGAAAAAATTATTCATCAACTTGTTCCGAAGAATATTAACTTAGCTAAATCATCTAAAGTCATGAAAAAAATAACTACACTACTTTTTGCAATGATTACTTCCTTTGTTTCATTTGGACAAACACAAATTCCCAATGGCGATTTTGAATCTTTACTCCAAGATGGTACATTAAGTAACTGGGGGAATATTTATTTAACGAATGTTTGGATCGACGATTCTACCGGAGTTTTTCATGGTGATTCAATAATTTATGATGGTCCTTTTTGCGGACCTTCAACAGATTCACATAGTGGAAATGGTGCACTTGAACTTCGTAATGCTTACAATTTCACTGCTGGATATGGAATTGTTGGTGGTGCCGGTGTTGATATTGATTCTGTATTTGCCTCATGGTCGTCATTGGAAATTGTTTTCGAACAAGTTCATCCAACCGAACTGAATTTTTATTTTAAGCACATTGCTGTAAATAATGACACAGCTATTGCCAGACTTACCTTGTATGATCAATTTGGATATCAGGTCGGATTAGCTGAATGTTTGATGATAGGAAATGTGAATGTGTATACTTACTCTTCAACTCCAGTAGTGTATATATCGGCCGATTCGGTATTTGCTTATTCATTACAGTTTTTTAATTATCATTCAGATTTAACAGGTCATGTTCAATGTTCATTAGGTTCTCGAACGTTGATAGATGATGTTACTTTTGGATTTTCAACCGGAATTTCAGAGGTAAATGGTGGGTTTAATTTTTCTGTTTACCCAACACCGGTGTTGGATCAAATCAAGATAAATCAACTGAATGCCCAAGAATCTGAATATCAAATATTAGATATTGCGGGTCGAATGGTTCAGAATGGACTACTTTCAGCTGACAAGATAATTCGATTTGAAAATAAATTAGCCGGCGGGATTTATATTGTTACTTTGAAAAGTTCTACTAACACTTTTCAGAAAAAATTCGTTGTAGATTAACAACTAAAATATTTCAAAATTTTTATGACAGCGAAATTAGTGAGATGATAGGAGAGTATCCTTAAATATAAAATTGTATCATTAAGAAAGGTATAAAGAGAAAGGTTGTTTTGATAGAGTTTTCGTTCTCAATTGGGATACCCTTTTTTTAATTATATTTATTGAATCTGTCTTTTTTTAGAAAACCGATAAGTTGAATCGATTTCGATATGGCTAATTCTACAGCTAAACTTGAAGGTGCGCCAATGGCAGCAACTATAGGAATTGCAGCCATTCCTGCCTTTTGAATTAATTCAAAACTTGCTCGACCGCTTAATAATAAAATTGTATTGTTCAAAGGTAATTTGTTTCCATTAAATGCTGCTCCAATTAATTTATCGAGAGCATTGTGTCGACCTACATCTTCTTTTAAATCAATAAAATTTCCATCAATGGTAAAAAGAGCAGAGGCGTGTAGTCCGCCGGTACTCTTAAAAGATTCTTGATGTTCTGTTAATTTATCAATCAATGAGTAAAGAATATTCGGAGCTATTTTAGAAATTTTTTTAGTAGTATAAATCGAATTAGTTTGTATTGCTTCTATTGACGCTTTCCCGCATACTCCACAGCTAGAAGTGGTGTAAAAATTTCGTTCTAAATGCAGTGAATCAATATCAATATTTTTAGCCAACGTTATTCTGATTTTATTTTCGTCTGTTATTTCTGAATTGATAACATCCGAAATGTTTTTTATTATCCCTTCGGTAAAAAGAAAACCGGTAGCTAATTCTTCATCATTGCCGGGAGTTCTCATTGTTACCGATATTTTTTTTTCAATTGATTGACCATTTTTAATAAAACTGACACTTATCTCAAGAGGTTCTTCTATAGAAAGGATATCATTTTCATCAGAAGTAAAATTGTTTACAGTTCTCTCTATTGTAACATCAACTGTTTTTGATTGGTTTATCATTCCGTATTATTATTGACCTGTTTTTTTTAAAAATAGCGTATTCATCTTGAGTATCTACACTCATTAGTCTTTCAGGATTGGGGCAAATTATTTTTTCTGCATTGATTTTGGCAAGAAATTTTTTCAAAGAATAGTTTCCTGAAATAAAATATTTTTTTAATTCCTCAAAACATGTCTCAGAATAGAGAGTAATCAATGGTTCGTAATTTTCTTTAAAAAATGATTTTGTCTTTTTATTTCGATATTGACTGACAAGCAAATTTATTTCCTCTGTCGTAATAAGTGGGTAATCGCATCCAAGGTATAGAATTGAGCTGGAGGGAAACTTTTTATTTGCACTTAATAATCCGCTTATTGGACCCCTTCCTATGAATTCATCGTCATCGAATAATATATTCTTATTGTTCAAAAAGGAATAATCTTGATCTCTTCTTATTGAAATAAATATTTCAGTATTAAGAGCTTGGAATATTGTTTTCAGATTTTTGAATTGTTCTCCGCTCTCATAGAACAATTTGAGTTTGTCTGATCCCATTCGTGAACTTAAACCTCCGGCAGCTATAACAACAATAATCTCGAAATGGGCCATTCATATATTCTTTAATCTAATAGATTTAATCGTATGATTCAAATTTTATTGATTTTTTATCATAGCCCATTTTCTCTAATCGTTGTCTTGCTTCATGGAGCATATCTCTCCAGCCGCACATATAAAAAGTAGCCGGTCTCTTGTTAGAAAATATTTCTTCATAGATAGGGTGAACGTATCCTTGTTTACCTGACCATCCTTCATTTGTACGAGATAACACGGGAATGAATTTAAATGACGGATGATTTTTTGCTACATTTTCCATTTCATGATAATAGATTATGTCTTTCTCAAATCGATTTCCAAAAACCATATAAATATTTTTGTGAGGGATGTTATTATTCAAAATATGGAATAACATTGAACGTAAAGGAGCAATTCCCGTTCCAGTACAAATAAATCCGATATCGTTTGTTATTGGTTCCGTTAAGCAGAATTTCCCTATTGGTTTGGATACATCAATTTCAGACCCTTCAACTATATTTTCCCATAAATACGGTGTTCCTAATCCTTTCGGATTAAGTACAATTGCGAGTTCAAAAGTATTCTCATTATTTGGTGGTGATGCGATTGAATAACTCCTGTTCGTAAATTTTGATTCGATTGGTAAATTAAGCATTACGAATTGACCGGCTTTGAATTGAAATTTTATTTCTTCAGGGACTTTGAAAAAATATCTTTTCACCAATTCAGATTCGTGTATTATTTTGTAGACTGTGCTTTTATGATAGGAATACGCCATAGAGTTAATATTTAAGTAATGTAGTTTCTAAGGGAGAAAGCATCTCATTTGTAAAGTCAAGGTGAGTAACAAATCGGACCAATTGTTTTCCGAATTGTAGTGCATGAATTTTATTATTGGAAAGATGGTTTAAAAAGTGAGGAACAGATTTTTCGTTTGACAATCGAAAGACTACTATATTTGTTTCAACGGGAAATATTTCTTCTACATAGTTGCATTTTTTCAAAATTAGTTCAATTTCTTTTGCTGTTTTATGATCGTCTTTTAATCGTTCGATATGATGATCGAGCGCATAGATTCCAGCTGCAGCTAAATATCCGGATTGACGCATACCACCTCCAAAAGCTTTTCGTACTCTCTTTGCTTTTTGAATATTTTCCTTTGTTGATATGAGTAAAGACCCAACAGGTGCACCTAGACCTTTGCTCAAACAATTAGAGATTGTGTCAAATAGTTTTCCCGTTTCAATCAAGGAGTCTTTGGTTTCAATTAAAGCATTAAATAATCTGGCTCCATCTAAGTGAAATTTTAAATTATTTTTTCTGACAACTTCAGAAATTGATTTTAGATCGTCAAGAAAATAATAACTTCCCCCACCTTTGTTACTTGTATTTTCTAATGCTACAAGTGAAGTTAATGGTTGGTGGATACTTTCGGGAGGATTAATATTCTCTTCAACTTGTCTGGCAGATATTCTACCCCTATTACCATCAAGTAAACGCATCGACAATCCTGAGTTGCTGGCAATACCCCCGCCTTCGTAATAATAAATATGTGCTAACTTATCACAAATAACTTCTTGTTGTGGCTGAGTAAGAATTTTTACGCCAATTTGATTAGTCATTGTTCCACTAGGGCAAAAAAGGGCAGCTTCATGACCAAGCATTTTTGCCACTTTAGCTTCTAATGCTTTGACAGAAGGGTCTTCATCGAACACATCATCTCCGACCTCTGCACTCATCATTGCGTCATACATACCTTTGGTAGGTCTGGTAACCGTGTCGCTCCTAATGTCAATGGATTTTTCACTCATGCTCAAAGAAAAGAAGTTTTTTGTGAACCTCAAAGGCAATGGAAGAAAAGTATCAATGGCAAAGCAAAAAAAAGGACATTGAAGCATCAATGTCCTTTTTTAAGTATTATTTAGTTGGCGGGGGATTTACCTGATCACCCGATTCAGATTGTCGGTGTTCCATTCTCATTTGTTTTCTTTCTTCTTGAATGCCTTTCAGTTTTGAATATTGTTCCGGTGTTAGGATCAACTTCATTTGTGCATCGTGGGCATCTCTTGAAGCTTTCATAGCATCGGTATTCTTTTTCATTTCTTTTTGAGCAATTAATAGTTCGTTATAAACTTTTGTGTATTGCTCGTCTGTGAGCAATAGTTTTGATCTTAGTGTTTCAGCTCTATTCTTTGCAATTTGCTCAGGATTTGCATCTCTATTTTTACGATCATTTTGTTGGCTATAGACAGAGGTGGTGATCAGCAGCACCAATGCGAGGAAGCTCGTTTTTAGTTTCATGTAAATATGACTGAGAGAAGGAGAATTAGTTTAAGCGGGCAGAATATTTTTAGGAATAATATTTTAGGTAGTAAAGTTATAATACGTGAACTTTAAAATTAACAATTGTCTCACCGTTTTTGCATGAGTGTTAATCCATCTCTAACCGGTAATATTACTTTTGTTATTCTTTGGTCTGAATTTATTTTCTGATTAAATGAATGAATGGCTAATGTGTCTTTATCCATCTTTTCAGATTCTTCAATAACTTTTCCGCTCCACAATACATTATCAGCTATAATAAACCCACCAGTTTTTATTTTCTCAAAAACAAGATCATAATAATTGGAATAATTGCTTTTATCTGCATCAATAAAAACTAAGTCAAAGGGACCATGCAAGGTTGGAATTATTGTAAGTGCATTTCCAGTCAAGATTTCAAATTTTGAACTAAGCCCCGATTCTTGTACATATTTACGTACCATGGGTGTTAATTCATCATTTATATCAATGGTAGAAATTTTTCCATCATCAGTTAGACCTTCAGCTAAACAAAGAGCGGAATAGCCTGTATAAGTTCCTATTTCCAAAATATGTTTGGGCCTTATCATGCAACTTATCATACTCAATATTCGACCTTGCAAGTGTCCGGAAAGCATGCGTGGCATAAGTACATTTGCATGTGTTTCTCTATTCAGTTTTTTTAAATTGGCAGATTCTTGTGTGCTGTATTTCTCAGCATAATCATTAATTGTTTGATCTATAAAATCCATACAATTAATTCCAATTTTTAATTGATCCGATTGGTACTTGTTGTACATTCTCGATCAAGTGCGTAGATCCGTTTGCGCCATATTTATCGACAAAGAAAACTAATAAGCAGTTAGACCAATTAATTCCAGTAAGGTCTACATTGTATGTTTTAACGAATTCATTTCCTTTAATCATGATAGCTTGAGGGATACCATCACCTTCAACTCCGGAATTGGCGATCATTTTTCGTAAAACATATTTATGACTATAGTGATTTATTGTATCATTCAAATTGTAAAAAGGGAGTGTAGTATCAGGAGAAACACCTTGTGAACTGAAATCATTTAATTGATCAAACGTGCTATCATAACTGGCAACTGTTTTTTCAATGATATAACCTTGTAGTCTATAATCACCAAACATATTTTGGCTGAAACCTGTATGAACTATTACATTTAAATGATTGTTAGCAGAAATTTCAGAAGCATCAATTGCCAAACCGCAAGAAGGAATTTGTCCGAGCTTAGTTTGTGCTTTTGAAAACCACAAGTCCGGTGAAAGGTCGATTGGGGAATTAATGTCACGATTGATGGGCCCACCCGGATAAATGTTGAATGTATTGTAAATGCTATCCAACATATTTGTTCCGGAAGCTAGATTGACATTTGTAGCAGCTTGCAAGCCATCATTTACATGAATTGAAACTGCATAAGCAGTACTTGGCCACATCTTTAAAAGTGAGTCGATGTAATAGTGTGCTTTTGGACATTGACCGCAAAATGTCTGAGTATAGTTTTCAATAAGGATTTTTTGTTTGAAATTTGAAGGTACCGCACTGATTGCTGCTGCATTTCCAGGATTTGGAATATCCTGGTTAGTTTTTGAGCAGGATGACAGCAAAATAATGGATGCAATAAATAAGTGTCTGCTTTTCATAAGAATTTGATTACAGGTGAAAAGTAAACAATATCTAGTAGTTATTAAAATTTTTTTGATCGAACTTTTCTCTGAAAATGCCGGTGAATACTTTATATTTGGGCTCAAATTTAAAGAAAAATGAAAAACCTCTCTTTGGGATTAAATGCTGTTCTACTTGTTGCCGTTGCATTTCTGTATTATCTACATTTTAAAGGTAATAATGCGACTTCAGATTCCTCAATTTCTTCGGGTAAAATGCCTGTGAGTTCGCAAGGCATTGTATATATTAATTCTGATTCTTTGCTCGATGAATATCAGTTTTATAAAGACGAACATGCAAAATTAGAGGCGGCTCAGATGAAGATGAAGAGTCAGTTGAAAGATGCCAGCGACAAATTGCAACGTGATGCAGCAACCTATCAGCAACAAGCAATTGGAATGACTAATCAAGAGCGATCTCAAAAAGAAGAAGACCTTGGTCGTCGTCAACAAATGTTGATGCAGCAAAAGGATCAACTACTTTCTGAACTAGATGATGCACAAGGAAAGTCATCTGAAGAGTTGTACAGTAGATTGTCTGAATACCTTAAAAAATTCAATCAAGGTAAAAATTTTCAATTCGTACTTGGTTATCAAAAGGGGGGCGGAATATTATTTGCTAACGATAGTTTGAATATTACTCGTCAAGTAATAAAAGGATTGAATTCAGAATACAAATCCGAAAGTTCAAAATAATTATTTATTAAATAATATTTTAAAGTAAAAAGCAGGATTTTTTAATTTAGCTCGGAGATCCATGTCTTCAAACATGCACGTGATTGTTTCTCTCAATGTGGAATTTTTATTTGCCTTATTTACTACCAAATTAAACAAGCTTTCATACCGTGCAAGTTTCTGCATTTTGTGACTTAAATTTAATTCGCTACTAAGATGATTATAGATTCTCTTATCGTACGATGAGAAAAAGGAATCGTCGATACGATTTTTTGAAATTGCTTCCATCACCATTTCGCTAGCAAATCTACCACTCACTAGAGCATTTCCAATTCCTTCGCCTGTAAAAGGATCGATCAGTGAAGCGGCGTCGCCAATTAAAATTGCATTGTCGGTTGATATTTTTCGTTTTCTACTTCCCAGAGGTAAACCCCATCCTTGTGCAGGTGAAATTACACGTGCATTTTTAAATCTTTTCGAAATAGTTGGATGTTGCATTACTATTTCTTCAATTGTTTTTTTTAAGTTAATTTTCTTTTTTGAAACATAAGAGCTCAGCATGCCTAAGCCAACATTTGCTGTACCATCATTCATAGGGAAAATCCAGAAGTAGCCTGGGAGTAATTCTTTTAAAAAATGTAATTCAATGTATTTCTCAGGGTGACAATCAATGACGTTTTCGTAATATACTCGGATACCAGCACAATAATGATCGTTATTTTTTTTGACAGGAATTAATTCTTTTGCAACAATTGAACGATCACCTTCCGCACCAATTACGATATCGAATTTTTCTTCGTATGAATTGCCATCTCGATTTAGTTTTACGATTAATTCATTATTAGTCCTTCTTATTTTTTCGATAGAAGTGTTTTGATAAATTGTGGCAAAGTTCAAATCAGCTTTGGAGAATAAAAAATTATCGAAATTTAATCTCGTAGAAATAAACCCCGGAGCATGTTTTGCTTTTTCAGGGTTGTTAGAAAATGGGACATCCAACATTTTTCCATTTGGAGCAAAGAAACGAACACCATAGCTTCCAGTGAAATCCTTTTTGTTATCAGCAATTTGATTCACCAGTAAAGGATCTATTTTATTTAACTCATGAACAACTTTTCCACTCAAGGCATCGCCACAGATCTTGTCTCTAGGAAAAATACATTTGTCGATTAACAAATGTTTAATTCCATATTTACTTAGGTGAAGCGAAGTTGACATTCCTGCAGGTCCTGCACCTACTATAAGTATTTTTTTATCCGGCATTAAACTTGAATTCTTTTTGATTTCTTTTTAGAATCAATTTGTTATTGTCCTAATATCTTGGGCTAAAGATATATCTTTGGCTTGGATTAAGAGTGTAATTAGAAATTAAGAATGGAAGAAAATAAAGGTTTTGTAATTAGAGTTTATGGACTTTATGTAGACATAAATCAAGGGTTGTTAGTAAGCGATGAATATGTTTATAATCAAAGCATAACTAAATTTCCGGGTGGGGGATTAGAATTTGGCGAGGGGCCGATTGACTGTTTGATCAGGGAAATGAAAGAAGAGATGGACATGACATTTGAAATTACGGACCATTTTTACACAACAGATTTTTTTGTTGAATCGGTATTTAATAAAAACATTCAGGTATTATCTATTTATTATTTGATGAAACCGGTAGAAGAGTTAAAAGTTCAAGTTGCTAATAAACCATTTGATTTCGAAAAGAAAGTTAATGGAGCCCAACGATTTCGATTTATTCCCTTAAGTGAAATAAATGAAATTTCATTAACTCTAATTATTGATCGCAAAGTTGCACAAATGGTCAAAGAAAGATATCAATCGCATTAATTTTTTTGTACAATCTATTTGAGTTTTTTTGTAAACATAAATCCCATTTTTCGAAAACTATAGATCCATTTATCTGCTTCCTTAATTGATGTAATTCCTGTAGCGATAACAGTGTAAAATTTATTTTCTCCATTTGTTTTTACTTGAACTGCAATACTATCATATTTCGTTTCAAGAGTAAGAATTGACGCCATATAAAATGCATGTTTCCAATATTCAGTTTGCCAAATTTTAATAGTCAAATTTTTTAATGCAATTTTATTGGCATAACAATCCCAAATTTCGCCATCTTGAAATACGGAATCTGTTATACTTAGACGATCGAGATACGTTAAGACTTCCAGCCTAACGGGAACTACACCAAAAGGAACCATACTAATTTTTGTAGCGGCAGATCTGGTTAAATCGATGACTCTACTTTTTTTGAATGGGCCGCGATCATTTATCCGTACTACGACTGCTTTATTATTGATTTTATTTGTAACTAATAAAAAAGTATTGAATGGAAATGTGCGATGAGCAGCAGTAAAATCGTTTTTATTATAATTCTCTCCGTTGCTTGTTTCTTGTCCTTGAAAATTGTCGTGGTAAAATGACGCCTTTCCGTTTTCGACTAATGATTCGCTTTCGTTAGTTGTTTGTCCTTTTGAAAAGTTGAATAGGACAAAGAAGAGAAAGAAGATTCGAATAATCATAGAGTGATACTTTTTATACAAAAAAATTAAAGAAGAGAAATGCTAGTTTGTATTTTATTAATTGAGGCGATGTGCGATTATTGAATCTATTTTATGCATAAGATCTAATGGCTGATAATTTCTCCAATTTAATTCATCTAATTCTCCTCCGGTAATCATATAGTAATCCAAATTAAGTTTTGACATTTCAGAAAGAACGTGAGGTCTGAAATTTATTGCAGCAATCCATCCTTCTTCTACTTCTTGAAACCACTCTTCATAATAGCAATCATCGCTGCCATGAAAGTTGAGAACGTTTTCGCCAATCAACACAAATTTATTTATTCCGTTTAAGATCATTGGTTCAATAAGTTCCCTTTTTAAGAACATAATATCGTTATATAAAGCGTCGTTCCATTCGCCTATAAATTCAAGGACGGCAAAATTATGTTCGTAATCGGCAAAAATGACTTTTAGATAAAGCGTGCTACTCCCAAATTTATCCCATTGTGGATGGATATAAAAATTGTAAATGGTATTTGAATATTCAAATTCACTATAAACAGTGCCCGAGTAGGGCGATAGTTCATCTTCGGAAGAATTATATAAATCAAGCCAGTTGTAAAATGGTTCGAGATCTTTCATTAGATATAATTTTCTGATTTGTTTACCAGACTTCTTTAAAAATGGGCATTATTTTTTTTTAAATGCTACACTTTTGTTGAACCCCTGAATTGGTTTTCCTTTCCATTAGGTTTTAATCTTAATGGAAAACTGAAACAAGATTTTCGTTGTTTCAGTCATACGACAGTATACTACATCAAATTTAAGAAAATTATTTATGGAAAAAAATACCTGATTGAAATAAATCGGTATTAGATATATAGAGGTAGCAAAAACCTTATTTGTTTTTCAGTTGTTTAAACTGTTCTAAAACTGTACGAACGTTTCCATACTTGTGTAACAACTCTGATGCTTCATTTTCGGAAATGTTCAGTTCATTCATAATCATTTCCGTTCCGCGAATAATCAGTTTTTCATTGGTCAATTGCATGTCGACCATTCGATTTCCTTTAATACGACCAAGTTGAATCATTACTGCTGTTGAAATCATATTCAGAACAAGTTTTTGTGCTGTACCTGCTTTCATTCGAGTACTTCCTGTAACGAATTCAGGTCCAACTATGACTTCAATAGGATAGTGTACATTCTGAGCAAGACTACTATTCTTATTACAAGTTAAGCCAATTGATAAGATGTCGTTTTCTTTAGTTTTTTTTAATGCTCCAACTACATATGGAGTACTTCCACTTGCTGCAATTCCTATGACTACATCGGCAGTAGAGACGTTGTGTGATACTAAGTCGTTCCATCCTTGTTCTACATCGTCTTCTGCAAATTCAACTGCTTTTCTAATGGCAGAATCTCCACCGGCAATTAAACCAATGACTTTTCCTTGTTCAAGACCGAATGTAGGTGGAAGTTCTGAGGCGTCAACAATTCCTAATCTGCCGCTAGTTCCTGCACCTATATAGAAGAGTCGACCTCCGGAACGTAATTTCTCAGTGATTAATATTACAACAGTTTCTATTCTGTGTAATACTTTTTCGATAGCATCAGGTACAGATTTGTCTTCATTGTTAATTCCAGATAGTAATTCAAACACACTCATTGATTCTAATGAGTTGTAATGCGATTCTTTTTCTGTGGTTTTTTCTGACATAACCTATAAAAGGGTTAACGGTAAATAATTTAAAAATTTAATGGGTTAAAGGTACAAGGGAAATTGGTTTGGATTATACTCGTGCATAATTCTATACACAGAGTTAATAACATCTTCTGTTGACGGCTTGGAGAAAAAGTCGCCATCGGAGCCATACGCCGGTCTATGATCTTTTGCAGTAAGAGTTATCGGGGCGGCATCAAGAAATTGAAATGCTGATTGTTTTTCAATAATTTGCTGCAAGATATATGCACTTGCGCCTCCTGGAACATCTTCATCTAGAACCATAAGTTTATTAGTTTTTTTCAAACTTTCCTTTATAATTTCCATTTTATCAAATGGTAATAAGGTCTGAACATCTATCAATTCGATTGAAATGTTCATTTCTTCTAAGTAACGAATTGCATCTTGCGCAATTCTTACACAACTTCCATAAGTTACTATTGTAACATCGGTTCCGGAATGAATAACTTCCGGGATACCCAATTCCAATTTGAATTCTCCTAAATTGGCCGGTAACATTTCTTTTAATCTATATCCATTTAAGCATTCAATAACTAATGCCGGTTCATCACATTCAACAAGTGTGTTGTAAAAGCCAGCTGCTTGAACCATATTTCTTGGAACTAAAACGTGTATTCCCCTAATGGCATTTATAATCATTCCCATTGGTGATCCACTATGCCAAATGCCTTCTAAACGATGACCTCTTGTACGAATAATTACCGGCGCTTTTTGGCCTCCCTTCGTTCTATATTGTAATGAAGCAAGATCGTCGCTTAACACGTTGAGAGCATAAAGCAAATAATCGAGATACTGAATTTCTGCAATTGGTTTTAATCCACGTAATGCTAAACCAATTCCTTGGCCAATAATTGTTGCTTCACGAATACCTGAATCTGTAATTCGAATTTCTCCAAACTTTGCTTGTAGTCCGGCGAATCCTTGGTTTACATCTCCAATTCTTCCCAGATCTTCACCAAATGCAACCAAGCGAGGATCTTTTGTAAAAAGAGCATCGAAGTTGGCTTGGAGAATTTCTCTTCCATCTACTAAAGGTGAGTCGTTATTGTATATTGGCGAAACAGTTTTTGCATTTTCTATTGATTCATTCGATCTGCTATACAATGTAGAGTTGTATCTTTCATAATTATCTTTCAAGTAATCAGTATGCAACTTTAATAATTGTTCTTTTTCAATCGAAGATTCATTTCTTAATAAACGAAGTGCTTTTTGTATTGCAATAATAATATCTCTTCGTGCAGGATCTATAGTGGAATGAAGATCGTTTTTAATTTTATTGATAAAGGCCGACTGTTTAGAAATTTTGCTTATAGATTCTAATGCGTTACAAGTTTCTTTAATTTCTGTTTTCACTGGTGTCATGAAATCGCTCCAAGCTTTCTTGCGACAATCGTTCGCGATTTTTTTTGCATTCTCTTCAATTAAATGACACTCTTCATCCGACGCAATTGCAGAACTAATCATCCACTCTTTCATTTTTTTAAGACAATCAAACTCATGTTCCCATTCAAGACGTTCTTTCGATTTATATCTTTCATGAGAACCGCTTGTACTGTGACCTTGTGGTTGTGTCATTTCAGAAATATGAAATAAAACAGGCACTTGTTCTTCTCGACAAATTTTAATTCCTTTTGCATACATCTCACACAAGCCCGGATAATCCCATCCTTTTGCACGTAAGATTACATAGCCTTCGCCTTTTTCATTTCGCTCGAAGCCTTTTAGTATCTCCGAAATATTTTGTTTGGTAGTTTGGTATTTTGCTGATACAGATATTCCGTAGCCATCGTCCCAAACAGAAATTGCCATAGGTACTTGCAAAACTCCGGCAGCATTGATTGTTTCCCAAAACAATCCTTCAGATGTGCTGGCATCACCGATGGTTCCAAATGCAACTTCGTTTCCTTTGTTAGAAAAATTGGTATATTGATGAAGTTCTTTATTGTTTCGGAATAATTTTGAAGCCCATGCTAATCCAAGAAGGCGAGGCATCTGACCTGCAGTAGGAGAAATGTCGGAAGATGAATTTTTTAATGCAGAAAGCTTTTTCCAACTCCCATCTTCATTGAGTAAACGAGTAGAGAAGTGGCCATTCATAGAACGACCTGCTGAACTAGGCTCTGCTTGAACATCAGGATTAGCATATAGTTGTGCAAAGAAAGCTGTGATGTCTGACTGACCAATAGCAAACATAAAAGTTTGATCTCTGTAATAGCCTGATCTGAAATCGCCCGGTAGAAATTGTTTAGACATAGCAATCTGAGCTATCTCTTTTCCGTCACCAAAAATTCCAAATTTCGCCTTGCCTGTTAATACTTCTTTGCGGCCTAACAGACTTGCTTGTCTGCTTTCTGTTGCAATTCGAAAATCATTTAATACTTCTTTTTTGAAATCTTCAAAACTTAATGCATTAGACGATGGTTTTGTTTCCGCCTCTTTCATACAAAATTGATTGGAATTGTTGAGTTACAAATGTATAATTTTTTTGTCGTTTCTAAACGATTTTCTTTCTACAAATCGTGCATTTCTAGTGATTTTCAAAACATTCGAGTACAATATTCAGAAATGCTATTTGTTCATTTATCTACGCGTTATGATGTGAGGAATTAATGTTAAGGATTGAGACTTGGTTCAAAGAAGTTAAAAAATTTCGGAATCAGCTTTTCACTTTAATTAGCAAGAAACCAACTTTGAAGTTATTATTCAGTAATTTTGTACGCACTAACTTCGGAAAATGAATTTTCAACAAATCATTGCACTTGCACTTTTATCTGCTTTTGTAAATGGATGTTCAACAAAAAATAACCAGCTTGTACAACAGCCTATTCCGGAAAAAGTGAAAAGTGGTAACAAAAATGCAATCTATTTTCCTGCCGGAGTTTTAATTTCTAATTTCGATACTGTCTGCGGAATGAATATCGAAAATAATGTAATTGATACTATCACTTTTGATGGAAAGCTTCTCGGATTTTGTAGTCATGAATGCAAAAATACTTTTATTAAATCACAAAAAATAAAATGAAAAAACAATTGATTTTACGTTGGGGTGTTGTAGCTATAATCGTTTTGTCTGCTATGATTTGGGGATATAAAATAATTACTACTGAGAAAAAAGATATTCCTTCATTGCCGGTGTACGGAGAAAAAAATGATGATTCTACATTTCATACAATCGCAGATTGGAAATTGACTGATCAAAATGGAGATGTGATCTCTCAAAATGATTTTAAAGATAAAATTTATGTAGCAGATTTTTTCTTTACTACTTGTGAAGGGATCTGTCCGAAAATGTCAAATCAATTGGAACGAGTTGCGCAGCTTTTTAAAAACAATGACCGTATTCAATTTTTATCTCATACCGTAAAACCGCAAGAAGATAGTATATCTGTCTTAAAAGAATATGCTCTTGAACATAATGCAGATGATAAACAATGGCATTTTGTAACAGGCGATAAAAAAATTATTTATGAGTTAGCCAGAAAATCTTATTTATCGAGTGTCACTGAAGGCAATGGTGGGCCGGATGATTTTGTACATACTCAATTTTTTACGCTCATAGATACTGAAAAGAGAATACGCGGATTTTATGACGGGACAGATTCAACCGATGTCAATAAAATGATTGATGATATTTACACATTGATGAATGAGTAGATACAAATGAAAATTTCAACCTTGTGCTTACTTTTTTTAGTTGGTATTATCCAGTTTTCTCTTGGACAAGAAAGCGATTGTCAATCACTAAAGAATAGTTTAAGACAAAGCAGATCGGTAAATTATTTCTATCAAGCAAATGCATTGGACTATGAAAGAGTTAATGTTTTTTTTGCAGAATGTAACTGGACTATTGATCCGGCAGTTGATAGTATTTTCGGTAATGTAAAGTATTTATTTGCTGCATTAGATAATACAGACTCAATTACTTTTGATCTGTCGTCAAAACTCATTGTTGATTCAGTAGCATCTCAAAATTCGTCCTGTATTTTTCTTCATGATTCTGATTTGCTGAGAATTTATTTCCCATCATTAATACTTTCCACGAGTACAGATTCGCTTATTATTTATTATCACGGAAAACCTGAAGCAACGGGGAACGGATCGTTTACGCGAGGGGATCATTCCGGTGCTCCAGTAATTTGGACGCTTTCTGAACCCTACGGTGCAAGTGATTGGTGGCCTTGTCGACAAAATACTGCAGATAAAATTGATTCGATGTTAATCAATTGTAAAATACCAAGCGGAAATAAGTGTGCATCGAATGGGAAACTGGTAAGTGTAGAGCAAGTAGGGAATGAAAATATTTATCACTGGAAAACCAATTATCCGATTGCTCCTTATTTAGTAGCGATTAGCGTAACTAATTATGATGAACTCAAGGATACTCTGGTTTTGTCCAACAATGATACACTCGCAATACTCAATTACTTTTATCCGGAAAATTATTCAAGCTGGCAGAATTCGACATCTACTACGAAGCAGTTGTTGGAATTTTATGATAGTCTTTTGATCAACTATCCGTTTTCAAAAGAGAAATATGGGAACGCACAATTTGGTTGGGGTGGGGGAATGGAACATCAAACGATGTCTTTTGTTGGAGAATTTTCTTTTGAATTAATTGCGCATGAAATGGCACATCAATGGTTTGGAGATTATACTACTTGTGAAAGTTGGGAAGATATTTGGCTTCACGAAGGATTTGCAACTTACATGACTGGAATGTGTGTTGAACGATTTCAACCTGAGAATTGGTATGCTTGGAAGGTCAATTCGCTGGAAGATATTATTTCAAAACCAAATGGTACGGTTTCGTGTGATGATACGTCAAGTTTAAGTCGAATTTTTAGTGGACGACTATCTTATAGGAAAGCTTCCTTTTTACTACATATGTTGCGATGGAAATATGGCGACTTGCTTTTTCAGAATGCTCTAAAGAACTATTTAGAAACACCGAATTTGGCCTATTCTTATTCGCGTACAGCAGATTTAAAGAGTTCATTTCAAGTAGTAACTGGTGAAAACCAAGATGCGTTTTTCAACGAATGGTTTTATGGAGAAGGATTTCCTAGTTACACTGTGGAGTGGGAAAATGATAAAAATGTTGTTGACTTAACCATCCAACAAAGTACCTCTGATGCTTCAATATTATTTTTTCATAATCCGTTGCCAATTGAATTTAAAAATAATAGTAGTGATACAATCATGATAGTTGATCCGCAATTTTCAGGCGAACATTTTCATTTTATGTTAAATTTTACACCTCTCTATGTAAACATTGATCCTGAAATTCAAATTATTTCTGGAGGAAATAAAGTCATAAGAAAATTGCCGGTTGGAAGTATCACTGATGAACTTAGTATAATTCCTAACCCTGCTCTTGATTTTCTTCAAGTGAAATCTGCAAATTCTTCACTTAATTTAAATGCTTTCAGTTTGTTTACATTATTAGGAAAAAAAATATTTACTGTCTCAATTGGAGAGAAAAATAGGATTGATCTCACAGATAAAAATCTAGATTCCGGACTTTATATAGCAGATATAAGCACAAGTTCGGGTCATTATTTTCAAAAAATTATTATAGAAAAGTGAGATTTTGGCTATTAAACAGTAGTTGTACTATTTTCAATTCCGGTTTAGCCAATTTTACTTGAGTCTTTTGGATTTTTCTGTTAATTTAGAAGTCTGCATTTAAATTTTACAAAACCCATTTTATGAAGTCATTAATTAAGTTACCATTGCTTGTCGCAATGTTAGTAATGTGTTGTTTAGTTTCTGCGATTGCTCAAAAAAATAAATCATCTTGGTCTGAGCAATCACATAGCTCGTTTACTGATAAATTCTTTTTAAAATCTTTACCAAGTGATTATCGGCTATATACTATCGATTTTTCATTATTGAAATCGGAATTAAACAAAGCTGTGTATCAAACAAGTCCGAATGCAGTTGCGCAGATTATTTCTCTTCCGTTGGCTGATGGTTCAATGCAACGATTCAGTGTTTTTAGAAGTGAAGTTATAGCAGACAGTTTAGCTGGGAGATTTGAATCAATAATTAGAACTTTTAAAGCAAAAGGAATTGATGATCCGACGGCTATCGCAACATTAGATTATACAATTTGGGGGTTTCATGGATTTATTATTTCAAGCAAAGGTTACATGATGATTGATCCTTTTTCTCTGGGGAATAAAGACAATTACATTTGTTATGATCGTAAAAATACTACAGTTCCTCGTGATTTCATTTGCGAAACAGAAGGAAGTTTGAAAAAAACTATTGATCAAAACCGACCCAATTATTCTGTTCAGCGGTCGAGTGGAGCGTCATTACGTACTTATCGTTTGGCCTTGGCGTGTACCGGGGAATACGCTGCATATTATGGCGGAACGGCAAGTGGTGCTTTTTCAGGAATGGTTACTTCAGTTAATAGAGTGACCACAGTTTATGAATTGGAATTAAGTGTTCGATTGGTTTTAATTTCAACAACCAATCTTGTTTATACAAATGCTGCAACAGATCCTTACACGAATACGAGTGGAAGTACGATGTTAGGAGAAAATCAAACCAATATTACTACAATAATCGGCTCTGCAAATTATGATATCGGACATGTGTTTAGTACCGGAGGTGGAGGAGTTGCAGGATTAGGTGTTGTTTGCAACTCCACTAATAAAGCAAGAGGTGTTACGGGTTCTTCGGCACCAATTGGCGACAATTTCGATATCGATTACGTTGCACATGAAATGGGACATGAGTATGGAGGAAATCATACATTCAATAGTGTT
>JANLPR010000103.1:0-15868 GCA_031367345.1 Bacteroidota bacterium | reverse complement strand
ATTCGAGAGTCGTAATTTGACAGTCGGTAATTCGATAGCAAACTTTCAATGACCTTTACTTAGTGAGTAGTAAGTGGTGATTAGTGAGTAAAATCACTTGCACTTGACTTTACATGTTTTTTATTCGCATTGAACTAATTGATTCACCTACGTGCGGCTGAATGAGCTTTCGCACATGCCTTCGCACAACATTCTGCCGAGCGGATTATTAATAATTACAATATAAATTCCCTTTGCAAAATTTCTAACCCACCTCCTTTCTGTTCCTGAATAGTGAAATATGATTTGACCTAAAATAGAATAGCATGTAACATTTACCATTTCATAATCTCTCCCACCGGCAACTATCAATTCGCCATTCGAATATGAAACTGTAAAAAGGCTTGTTGGCAGTTCTTTATTCTTTGTATAGCAAATTGTAGAGTCTAATGAAACACAAACATCATCAATATAAGTATAAGTATAATAACTTTGGCTGTCCCTACAGAGCCAATTCAAACTGTCTTTTGGGTAAAAAACTCCGATAGAAATATAACGGTATGCTGAATCAGCAATAATTGCACTCTTGATATTATACCAAATTGTTGTATCGTCAATTATTGAATCATAAGAAAAAGTAGTAGAATTAAAATTTAAACTCCATAGTACATTACCGTTACTTTCATCCGGTTTAAAAGTAGAAAGGTTAAATCCGATTTTATTGCAGAAACAACCGGGCCTGTTATTATAATTGTTTTCTGGTGAAGCGTTCATTGAAAAAAAATACTGGCGACCGATTATTAACGGCTGTAACAATTGTACACAAATCAATTCGCTTTGATTCATTTGAAAAATATTAAAATATTCACCAATATACGCATCTCCATTTTGCAAAAATGTTTCTTGCATTCCTTCAACATTGTATGGGATTCCAAATCCGTGGTTACTACATCGGTTAAAATAATCAGGCGATCCATTTATCGGAAACCAGTCATTCACATAGCTTAAATTAAAAAAAGTATTTGGACAACTATCATGCTCCTCAAAACTCGGATTGGGCACAAGATTTTGAGCTATGGCGTTAAATTGAAAAAACAGCAAAGCGATGAGAAGAAAAAGCCGTTGTCGAAAAAGAAGATTCAGCACTACGTAAGTCATAAAAATTTAAATAGGTAGTGCTAATGTACGATAATTAGAAAGTACTCCGCAATAAATAACCATTGACCTTTTTAAGTGAGTAGTAAGTGGTGATTAGACAAATTCGAGAATCGTAATTTGAGATTCGGTAATTCGATAACAAACTTTCAATGACCTTTACTTAGTGAGTAGTAAGTGGTGATTAGTGAGTAAAATCACTTGCACTTGACTTTACATGTTTTTTATTCGCATTGAACCAATTGATTCACCTATGTGCGGCTGAATGAGCCTTCGCACATGCCTTCGCACAACATTCTGCCGAGCGGAGAGTCGTGATTTGAGAATCGTAATTCGAGAGTCGGTAATTCGATAGCAAACTTTCAATGACCTTTACTTAGTGAGTAGTAAGTGGTGATTAGTGAGTAAAATCACTTGCACTTGACTTTACATGTTTTTTATTCGCATTGAATCAATTGATTCACCTACGTGCGGCTGAATGAGCCTTCGCACCTGCCTTCGTACAACATTCTGCCGAGCGGAGAGTCGTAATTTGAGAATCGTAATTCGAGAGTCGGTAATTCGATAGCAAACTTTCAATGACCTTTACTTTGTGAGTAGTAAGTGGTGATTAGTGAGTAAAAAAAATGATATTTCACCAGGCATCATATTTCTTACTTCAATTAGTGAATGGTGAGTAGTAATAAGTATGTAAAAAAAGCTTTGCCTTCTTACTCACTAATCACCACTCACTACTCACCAATTTACTGTTTAATAAATTTTTGAGAAATAACTTTCCCGGCTGTATATGCTTTTACAAAATATACGCCTGATGCTAACATACTGATGTCTATTCTAGATTGTGTTGTCGTTATCTGAATTGCTCCTGCAGAATTTATAATTTCTATTTTTGAAAGTAATTGCTTGTTTACAATATGCAATTCATTAATAGCCGGATTTGGATACATATCAAATAACTCATTTGTAACTGTTGTAGAAATACCAGTTAATCCTGTTGACTCCCATAACGTAAATCCACTGCTGCTTGCTTGTAACATTGGAACTAAAGGTGAACTTCCCCAGAAATTTAAAGAGGTATTGCCGTTGTCTGTTGTCGTAATTCGAACTATATTATTCGTTGTACCAAACGATGTTACAAGTGTTCCATACGACTCATAGTTATTGACAATCACTTTTTGGCCTTGCCCAGTTTTTTGATAAACGTCGGTACTGGAAGTGTTATAGATAAAAGGAAATACTAAAGTTTCTCTTGGATCAATAAAAGAGGTCTCATTCGGAGTGCCTACATTATTTGCTACTTCATTTAAAGAAGAAGTGGTAAGGGTAAACAAACTATAAAGTTCAGATGATCCTATAGGTATAAATCGCATTGCAAAATTTGCTGCCGGATATTGTGCTGCATAGGGTGTTGATGCCATATCCATAAAATCAGCTGTACCGAAAAGAGTCGCCGTTGCCCCGCTAATATCCCATGTTACAGCAGCACCGGCTGTAGCAAGATTTGCAGTGTTTACATTCGTAAGGTTATACAAATTAAAACTGATTCCTGTATGCAAACTATCGCTATATAAAACCGGTTGTGCAATTGCAGCTGTTAATCCCATTGAAAATAAAAAGAAAGTAAATATTTTTTTCATAAATTGTTTCACCGTTTTAAAAATCTCTGTATTGCAATAAACATTATTGCACTTTTCCTCAGATAACCTCGGCTCGAGGTCAAGGTAGAATATTAAATTGGATACGGCTCATCGAAATGTTAGATTTAAATTTGTGCTATTGCTAATTTCATAACTCTTAGCCAAAGTGAAAAAATAATTAGCCTGAAATATTAAAGTTAATAATACCTAAATCGATTTTGCTTCTTAGTCGAAACAGTACCACTAAAGGAATTATCATTCGTTAAGCTATCTTAAAAATGCCCTTTCTCGACTTTGTGAACTTTTAATTCCCTAAACCCCCTAACGGTTCATTATTTCCCGATTTTATCGAAAATTACGCTTTGAAAAACCATACTAGCAATATACATTTGCCCTTGTTGAAACCAAATGCGCTGTTATTTGTTCATTTCAATAGATTTCATTGCTAAACCCCTAAGATCATAATCCCTATTTCAATATGGTTGAGTCATTAAAAGTATTTTACACCTCTGTTGGCCGCAAATTAGTCATGGCACTCACAGGTCTATTTCTCTGCACTTTCTTACTGGAACACCTCTACGGAAATCTCCTTTTATACAAACTCGATGCAGGTAAAGCCTTCAACGAATACTCCGAATTTATGGCAGGTAACATGCTTATTCGTACAATCGAATTTGGTTTATTCGGTGGTTTCATTATCCACATTCTCGATGCACTTTTCTTAACACTTGCCAATCGCAAAGCGCGTCCCGTAACTTACGCTGTTAACCACCAGTCGAAAAACTCAACTTGGTTTAGTCGTAACATGGGGCTCACAGGCTCAATCATCTTATTTTTTTTAATCGTTCACTTGCGTACCTTCTTTTTCCCTCATCGTTTTGGTGCTCCAGAAACGTCTATGTCGTACGATGTTGCTTCTGCGTTTCAGACCGGTTGGTATGCTGCTTTATATCTCGTTGCCATGGTTATTCTTGGTGCACATCTTAATCACGGATTTCAATCAGCATTTCAAACTGTTGGTGCTAACAACCAAAAGTTTCGTAAATCATTAAAATCATTCGGAACCATTTTCGCTTTACTGATCATGGTTGGTTTTGCTTCGTTTCCCATTATCTTCTTCTTCGATCTTTTCGGAGCAGCTACAAATATGGGTATTGTAAAATAATTAATTGCACGCGCCACTTCATTGGCTATTAAATAAAGTCACTCGTTATTATGAGCAAATTAAATTCAAGAATTCCCGAAGGCCCACTCGATAAAAAGTGGAATCAATATAAGTCGAAAGTGCGTTTGGTTAATCCTGCCAACAAACGTCATATAGAAGTGATCGTAATTGGTTCCGGTCTTGCCGGTGGTGCAGCTGCTGCCAGCTTAGCTGAATTGGGATACACTGTAAAATGTTTTTGCTTTCAAGATAGCCCTCGTCGCGCTCATAGTATCGCCGCTCAAGGTGGTATCAACGCAGCTAAAAATTATTCGAATGATGGCGATAGTGTTTATCGTTTATTTTATGATACTGTAAAAGGGGGTGACTACCGCGCGCGCGAAGCAAATGTGTATCGCCTAGCAGAAATTTCTACTGCTATCATCGATCAATGCGTTGCGCAAGGTGTCCCATTCGCTCGTGAATATGGTGGCCTACTCGACAATCGTTCATTCGGTGGAGTGCAAGTATCGCGTACATTTTATGCTCGTGGACAAACAGGCCAGCAACTATTGTTAGGTGTGTATAGCTCTATGTCACGTCAAATTGCAAAAGGAAATCTCAAAATGTATAACCGTCATGAGATGGTTGAAGTAGTAAAAATCGATGGTAAAGCGAGAGGTATCATTGCACGGAATTTAGTTACGGGAGAAGTAGAACGTCATTTCGGTCATGCTGTAGTACTTGCTTCCGGTGGTTATGGTAATGTTTTTTATCTTTCAACAAATGCCATGGGTAGTAATGTTACTGCATCATGGAAAGCATATAAGCAAGGTGCTTTTTTCGGCAACCCTTGCTTCACACAAATTCATCCGACATGTATTCCTGTTTCAGGCGACTATCAATCGAAGCTTACTCTTATGAGCGAAAGTTTACGGAATGATGGTAGAGTATGGGTGCCTAAAGCTAAAGGCGACAAGCGTAAGCCTGAAGAAATAAGTGACGACGAAAGAGATTATTATTTAGAACGTCGCTATCCGGCCTTCGGAAATTTAGTGCCTCGCGATGTTGCTTCCCGTGCCGCTAAGCAAGCATGCGATGAAGGTCGTGGTGTTGGTCCTAGTGGTCTTGCGGTTTATCTCGATTTCCGCGATGCAATAAACAGATTAGGTCGAGATACTATCAGCTCTCGTTATGGAAATCTTTTCGAAATGTATGAAAAAATTACCGGCGACGATCCTTACACTTCTCCTATGAGAATTTATCCGGCGGTTCATTATACGATGGGTGGATTATGGGTTGATTATAATCTGATGACGACCGTTCCTGGTTTATATGCTTTGGGAGAATGTAATTTTAGTGATCATGGTGCAAATCGTTTAGGGGCATCTGCTCTTATGCAAGGATTGGCCGATGGTTATTTTGTTATTCCATATACGATCGGTGATTATTTAGCCGATGAAATTCGTACTCCTGCCATTCCTACTTCTCATCAAGCTTTCGTAGACGCTGAGAAAAGTGTAAAGGATCGCATCAATTTGTTGATGTCGATCAACGGAAAACAAACAGTAGAAGACTTACATAAAAAGCTTGGAAAAATTATGTGGGACTATTGTGGAATGGCACGAAATGCTGAAGGATTAAAGAAGGCACTTGAAATGATCAAGGATTTGAAAAAAGAATTTTGGTCAGATGTAAAAGTTCCCGGTGAAATAAATGAATTTAATCCGGAGCTAGACAAAGCTGGCCGCGTTGCTGATTTTATCGAGTTAGGAGAATTAATGGTGACAGATGCATTGATGCGCGAAGAGTCGTGCGGAGGACATTTCCGCGAAGAGTCGCAAACAGAAGATGGCGAAGCAAAACGTAACGACGAAAAATTTTCTTTCGTGGCAGCATGGGAATTTGCAGGAGAAGAAAATCCCGCTGTATTAAATAAAGAAGAGTTGGTGTTCGATGAAGTTCATCCAACGCAGAGGTCTTATAAGTAAGTAGTGAGTAGTGAGTGGTAAGTAAGAATGCATTGCTCCTAATTTACTTCGAACTATTTTAAATGAAAAATGGAATTTGTAAAAGTTAAGATAAATAATATTGAAAACTTTTGACTTGTCATTCAATAAAAAGTCGCTTATATTGAGAGTACGTTATCGTTCTTCAATGGTACATTTGAATAAAAAATGTATCAAGGTTATAAAGAATTACTAGTCTGGAAAGACAGTATTCAGATGGTTGTTCAGATTTATCAATTGACGGAAAAATTTCCTTCAAATGAAAACTTTGGTTTGACAAGTCAGATGAGACGGTCTGCTGTTTCTGTTCCTTCAAATATTGCAGAAGGCTGGTCGAGAAACTATGATAAAGTATTTATTCAGTTTTTAAATACCGCACAGGGATCAGCCGCAGAACTAGAAACTCAAATATTGATAGCTATAGAGCTAAAATATTTACATCAAGAAAATGTAACTGAATTATTAAATTTAATTATTGCAATAAAAAAAATTATTAGGTCTTTAATTTATAAAGTCCAATTAAAAATTAAAGATCAATAATTGTGATGAAGCTGTAAGTACGAATGCAAAGACTACTTACTTCTCACCACTCACTACTTACTCAAAATGGAAACAATCAACCTCAAATTAAAAATCTGGAGACAGAAGAACGCTAACACTACAGGTCGTTTTGAAATGTATGATATGCCGGGTGTAAATACACACATGTCATTTTTAGAGATGATGGATGTACTCAACGATCGTTTGATTCGTGAAGGTAAAGAACCGGTGGCGTTTGATCACGATTGTAGAGAAGGGATTTGTGGAATGTGTAGTATGTTCATCAATGGCCGTGCCCATGGTCCTATGAGAGGTACAACTACGTGTCAGTTGCACATGCGACATTTCAGCAATGGCGAAACTATCACGATCGAGCCGTGGAGAGCTGCAGCTTTTCCGGTGATCAAAGATTTAGCAGTAGATCGTTCTTCGTTTGATAAAATAATTCAAGCCGGAGGATATATTTCAGTTAATACAGGAAATGCTCCAGATGCTAATAGTTTGCCTATTGAAAAAGCAATGGCAGATGAGGCTTTCGATGCCGCTGCTTGTATAGGTTGTGGGGCTTGTGTGGCAAGTTGCAAAAATGCTTCGGCAATGTTGTTTTTGTCGGCCAAGGTTTCGCAATTAGCATTACTTCCTCAAGGAGAACCTGAGCGAAGAGAACGTGTTATGAATATGGTTATGACTCACGACGAAGCCGGCTTTGGAAATTGTACGAATACTGGTGCCTGTGAAGCTGAATGTCCGAAAGGTATTTCTATTTCTCACATCGCTCGCTTAAATCGTGAGTATGTAAGAGCAGCTGCTACGAAGGAATAAACTTTTAAGTGAGTGGTGAGTGGTGATTGGTGAGTAAAAAAGAGAGTGTGCTTGATCTTTGATCTTTCTTACTTCAATTAGTGAATGGTGAGTAGTAAGTAGTGAGTAAAAAATTGACCTACTTTTTACATTCTACTTCATAACCGATTGGTGAGAAATAAATGAATGCAGGCTATAAATGACCCTTGACCTCTAACCCTTCTTACTTCCTATTTCTTACTTCTTCCCTTACCAACTACCACCGGGGTCTTTTGTGCTTCTATCATATCTGCAGCAATCTCCAATTGCTTGTACCATTCTTCGCCATACTTGCGCGTAAGCGATTCTTTCAAAAATTTGTACACCGGCACTTTTAAACTTTCGCCAAGTTTACACGCTGCTTTGCAAATACTCCAATGATCGTAGTTGATGGCTTCTAATCCGGTTTTTTGTTTCGTAATTCGAATAGGGTAGAGGTGACAGCTAATTGGTTTTTTCCAATCAACTTTTCCGTCGTAATATGCCTTTTCAATGGCACACTTTGCTGTTCCATCTTTTTCAAAATAGGTATACGCACACTCTTTCCCTTTGATTAAAGGAGTAACCCATTCTTTTCTTTCATAAAGCAAATATTTTCCCTGCTTTTCAACTGCTTCGATACCTGCCGGTGTCATATAAGGTTTTACGGTTTCATATACCTTATCGAGTTCTGCTAATTCTTCTTTTTCAAGTGGAGCACCGTAATCGCCCTTTACACAACAAGCACCTTTGCAAGCGTTCAAATCGCAAACAAATTTCTTTTCCAGTATCTCTTCCGAAATCAGTGTATTATCAATTGCTAACATGCCGTAAAAGTAAGTATTATTTTGATTTTGACGTATGGGGTTTTGCAGCTATTTTCTGACACACAGTAGAATTTTGAAAATTAGTAATCTTTTATTTTTGCCTCATTCAGTCAAAAATGCCTAGATTATCTTTCAAATAAAGACAACGATTATTCATCAACCAATAATTTTTAAAAAGGGTGCAAATCACTTTTCACGATAAGTTAAAAATCTCAAATAACAACGAAGTACAAAATAATTACATGTGCACTTTCTGTTTCTGAATCGCCGGCAAGTATTCCTTCGAAATAAATTTTTGAACCTGATTTGATTTTACTTAAACGAAGAATCATTTCTTCCGAAAGTAATTCTGTATTGTTCGTTAATGTAGTTGTTTGTTCGTTTTCAACAATTGTCATCTGATATTGAATTAATCTTTCCTTTTTTATTTTTCGATCATGCTGAACAGAAATAATATTCAGTGCAAAAATGCTTTTTGCTTCTTCTATTGAAATAGAATCCGGTAATGGATTAGTAGCATTATTTTCTGTTTTGTATTTATCTAATAATATTCCGCTTTTACAAACTGCAACCGGGTAAATATCTTGAGCAAGGCATGTGTATCCTAAAAATGAAAAAGAGCTTAAGAACAATAGAATAATATTTTTTTTCATAGGAAATTTTATTAACAAATAAATTAAAAAAAATCAGGATTTGTTTTTCTGAATAAGTGCAACAAAATTATATTGCACTATTTGCTTGGTATTTATAATTTAAATTGGTGATTGATTATTTTTTCTTTTTTAAATTAAATTTTTCTAAATTTTCTTTAACTCGAAATTTGGTAATCTTACTTATTAAACTCAATGGAACTTTTTTGTCTAATGGAAACTGAACGGTTCCTTTCGAAGTTTTAAATTCTGAAATTTCATTTTTGAAATTTTTGATACCGGATCCCGTCGGATAAAATCCAATGTGATTTTTATATGCAGCAAAGTACACAAGTATTCCATGGTATTTAAATGCAGGCATTCCGTAACTTATAACTTCTTCAGCAAGAGGAGCCGCTTTTATTATTGTTAAACGAATTTGCTCCAATTTAATTTGAACGTCTTTCGGGAAGGATGAAATGTATTCATCTACGTTATTCCATTTTTTCATAATTACAAAACTAATTTCTGACAATTGCTTATTCAAATTTAGTAGAATCAGAATTGAAAGACAATTATTTTAGGAACAGTATTCACCGTATCACAATTAAGAATTGCTCTCCACCTTTTTTAATTTCTTTTGCTATTACTTATTATCGACATCATTCCGGTCTTTTTACACGATCCTAAGCTAAACCCCCATTTTTTAAACTCTTTATTAATTAAAAGAATTGTCATTCGCCGTTTTTTAATTGTCATTTTTCTTATTTTTGCCCCTTATGGCAAGCACTAACACCGAAGATCTCTTCAAAAACATTATTTCCCATTGTAAAGAATATGGGTTTATCTTTCAATCTAGCGAAATATACGATGGACTCAGCGCTGTTTATGACTACGGTCAGAACGGAATTGAACTCAAAAAAAATATTCGTGATTATTGGTACAAAGCAATGGTTCAACTAAACGAGAACATTGTGGGAATTGATGCTGCTATTTTCATGCACCCAACAACTTGGAAAGCTTCCGGTCACGTAGATGCATTCAATGATCCTTTAGTCGATAACAAAGATTCTAAAAAACGTTATCGTGCCGATGTTCTTATTGAAGATCATGTAGCTAAAATTGATACGAAAATTTCTAAAGAAGTTGAGAAAGCTCGTCAGCGTTTTGGTGAAACTTTTAACGAAGAAACATTTCGCACCACAAACGCACGTGTAGTTGAATACCAACAAAAGATTGAAGCAATAAATGCTCGTTTTAAAACTGCGTTAGAGAATAATGATCTTACGGAAGTAAAGCAGATTATACTTGATTTGGAAATTGTTTGTCCTATTAGCGGAACTCGTAACTGGACAGATGTGCGCCAGTTTAATTTGATGTTCAGCACGCAAATTGGGTCTGTTACCGATGAAGCTAGTACCATTTACTTACGACCGGAAACAGCGCAAGGTATTTTCGTCAATTTTTTAAATGTTCAGAAAACCGGACGAATGAAAATACCTTTCGGAATTGCACAAACAGGTAAAGCGTTTAGAAATGAAATTGTAGCGCGTCAGTTTATTTTCCGTATGCGCGAATTTGAACAGATGGAAATGCAATTTTATATTCGCCCCGGAACAGAAATGGAATGGTATCAATTCTGGAAAGAGAAGCGTATGGCTTGGCATAAGTCGCTCGGATTCCCCGGCAATAAACATCGCTTTCATGATCATCTTAAATTGGCACACTATGCGAATGCAGCATGCGATATCGAATTTGAATTTCCATTTGGGTTTAAAGAATTAGAAGGCATTCACTCACGCACCGATTTCGATTTAAAAAATCACGAGCAATTTTCAGGTAAGAAGCAGCAATATTTCGATCCGGAATTGAATGAAAGTTATATTCCGTATGTCTTAGAAACATCTGTTGGACTCGATCGAATGTTTTTGGCTGTAATGTCTCAAGCTTTTGAAGAAGAGAAATTAGAGGATGGAACTGAACGTGTAGTACTTCGCATTCCGGCATTCTTAGCGCCTATTAAATGTGCTGTATTGCCACTCACAAAGAAAGATGGTTTGCCTGAGAAAGCCGACGAGATCATTAAGAAATTGCAGTTAGATTATCTTGTTACTTCAGAGGATAAAGATTCTATTGGTAAGCGCTATCGTCGTCAGGATGCGATTGGAACTCCGTATTGCATTACAGTAGATCATAAAACGTTAGAAGATAATACCGTAACCATTCGTTACCGTGATTCGATGCAGCAAGATAGAATTGCGATTGATGCGATTGATGGAATCCTCCGCGAAAATGTAGACATGCGCAATGCACTTTCCAAACTTTAATTGGTTTTCGAGAATTTTTATTCGAGAATTTTAATTTGAGAATCGATGTTCGAAGATCGATGTTCGTAATTCGAGAATCGAAAATGGATGACGATGTATTACTGCAACAAAATTTTTTCCGTAAAAATTAGCGGTGTCTGCAGAAGAAAAATTTGGTTCCCGCAGAAACCGCTGAAAACCGCAGATTTTTTTTCGAAAATTGATGTTCGTAAATCGAGAATGGATCGCAACGAGCTATTATAGCGAAATTTTTTTCCGAAAAATTAGTCGCGACTACTAAAGAAAGTTCTTCTCCCGCATAAACCGCAGATTTTTTTATTTTTAATTATTGACCCTTGACCCTTGACCCTTGACCCTTGACCCTTGACCCTTGACCCTTGACCCTTGACCCTTGACCCTTGACCCTTGACTTCTTACTTCTTACTTCTTATTTCTATTGAGTGAGTAGTAAGTGGTGATTGGTAAGTAAAAAAATTGACCTTCTTACTAATTGTTATTTTTTCTTCATCACCATAAACCCCAAATACCCTGCAGGAAAAGGAATCATTACACTGGCTATCGTAAACCAAATAGGTTCTCCGAGTGAAACACTGTTCACCAAACTCATCAATGCAAATATGCTAACTACAATTAGCTGTGGATATTTCGTTACTCCTTCACTTATTTTTGTTGCTACTAAGCCACCAACAAAAGCCGCAATAAAATAACTAAACAATTGTAAAAGGAATGCTTCGATCGGCATGCTATTAATTGCTTTGATAATTTCCTGCGGATTTTTTACATCTATTCCTTCGGGTAATGGGAAGAGTTTTGACGAGAGCGATTCCATTAACATCAAAACAATCATTGCCGATAATATTCCTACAATTACGGAGGTTGTTCGTTTTCTATTTGGTGTCATGGTTTTTATTTAGTTCGTCGAAGATATAAATCATTGATTTAATTCCATAAAAAAACCCGGAAGAATTTCCGGGTTTCAATTATTTTTCAAAGTTGATTATTTTTTCAAAACGATACGCTTTGAAGTTTCTCCTTTGTCTGATTTTAATTTAAGAAAGTAAATACCATCTCTTAATTCGCTAAGGTCAAATGACGGGTTGATCTCGTTTGAACGGACCATAAAACGCTTCATTTCATTTCCAAGAACATCGGTAATGATCACTTGACCATTTAAGGGATTGTTCATTGCTAGACTTACAACTCCGCGTGATGGATTTGGATAAGCTGAAAACGCTGTTGCTGATGCTTCAGAAATTCCTACGATTCTTGCGCTTGCACAGAAATCATCGAATGCTACGTTACCTGAATCTTTGTCGTAAAAGAATTTCACATTAGTAGTTCCTGCACTTAACAAGTACGATTTTACCATTCCAGTGCCACCCGGTGTTATTGGAAATATTACATCTAGTTGAGTGTAATTAATTCCGTCTGATGTTTCAGAAATGTAAAATTTACCTTGCGCCATTGATCCGCCTGTTGCAGCATTTCCTTTCATCCAAAAACTGATACTATCGTATCCGAGAATGTTTGGTGTAATTAAAGTAGCACTATCAACTCCAAATTTATAAGAGTTTGGGCCACTTGTACTTGAACTTCCAACGCTAGTGTAATAACTATATTTCGAAAAATAGTTTAACGTCCAACCGTTATAGCTTGCGTTTGCTGTAGTTGAATCATATGTGGTCCAATTTTCACAAAGCTGTGCATTTGAAACCAGAGCAGAAATAAGTAATGCAATTAAAGTAAAGAGTTTTTTCATTTAATAGTTTTTTTTGTCTTTCTCAAAGATATGTAAAATGTCTTATAGCGCAAATATAAACGTTTTAAATTCATGTAAAAATAATGTAATGAAAACTGTTGAAAAAAGGCCATTAATAGATTCAAATGTTAAAAAATCTTGAATAATGATGCTCTTTCGCTCTATTGAGCAGCATGCTTTTTCTTGTATCACAAATCAAAATTATTTTCCGTTAAAATCCGACATTGTCCTATCAACTCCTATTCCCACAAAGCTTTTTAGCATAGAAACACAAACGTCTATTCGCTCATTCAAGGTTTGTTTTTCTTCCGCATTCCATTGTCCAAGTACGTAATCAACTTGTTTTCCTTTATTGAAATTGCTGCCAACACCAAATCGCAAACGGTTATAATCCGTAGTGTTTAATGCTGCTGCTATGTCTGATAGTCCATTGTGGCCGCCATCGCTGCCCTTTTTCTTCATTCGCAATGTTCCAAATGACAAGGCAAGATCATCCGTTATAATCATTAAATTTTCTAAAGGGATTTTCTCTGCTTGCATCCAATAATTGACGGCTTTTCCGCTCAGATTCATATACGTTGTTGGCTTAATGATAAGCACTTGCTTCCCCTTAAACTTTGTATGATGAATGGTAGCCAGCTTGTCGGTCGAAAAAAGTTTCAATGGTATTACTTCTTCTTTGCAAAGGTCTTTTGCCAGTGCATCTGCAACTAAAAAACCAATGTTGTGGCGAGTGAATTCATATTCAGCGCCAATATTCCCTAAGCCAACAATCAAAAATTTACTCATAACGAGGCGAAGTTAAAAAAGGAAATCAGATGAATGAAGAAAAAGGTTTACAGTATTGGGCCAAAGGTCAGTTTTTGTTTTATAATTCTATCTCAGCTCTGGCTCTTAATCGTAGTTTTAATTAAAACCGGTATCTCATTTATCGAAAGCACTCTTTGTTATAATTTGCGTTCATCATTGGCAACAACTTTTTTCCTAACTTTTTTTTTGTTTCACGACCTTCCACTAACTACAAGCGAATTTCGTGTCATAAAAAAGGAGTTGAAAAACGATACCGTCTCCCAACTCCTTTTTAAATTTTCAATCTTGAATTCTTCTATGAATTCCGATCTTCTTACTTTTTCGCAGCAGCAGCAGCAGCTTTCACCTCTGTTGTTGCAGCTGAAGCAGCAGCACGTGTAGTTTTAACTCCTGTAATAACATTATTAGGGCTGTTAAGAATTTCAACACCTTTGATCTTAATGTCGCTTACACGAATATCATCACCAATCTCCAATTTGTCGATGCTTACTGTAATATTGTCAGGAAGATCTTTTGCAAACGCAGAGATTTTTAATGAACGTGACTTCACAACTAATTGTCCTCCGGCACGAACTCCAACTGCATTTCCGATTACTTTAACCGGGATGTCAATCGTAATTTTCTTGTCATCTTTGATCTCAATAAAATCGATGTGTTGGATATTGTCCGTCACAGGATGAAATTGTAGGTCTTTCATAAGGGCTTTGTAAGTAACGCCTTCTATGTTTAATTCAACCGTGTAAACGTTTGGCGTGTACACCAGTCCTTTTAAAGAGAGAGCCGGCGTACTGAAATGGATTTGTTCTTTTCCACCATAGAGTACACACGGAACTTTTCCCTCTGCTCGCAGTTGGATGTTTTCCTGCTTAGTTTGAGCTGCTCTTTTTGTTCCGATAATTGAAATTGATTTCATTTTTATTATTTATTTATTAATTAGAAATTACGCAAGAAATAATTCGCTGATACTTTCATATACATATACACGGCGAATAATACGTGCAAACATATCTGCTGATGATATTACTTTTATTTTTTCAATCTCTCTTTTAAGTGGTATTGTATCTGT
Organism: Bacteroidota bacterium; assembly: GCA_031367345.1. Lineage (GTDB taxonomy): Bacteria > Bacteroidota > Bacteroidia > AKYH767-A > 2013-40CM-41-45 > JADKIH01. The sequence goes on along the minus strand of JANLPR010000103.1, from coordinate 1,167 downwards.
CACTACCAATTCTGTAAGTCTGCTGCTTTCAATTCTGTCGTACGCTTTTCCCGATAAAACCGCATGTGTACAAAATGCTCTCACACTTTTTGCTCCTTTGTCGAAAAGCATTTCTGCTGCTTTGGTCAATGTACCTGCTGTATCTACAATGTCGTCGACCAAAATAATATCTCTTCCTTCTACTTCTCCGATTACCATCATACTCTCAATCTCGTTCGCTTTCTTTCTGTGCTTATCACAGATCACCATTTCTGCATCAAAGTATTTAGCATAGGCTCTCGCTCTGTTTACACCGCCCATATCAGGAGCTGCAATGGTTAGATTCGGTAGGTTTAATGATTGTATGTAAGGCACAAATAACGAAGATGGTTCTAAGTGATCTACCGGTACATCAAAAAATCCTTGAATCTGAGGTGCATGTAAATCCATTGTTACTATTCGCGTAACGCCGGCTGCAGTTAATAAGTTGGCAACTAACTTCGCTGCTATTGAAACCCTCGGCTTATCTTTTCTGTCTGATCGTGCAAAACCGAAGTATGGTATTACTGCTGTGATGTAATGTGCCGATGCTCTTTTCGCTGCGTCGATCAACATCAATAACTCAAGTAAATTATCGGATGGCGCAAAGGTTGACTGTATAATGAACACATCACAACCCCGTACCGATTCGTCGAATGAAGGCGAAAATTCTCCGTCAGCAAAACGAACTACATTTACATTTCCTAAAGGAAGGCCATATCCTGTCGCTATTTTTTCGGCCAAATACGTGGTAGATGTTCCGGAAAACAATTTTACTGTGCGTTGCTCCATTACTTGACCCATTTTTAGGGGCTGCAAAGAAAGGTAAAAAGGAGGATAGAGGCAAGGAAAATGTAGGATTGTTTAGCTGATCGAAACTCCCAATTATTTGGAACTTTACAGCTAAAATTATGCTGTTAAGAGTTGAAAATCAATTTTTTGCCAAAATAACTCGATTTTAGGTCTTCGCTAGCAAAAGTCTCCTAATTTAGCGTTGAAAATAGCAATGACCAAATCTCTCTAATTCTTGTGCTCATGAAAAAAAAACTACTCCTATTCATTTCTTTCGTTTTACTTGTCCAGTTTGTAACTGCTCAAGTAGCATCGGTTCGTCCTAATCGTGGTTACCGAGGACAAACTCTTACCACA
>JANLPR010000094.1:0-8986 GCA_031367345.1 Bacteroidota bacterium | reverse complement strand
ATTTTCAGGAATGTGATTTTCAAACTTCATTAAATTCAAACTTAATAAAATTACTATCAGTGTTACACCTACATCTGCGGCTATGGCGAAAACTAAATTGCTGTAACCAACGAAAGCCAATGTGATAAAAATTAGTTTTACGGCTATTGCTCCAATGGTGTTGATTTTTATTCGCTGTAAAGTGGCTTTGCTTAAACGAATGAGAAAAGGAAGAAGTGAAAGTTTATCGTTCATCAATGCAATGTTTGCGGTTTCTATTGCGGTGTCGCTTCCTGCTGCTCCCATTGCTATACCTACGGTGCTTTGTGCTAATGCCGGTGCATCATTTATACCATCGCCTACCATTGCCACAAATTTATATTGCTGCAAAAGTTCTTTTATTTTTTTGGCTTTGTTTTCGGGTAACATATTTCCGAATATTTTTTTGATGCCTACCTGCTGTGCTACATAGTTTGCTGCTTTTTCGCTGTCGCCTGTGAGCATTATGGGTTCTATGTTGAGAGCTTCCAAATCTTTTAATGCCGCTGCACTGTCGGGTTTTATTTCATCCATTAAACCAATGACACCTGCCACACCTTCGCCAAAACTTACGACTACACTTGTTTTTCCTTGTAATGAAAGTTGCTCAACAATTTTTTCCGTTTCGTTATCGGTGTGCTGATGTTCTTTTATAAATTCCAATTTGCCTACATAAATTGTTTCGTCCTCACATACCAAACATTTTGCTGTTGCTCCTTTGCCCATGATGCTTTTGAAACCTTCGGTTATGTGCGGTTCAAATCCTTCTTTTTTGCTTGCATCAACAATGGCTTGTGCCAATGGGTGTTCTGAAAATATTTCTGTACCTGCGGTGCAGGCCAAAAGTTCTTCACGGCTTGTTCCATTCAACGGAAAAATATCTGAAACAATCGGGTTGCCAAAAGTGATGGTTCTTGTTTTGTCTAATGCAATGGCTTTAATGTTTGCCAACGCTTCTAAATATTTTCCTCCTTTTATTAATACCCCTTTTGCTGATGCGTTTCCGATGGCTGCGTAAATGGCTACTGGTGTAGATATGACCAATGCACACGGACAAGCGATTACTAAAAGTGTAATTGCCTGTTGTAACCAATGATTGAGGTCTTGATGCAAAACGAAAACAGGAATTGCGAAAACTAAAACTGCCATTGCAATTATTGAAGGGGTGTAATACTTTGAAAATTTCTGAATGAATTTTTGTGTTTCACTTTTATTACCCTGTGCCTCAAAAGTGAGGCGAATGATTTTTGAGAATGTGGTATCAACGGAAAGTTTGGTTGTTTCCATTTCTATAAAACCATTTTTGTTTAGTGTTCCTGCAAATAAATTATCGCCTCTGTGTTTGTCTTTGGGGATGGGTTCGCCTGTGATTGCGGCTTCATCAACGGTGGTTTCGCCTGAAATTATTTTTCCGTCAAGCGGTATCATTTCACCTGCTTTCACCTGAATGATTGTACCGACTTCAATTTTATCAATGGGAACATTTGTGTTTTCTGTTTTTACAAAGGCGGTCTTTGGTGCTTTTCTTACCAATTCATCTAATGCAGATTTTGAATTTTCTATTCCAATATCTTCTAAGCGTTCACCTAATACATACAACACAATTACTACTGCTCCTTCGGGATATTCGCCTAAATAAAATGCCCCGATTACGGCAATGGTCATTAGTAAATTGATGCTGCTGAATTGGAGTTTAAAGATTGCTTTTACTCCGTTCCATAAAACATTGTAGCCAATGCTTAAAATGAATGTGGCGAAAACAAAGGGTGCGTAAGGCATTGGTATATGAATACCGATGATGGATAAAACTTCTAACGAAACAACTATCGTGATTGCGAAAAGAAGAAAGAGAAATTTTTTGTCTTTGATTGGTAGTTTCATTGTTGAAATACTTTCTTGTTTAACTTATAAATAATTTTAGCAGCAATCTTTTCCTGTTTGTATAGAAGGACATTTTTCTGTGCCGTAACTGCAATAAACACAACAGTCGCCTTGCTTGGGTTTTAATACTTGTTTACAGTTTTCACATTCATAAAAAAACTGGCAGGCATCTGTTGGCATGATTTCTTTTTTCTTGTGTCCGCACTTTGGGCAAGTAATTTCACTTTCAAGCTCTACTGTCTTGCCGTCAATAACTTTGCAAGTGTCGCAAGAGCCGTGAAGTTTGTTTCGTTTGTAATTCCAAAGTGTCGCACCGAAAAGTCCGAACATACCTGCATACAAAAAATAAATCCAGTGGTCGGAGTTGTTGAAATGATAGCCATAGAAAACTAAAAGTCCGCTTGGAATGGCAATCAATAAAGGATAAGTGCAACGATGTTTGCGATACGAAATGTAAAGTCCTACAACGGAAACTAAAACCATTGCTTGAAAAATCCACATTGACCAACCACCTAAAAGTTCGGCACTTCCAAAACCTAATACTGATGCGACAAACGCAAATAATGGAAAACAGCAAGGAGAAAGTAATGCAGTAAGAAACAGCCCTGCTGTTCCAAATTTGTCTATGTTATTTGTTAGTTTCATTGTTGATAGTTTAAATTTATTCTTCCTCCTCTGTGTTTTTCATTTTCATTAGTAAGGTGTAAGCACCTTTGATAACGAAAATTTTATTTCTGATGTCGGCAGTATCGGAAAAAGTTATTTGTGTGAAACCGTTCTCATTGTTTTGTGTTGTTACTTCCTGCATTTCATATTTTTTGTTTTCGGTTTCGGTGAAAACATATTGCTTGTTTTCAAAGCGAACCAAGCCATCGTTTGGAATTACAAAAGCGTTGTTGGTGGCTACTTCAACTTCTGCATTCATATACATTCCAGGGATTAGTGCTTTGTCGTATTGCTCAAAATGGCATTGCACCTGAATAGTTCTTTCGGGTGTAACATCTTTGCCAATCAAAATAATTTCGCAGATGTATTTTTTGTCGGGCTTGGTGTTGTTGTAAGTAAATATTTTTTGCCCGATGGAAATTTTATACAAATCTTTTTCAAAAATGGTAAGCGTTAAATGAATGTCGGCAGGGTTTACTAACTCAAACAACACATCGGTTGGCATTAAATATTTTCCGATGTTCTGTTTTACCTGCGAAACAAAACCGTCAATGGTTGAATAGATGTTGATGCTTTTTGAAATTGTGTTTTCATTTAGGTTATCAGGATTTACACCAATCAATTTTAATTTCTCCGCTAAAGATTTTATGAGAATTTTTTGAGAGAGATATTCGGTTTGTGCATTTTGAAAAACTTTGTCGCTGCTGGCTTTGCTTTGGTTCAATTCTTTTTGTCGGTTGTATTCGGCTTCAATGGAAGTGAAGTGTGCTTTTGCTGTTAAATAATCTTGTTGCAGTTGAATGTATTGTTGGTCTTCCATTGTGGCAATTACTTCGCCTTTGCTGATGTGCATACCTGCCAATAATTTTGTTGAACGCAAATAGCCCCCCATCGGAACGCTAACGGATACCATGTTTTGAGGCGGCACTTCAATTTTTCCGTTCACTTTTAGTAGTGATGAAATGCTCCGTTGCTCAATCTTTCCAGTTTTGATTTCAGAATTTTTAAGTTGTGCATCGGTGAGTTCAACGGAAGTTTCGCTTTTTGGTTCTTCCGTTTTCTCCTCTTCTTTTTTGTTGCTGTTGCAAGCTGTAAGCGTTGCGAACATTATTGCTATGATGATATATTTTGTCATGATTGAAATTTATTTAGAAGTTAAGAAATTGAGTTGAATGATTGTTTGATTGAGGTCTTTTACTGCATCGGTGTAATTGCTTTGAATAGAAACTGCGTTGTTGATTAGCATTGTCCATTCCAGATAATTAATGTCGCCATTTGTAAATTGTTGGGTGGCGGTTTTCGTAATGGTGTTTGCGTTTTGCAAGGCGGTTTCCTCAAAATATTTTACTGATTGCAGTTGCGTTTGATAGTTTTTGTAAGCCGTTTGATATTCGGTTTTTAAACTTTGAAAACCGATTTGATAATTGTTTTCTGAAATCAATTGCAAAGTTTTTGAAGAATTTATTTTTTCTTTTTGCGAACCGAAGTACAGAGGCAACCCAATACCAAATTGAACGGAATTGAAGCGATATGACTTTGGATAATAAACATTATCGGGTCCAACTCCAGTAATACTTGTGTTGCTATAACCTAAATTAAGATTGGGAAACAGTTTTGATTTTTCCAATTGTGTGTTCACCAGCGAAATATTTTTTTGCTGCTTCAAAACTTTTATTTTCGGATGGTTGCTGATTACAGAAGTGTCAAGCGTTGCAGTGAAAATCATTTTCGGATTTTCTACTTGCGGTGTGTAAATAGTTGTTGTATTTAAGAGTAATTGAAATTGGAGTTGGAAAATTTCAATGTCGTTTTTCAACTGGTTTAGTTGAATTGCTATTTGCCCCCGTTGTGTTTCGGCTGTGGTTTTTTCCAACACATTGCTTTCGCCTTTGGCGAAACGCAAGTTTGCTTTTTCTAAAAACGAAGCATACACATTGTCGTTTTGCAAAAGAATTTTTCTTTTCTCGCTTAAATAAATCAGCATATAAAAGACATCGCTTACTTGCTTTTTTAGTTCGGCTTCTTTCACTGCAACGTTCAACATACTGCTTTTATAATTTTCTTTTTGCAGGGATTTTTGTTTTGTATATACAGTAGGAAAACTGATGCCTTGTGAAATTCCAAACTTGGTGTCTTTATAAAATGAATTTATTTGTCCGTATTCGCCTGTGAGATTTGTTTGCGGAATGTCAACTGCTGCGGCTTTTAATTTCTTTTGATATTCCGCATTTAGTTTTTCATTCTTAACTGTCAAATTATTTTTCAATGCTGTGTCAATTGCAGTTTGCAAAGTGATTGGCGTTTGGGCAAAAGAGGATTGACAACTTGCGAAAAGCAAAACAATAGTCGTTGTGATTACGGTTTTCTTTTTTCGCTTTATCGAAAAACCTTTTTCAAAAAGAATATAGAGAACTGGTAAAACAAAAAGCGTTAGAAAGGTTGCAAGGAGTAGTCCACCTATTACAACGGTTGCCAATGGTCTTTGCACTTCTGCACCCGAACCGTGGCTAATTGCCATTGGTAAAAAACCCAATGAAGCAACAAAGGCGGTCATCAGCACTGGTCGCAAACGCAACTTTGTTCCCTTCATTACAATTTGTCTGGTGTCGGTTTCTCCTTCATTTTTTATTCGGTTAAATTCTGCAATCAATACAATTCCATTTAATACTGCCACACCAAACAATGCAATGAAACCAACTCCTGCACTGATGCTGAAAGGCATTCCTCTCATGGCTAAAAATAAAATTCCACCAATGGCAGAAAGTGGAATTGCTGAATATATTAGCAACCCTTGTTTTACTGAACCGAAAGCAAAGTAGAGCAAGAGAAAAATTAAAAGCAATGAAAGCGGAACAGCAAATGACAATCGCTTTTTTGCTGCCACTAAATTTTCAAAAGTTCCACCGTATTTAATGTAGTAACCCGTTGGCAGTTTCATTTGCTTCTCAACTTTATCCTGCAATTCTTTTACAATGCTTTGAACATCTCTGCCACGAACATTGAAGCCAACTATAATTCTCCGCTTTGCATCATCACGCTGAATTTGATTTACACTTTCTTCAATAGAAACATCGGCAACCTGATATAAAGGAATTTGCGTTCCCTGCGAAGTAGGGATTAGAAGGTTCTGCACATCTTCCAACTCTTTGCGGTTTTCACCTGCAAGACGAACCACCAAATCAAAACGCTTTTCATCTTCAAACACAAGTCCACTGCTTTGCCCTGAAAATGCAGTGTTCACTACATTGTTTATGTCCTCAATGTTTAAACCGTATTGGGCAATGATGTTTCGTTTGTAACGAATGATTACCTGCGGCAAACCCGTGATGCGTTCTACATAAATATCTTTTGCTCCTTCAATATGTCCTGTTACATCACCTAAGATTTGAGAATATTTTGCAAGTGTGTCTAAGTTTTCTCCGTAAATTTTGCAAACTATATCTTGTTTTGAACCTGCCATCAATTCATTGAAACGCATTTGCACGGGATATTGAAAACCATAAGTAACTCCGGGAATATCTTCGAGTGCTTCTGCCATTTTATTTTTTAATTCGTCAAAAGTTTTTGCAGATGTCCATTCTTTTTTGTCTTTTAATATTACCATCAAATCGGTTGCTTCCATTGGCATTGGGTCGGTGGGGATTTCTCCGCTACCTACTTTACCAATTACTTTCTCTACTTCGGGAAATTCTTTTTTTAAGATGTGTGCTGCTTTTAAACAAGCATCAACACTTGTGTTGATGTTGCTGCCTGTTAATACTCTTGTTTCTACTGCAAAGTCGCCTTCCTCCAATGCAGGGATAAATTCGCCTCCCATTTTTGAAAATACGAATGAAGCAATCAGTAATAAGCCAACTGAAATACCTACAATCGTTTTCGGAAAATTCAAAACTCGACTTAGATATTTTTGATGAACATTTATAAAGAAGTCCATCATGCGGTCTGATATATTTTTTTTGTGAGAAATATTTTTGCTTAGAAAAAAAGCACTCATCATAGGAATGTAAGTGATTGAAAGAATGAATGCCCCCAACAAAGCGAAAACAACGGTTTGAGCCATCGGCTTAAACATTTTTCCTTCTATTCCTTCAAGCGTAAAAATCGGGAGATAGACAATCAGAATAATAATTTGTCCGAATACTGCACTGTTCATCATTCGGCTTGCCGAATGGTTTACATCATTGTCCATTTCGGATTGAGTAACTCTGTGATGAACTCCTAATTTTCTGCTGTGTGTTAAGCCGTGCATTACTGCTTCTACTATAATTACTGCACCGTCCACAATCAACCCGAAATCCAAAGCCCCTAAACTCATGAGGTTTCCACTCACTCCGAAATGGTTCATCATGATTACGGCAAACAACATCGCCAACGGAATTACAGAAGCAACTAAAAGCCCTGCCCTGAAATTTCCCAAGAACAAAACCAAAACAAAAATGACAATCAATGCACCTTCCATTAAGTTTTTTGAAACTGTGCCAATGGCATTGTTCACCATTTTTGCTCTATCAATAAAAGGTTCTATTTCTACTCCTTCCGGTAAGGTTTTCGCAATTTGTGCAATGCGTTCTTTTACATTTTTAATTGTGAGATTGCTGTTTGCACCTTTCAGCATCAACACAACTGCTCCTGCTGCTTCGCCTTCATCATTGTAAGTCATTGCACCGTAACGAATGGCTGCACCAATGCGAACATCTGCCACATCATTTATTAACAGCGGTGTGCCGTTGGCAGTATTTTTTACCACAATGTTTTTTATATCGTCTGTGTTTCCGATTAAACCTTCGCTACGGATATAAAGAACTGTTGATTTTTTTTCAATGTATGCACCGCCTGTGTTTTCGTTGTTCTTTTCCAAAGCGGTGAATACATCACTTATAGTAATGCCATAAGATTTTAACTTGTTTGCATCAACGGCAATTTCGTATTGCTTCAACTTGCCGCCAAAACTGCTTACATCTGCAACTCCTTTTACACCTAACAATTGTCTGCGAACAATCCAGTCCTGAATGGTTCGTAATTCGGTTGCATCGTATTTGGTTTCGTAACCGTGCTTGGCTCTGATTACATACTGATAAATTTCTCCCAATCCAGTTGTAACGGGTGCTAACTCTGGCGAACCAACTCCTTTAGGAATTTGCTCTTGTGCTAACTTTAATCGTTCCGTTACTTGCTGCCTTGCCCAGTAAATATCCACATCGTCATCAAAAACTATTGTGATAAGTGAAAGTCCGAACCGTGAGAAACTGCGGATTTCTTTTAACCCAGGGATATTACTGTTGGCTTGTTCAATAGGAAAAGTAATTAGGCGTTCCACATCGGGAGCACCTAATGACGGAGTAACTGTAATTACCTGCACCTGATTGTTTGTGATGTCAGGCACGGCATCAATTGGCAGTTTTGTTATTTGGTAACTGCCATAACCAATGAGGGCAAAAAGGAAAAGCCCTATGATGAGTTTGTTCTTTATAGAGAACGCAATTATTTTATTGAGCATGATTTTGATGTTAATGAAATGAATGAAAACTGGCGGTGCGTCAGCACCGTCAGCAATTTTTGTGTCCGCTTGCAGACACTCATAAATTCATTAACTGATTTTTGGCGGTTGCCAAATGGCTGATTGTTCCTTTGAAAGAAAGGATTGTTCAAGAATTGAAAAGTCCTGAACTGATAAATGAGGCATGAAACCGTGAACAGGAAAATTATGAACTGTCATTGCGGTTGCACAACAAGTGCAAAAACAAAACGGACTGCAAATGTCGTTGTCGGCTTGGTGATGGTTTTGTGCTGCCTGAATGGTTGTTGGGTTGTCGTGCTGAAGTGTAGTGCAAGTGTCGTTACATGGCATAAGCATCAGTGCAAGCATATACACGGATAGAAGGGCTGCTATGTAATTTTTGAGTTTCACGGGTGCAAATGTAAGTAAATTAAGAGTGAAAACTTGCTACGAAGGAAATAAAGCGTTGGCGATTGCACTCTTTTGACTTTGCCTTTGGGTGGCATTGTGTGTTGGCAGGCAAAGGCAAATGTGTGCAATATGACTTGGCATAGAATTTTTTTGTGGGGTGGCTTTTTTTTAATTTTTTTTGTGCGGTTGCCGTTCAAAGCGGTGTCGGTTGTTTTCCAAAGTTGTCCGAAAAAAGGTTGTTAAAAGTCGGTCAGTTTGGAGTTAGCAGGGGCGCAAATAAACTTGCACATAACGGCAGTCCGTCTAATAACTACCACTCATCACCAAATATAGTAAAAATCTGAACGCATTACGTTCACTTTAGGCAGCCCGTAAAAAGAGATTCGATTTTGATACTTCAAAAATAGGCCTCGCCCAAACAATTGCATTTTCGTTTGCAATGAACAATTTTCCAAAAAATAAAAAGCCAAGTTCTTTAAGAAACTTTTTGAATATGTTTTTGTCAAGAATATT
>JANLPR010000084.1:0-5258 GCA_031367345.1 Bacteroidota bacterium | reverse complement strand
ACAGGACTTGCTGGAATTCACGGAATAATTGCCAATAACTTTATTCTTTGTACAGACTCAGCCGGAGTATCAATGATTAATGGCGACTACCAAGACTTAGTGCACAATACTGTTGTAATGAGAGGAACAAATCCTACTTACTCTGCATTATTTATGCGTGGTTCTGGAAGTGGGAAAAATGTACGTAACAATATTCTAAATAATACCGGTGGTGGTTATGCATATGTCGTTTCCGATTCAGCAGTTTTTGGAATAGCAATTTCTAATAACAACAATTTATTTGTAACAGGAACCAACGTAGGAGAATACAACGGAACAATTACTGCATCGCTTTCAAATTGGAAGGCAGCATCAGGAAAAGATTCAAATTCTGTACAGGTGAATCCAAATTTCGTAACACCGATAGATCTTCACGCAACGTCTATTGCCATGGAAGATCTTGGTAGAAAACTACCAAATGTAAATGACGATATCGATGATGAAGTTCGTAATGCAAATGCCCCTGATATCGGTGCAGATGAATATTCTGCTGCACAACGTAATGTAGGAGTTCAAGCAATATTAAGTCCTGTCGACAGCACATGTGGAGACACAGCTGCTATCGTAACGGTTGTGGTTTCTAACACAGGCCAATTACAAGAGAACAATTTTGCAGTAACCACTACTCTATCTGGTATTGCATCTGCTGTATTAACTTACACAATCACAACTCCACTTCAACCTGGAATGTCAGATACTATTACATACTCTACAACTGTAAACTTAGCTGCTACCGGCACATTAAATATTGAAAGTCATACTTCACTTGGAGTAGATGACGTTCATGCCAATGATACTTTAATTGCGAGCTATCACATAAGTTTACCACCCGTAGCTCCAATGGCAACAGATGTTAGTCGTTGTGGGCCAGGTACAGTAACATTAAGTGCATCACCAACAGATTCATTGATCTGGCATACAGCTGCAATTGGAGGAATATATTTAGCTTCAAGTAACACTTATACTACACCAAATCTTCCCGGAACGACAACATATTATGTTTCGAACTATCGCTTCTGCGAAGGTGCTCGTGCAGCTGTTCAAGCAATCATAGATCCATTGCCTACAATTACTTTAGGAAATGACACATCTATTTTGGATGGTAACTCAATTACATTTGACGCAGGAGCAGGTTTCAATTCATATCTATGGTCAACCGGAGCAACGACACAAACAATTACGGTTTCAACTACCGGATGTTATACTGTTACAGTAACTAATACATTTGGATGTTCGAATTCAGACGAAATTTGTTTAACGGTAATCCTTCCATTTGATGCAGGTGTTACAAGTATTGCTTCACCACTTAATAATGATTGTGCAAATGCATCGACGCCAGTTCAAATAGTTGTAAAAAATCTAGGTTCTAACGTAGCTTCAAGTATTCCGGTTAGAATTGTAATAACAGGTAGTGCTACAATTACATTCAATCAAACGGTTGCGGGCCCATTAAATCCGGGCGATTCAGCTATTGTAACAATGGGCACACTGAATTCTTCTGCAGGTGGAACATACAATATGCTTGCTTACACATCATATACAAGCGATCAGAATACTTCTAACGACACAACAAATAGAACGATTAACATTTATGTTGCTCCGGGAATGCCTGCAGGAATTGGTACTGCACGTTGTGGATCCGGTCCGGTAATTTTAAATGCATCGGGATCTAACACAACAAATTGGTATGATGCTTCAACAGGTGGTAATCTTTTATTTGTAGGTGATAGCTACTCAATAGCAAATCTTGCTACGACAACAACCTTCTATGCACAGTCTGGAAATGTTTGTAACACACAACCACGAGCAGCTGTTCTTGCAACGATTAATCAGCTTCCAACAGTATTCTTAGGAAACGATACGTCTATTGTTGGTTCAATCATTTTAGATGCAGGCGCTGGTTTCACTCAATATTTGTGGAATACAAATGCTTCTACACAAACTATTACAGCAGATTCATCGGGCACATACATTGTTGCAGTCATGGATGGAAATGGTTGCATCAATTCTGATTCTATTAACTTGACAATTTCTATCGGAATTTCTGAATCACAATTTGCAGCGGGAATTCGTGTTTATCCAAATCCGACGAATGACAAATTAAATGTTATTTCAGGAACAGCGGATGAGACGTTGATAAAAATAGTAGACTTGCAAGGACAAATACTTTTAACAGATAACATTCGTGGAGGAGCAAAAGCAATCCATACATACGATGTCTCTAAATTTGCAAAAGGAATTTATTTCTTACAATTTACTTCGAAAGATCAAAGTTCAACATCGAAAGTTATTATTCAATAACGATAAAACTAAATAGAAAAAAGAGGTTGTCTGTAAAAGGCAGCCTCTTTTTTTTTAACTAAAATCAATTAAAAACAGACATATTTCTATAATTAATAGTGAGAGACAAAAATCCAAAAATTAATTCTTATTATTGCTTTAGCTCAAGCCTAAAAAAGTTATGGCAGTCTCTAAATCCAAGCATTATTAACTATGAAAATCACAATATATACTTTTCTAATTGGAGTCGTTTTTCTTTTGTCTTTTAATACAACTTCAAAAGCAGCCACACAAGTTGTCTTAAATACAAACGATAGTGGTGTCGGTTCACTTCGAACACTTGTTGCCAATTCTCAAGCAGGAGATACTATCATATTCAACAATTCAGTGAATGGACAACCGATATACTTTTATAGTTCTATCAATATTGATACCGATATTGTTATTCTCGGCAATGGCATTCAAAACACAATTTTCGATGGAAGAGATTCCAATCAATTATTTTTAATAAACGGTCTCGACACAGTGCGATTTTCAAATCTTACTTGCAGGCATAGTTATAGTGATAATAATTCAGGACATGGAGGGGCTATAAGAAACAACGGAAACTTATACATCTCCTACTGCCTATTTGAAAACAACGTTTGTAATTGGGGTGGCGGTGCTGTTTCAAGTATTGGTTATCCATATACTATCGCAACCGAAATTGATCATTGTACTTTTAAAAATAATTCGGGACTTGTAGGTGGTGGACTAGAGGCATTATCCAACGTCAATCTGAAGATTTCTTTTTCCACTTTTAATAGCAATCGCGGTTCAAGTGGAGGAGGTGCAATTTACATCGAAGAACCATTGGGATTGTATTATAGCGAGATCAACAATTGCACAATTACGGGAAACACAACTAGTAATGCTTCTCAAACAGGCGGCGGCGGAATATTAAGCTCCAGAGGTTTCAATTTATTCAATTCAACAATTGCTTACAATTCGTCAGCCAATGCAGGGGGAGGAATTTATGTTACTCAACCCGGAAATTTACTTTTTATAAATAATATTATTTCTAACAATACTGCCCCACATGGTTCGGCCGATGCTTATGCATATATACCTTACTTCTTTCCTAATTGCAGCAACAATCTGATTAAAGACATTACCGGTTTTGCAATGAATACCGGCAATGGAAATTTATTTCATATCGATCCACTACTCGATTCATTAGGCAACAATGGAGGCCCAACACAAACAATAGAATTATCATGTAAAAGTTCTGCAATTGGTGGCGGAACAATTTATGGCAATGGATTAACCGATCAGAGAGGAATTGGCAGAATTGGCTTAGCTGATATTGGTGCCTGTGAATATGAATATTCTCAAAATTTATTAGTCACAAATTCTAACGACACCGGAATTGGTTCACTTCGAGAAGCCATTCAAAATGCTTGCGGTGGCGATACAATATTTTTTGATAGTTTGACAAACGGAAACCCTGTAATACTTGTTTCTAATTTTGAAATTAATCGGCATATTATTATTAAAGGAAATGGAATTGATAAGACATTTATAAGCGGAAATAATCAGACCTATCTAAGTTATAATGAGAATTCAGCACATGCATACTTTCAAGAATTGACACTCGAGAATGGAAACAATACTACACCTGGAGGAGGTGGTGGAGGAGCCATTTACAATATGGGTGTATTAAATTTACTCAACTGCGACGTAAGAAATAACTTCAGCACTACAAATGGTGGTGGTATTTTTAATTATAACACACTTACCATTGACCATTGTAATTTCTATGAAAATAGAGGAACTTATGGAGGAGCTATCTGCACTTTCAGCGGACTAATGACTTTTAGAAATTCTACATTTTACAACAATCAAGCAGATATAGGTGGAGCAATTTACTGCGGCGGAAGAAAATCAATAACGAATTGTACTATTAGTGGAAATAGCGCAAATAACGGTTCGGGAGGCGGCATCTGGAATACGGATCAACTAAACCTTGTCAATTGTACCATTGCCAATAACTATAGCGTAAGCGGTGGTAGTGGAATTTATAATTACAACTTTAGCATTGAAAAAATGAAGCTGATCAATTCACTGATTGCAAAAAATAATTATTCATCTGGCATCAGCGATGTATTCAATGCAGGCTTGCTAGATACAAGTAGCAATCATAATTTGATTGGAGATAACAGCGGTTTAAATCTTCCTGCTTCAAATGGAAATATTTTAAACGTAGATCCATTGTTAGACTCACTGCGCAATAATGGTGGAAACAAGATGACACATGCTCTGCTTTGTGGAAGTCCGGCTATCAATGCTGCTGACGCTTATTTTGCACCACTAACCGATGAAAGAAATATTAATCGCATTGGCTTTCCAGATATTGGCGCTTACGAATTTACATGGCCAAATACGATTGTGAATACTGTTGGATCTACACTCACTGCCGATCAATCAGGAGCTCAATATCAATGGATGGATTGCAATAGCAATATGCCTATTGCAGGAGAAACCGGACAAACATTTAATCCAACGATGAATGGAAATTATAAAGTAATTATTTATCTGAATAGTTGCATCGACACATCTGCTTGTGTGAATGTAAATAGTGTAGGTATTTTAAATGTATCGTCAGCAATAAGTGCAACACTTTTCCCAAATCCGGTTTATTCAACATTAACAATAAAAACAGAAACAGATTTATCGATAAAGTCAATTGGTATTCTGGATGTCACAGGGCATTTAGTACAACAAGTATTAAAATCAGAAGGTAGAGAGTTTCAAATCAATACCGATTTTTTGTCGCGCGGATTTTATTTTATTGAATTAAAAAGCACCGATAAGTATGTAAGATTAAAATTCATAAAAGAATAAAACGATTTGCTGCAAAATTGAATTGTGCTCCAATATAATCTAAATATAAATAGTTA
>JANLPR010000077.1:0-4261 GCA_031367345.1 Bacteroidota bacterium | reverse complement strand
CGCAATACTTTCCATAGTTTGGCATTTTTTATTTATGATTTTTCTAATACTTGTACACATACAGCGTAAACTCTGTAGGCGTAGAATTATAATAAACTAATGTGGTTGAGTTAAAATTTAAGTTTCCTGCACCATATTCTTTTATTTCAGGGATAGGATTTTTCAATTCGATTGTTCCATATTCACATTCAAAATAATTCTTATCGCTTTTTGTGTATGTCTTGTATTCCTTCCCCTGCAACTGTAATTGTTTCTTTGTGTGCTCCTGTATCGGTATTTGCTTTTTGATTGTGGATACATTTCCTTTTTCATCAATAGATAAAAGAGTTTTTTCTATTGACTTATCAGGCAACTGTTCATCCTTTAAAAAAATTTCTATTGCATTCTGTCCAACACTTTCTATGTTCTTCCTGCCTTTACTTGTAGGTATCGACTGCAATAAATTCAAGTCTTTAGAAAAAACATATATCATATTTCTATCAGCGGTTACATAGATTTTATCATTAAATACGGCTATATCTCGTAACCATATTCCAGACTCATCAGCAGGCAATGAAGATAGACTTTTGCTTGATTTCATTTCACCTGTGTTTATGTTGATCTGCTTTATGCTCGTATGATAAACATCCGTAACATAAATATACTCTCCCTCAATGCAAATAGATTTTATACCTATGCTTTCATCATCTGTATAGATTTTATATCCGATACTTTCAGCATTTTCATTGTCTATTTTAAATGACCATTTTTTATAAAAGTTACCTTCTTTTATCGTCTCGTTTTTAACAACTGTTGAGTAAGTATTTAAATCAGATTTTTGATTTAAGCAGCTTGTTATTAATATTACGGACAGGATAAGACTATACATCTTCAACATTATTATTATTTCTTTTTAACTGGAACTGGCGGAAGTATTGGTGGTGTAGGTGTCACTACCTGTGTGCTTACAGCAGGCGCATAATTGATTTCATAAGGTATCATTACAGATACCGCAGCTTTCATAGTTGCCTGTTTGGTAGTGTTACTATTTCCATTAGTTATTGCTGGTGTTGTGGTAAAAGTGTTTTTTACATTCAGGTTTGAAGTTCCATCATCATTTGTATCCCACTTATAAGCAGCCCCTAATTTTGGAGACCAGTAACCATCATTTCCATTTTTCCACTCTGCGCTCTTATCTACTTGCACGGTAAATTCCCCCGGCCCAGTAGATGATTGGGAACCTATCACATTAAAAGAAATAACATTTCCATTTTCATCTTTTTTAATATTTCCGCTGATGATTCCAATATGTTTATTGCTATTAAAAGTTACAGCATTCCCTTCCTGAATATCATTCCATTCTACCTTTGTAGAGTTGTTCGCAATATTCGTAACTCCATTTGATGAGCCTTGATTAGGATTTGGCAAATCTGCGGCTTGAACACGTGTAAACTTAAAAATGTAGAACCTTTTCAGTGGTTAAAAAATTTGTTTGAAGTTCTTCCGGATTACCGAGCGAACAAACTGGAAGAATTACTGCCTTGATTTTGCTTTCAGCAGAATAAACATTAATTTTAAATATGGCTACACGTAGTTGGACGGATGCTTACCAAAAAAGGAGATAAATACTATTTTAGGCAAAAAAATAAATTGTACGCAGCACCTCCAATTCACGTCGGAATCCCGATACCGCCTATGGTTTTATAGTATAAATATCATGTCGATTAAGAATATAATGTGCCAGTAGTCTGGCCCTTTCAATTTGGTTCAACACAAACTTTCTTGCAGTAATATTTTTCGCCGTCATAAAGTTTCACATAGTAAATTCCTTGCGAAATATTTGTGAAATTAATTTTTTGATCTGAATGAGGAGTGAGGGGTTGATTAATAATTCTTTCACCTAGTGCAGAATAGATTTCAATTATGCCTTTTGAAATAGTTTGAGGATATAAAATTGAAAAACTTCCATTTGACGGATTTGGATAGACCTCTATATATGTATGATCAACAAGGCTAGCCACCTCTGTTGATAGACCTTCATATGCACCTATATTTATTCTTCCATTGGAAACACGTGGGTTACCTGCAATGTCGGTCGTCGGATAAACTCCTGTTGGATTACCCATGTCTATACACGGAGAGTTTGCCATTAGTGACCAATCTGCAGCAAGTCCATTAAAACCTGTTCCACTTCCTGCAGATGGAGCAATAAATAATACGGAAGAATCAATATTGTTTGTGTAAGTTCCCAAATAAAACGCATTAGTTATAATGCCAAATGATGCGCTGTTTCCTTCAACATCACAGTAACTAAAGTTCGGGTCACTTGTTTCATCATTCAGATATACTTGATTGCCGGAAACAGTTGCAGTATTTCCCCAAATAATCGTGTTTGAAAACGAGGGGTCTGAAGCATTTGTACAGTATAAAGCACCTCCAAATAGCGCCGAATTATTGGTAATTGTATTACTTAAAAATTGAGGATTACTATTATTGCAATAAACACCGCCACCTAATGAATCTGCCGAATTGTTAGAGATGACATTGTTCGAAATAATTGGGGTCGAATTGTCTGAACATCTTATTGCGCCTCCTTTTTGATTTGTATTATTTGTAATAAAATTATAAGAAATTATTGAACTATTGTTGTATAGGCAAAAAATCCCACCGCCGCTATTATTATGAATGATATTATTGGAAATAATTTCATTGCCACCCCAGCAATTAATTCCTAATGAAGAATTATTCGAAATATCATTGTTAGTTATGGTCGGATTATTCCCTTCGCAAAAAATTACGGCACCTCCAATATTATTTGTAAATGAGTTTTGAGAAATCAGTGGGTTGCTCCCTTCAAGACTAATACATGAAGCACTTGAACCAACATTATTGGAATTTATATTATTTGTAATAATAGGACTTCCTGATGAACAAAAAACAGAACCACCACGATATGCGCGATTATTTAAGAATGTATTATTATCAACTACAGGATTGGTGCATTCATAAAGGGCGACTCCCCCACCTCTACCAACTCCATCAATTACATTGTTATTAATAAATACATTGTTTGAAATTACTACATGGCTATTTCGGCAATAAATACCTGCTCCTTGCCAATCAGCAATATTATTTGAAATTAAATTATTAGTTATTAATGGACTACTTGTTTCACAACAAATCGCTCCTCCGGAATTATTTGCAATACAGTTTGAGATATTGGAGTTACTAATGACGGCCTTAGAAAAACTATTAAAGTAAAGTGCCCCGCCCGTAATAATCGATGAAGTGCCATTGGCTTTTCCATATTGAAATTTACAGTAGAAAAATTTAGATGAATCATTAGAAGATAAAGTGCTGTCAAATCTAATTCCGAGCCATCCACTCGTAGTATCTGTTGCAGTAAAAGTTATAGTGTCATTGATTGTTCCAATTGCCAACAATTGTCCAAGTACAAGAAATTTGTAATCGCCTTGGAACTCGACACGAACGCCGGGGTCAATTGTAAGTACAGTGCCGTTTGCAATCATTATTGCGCCTTGTACTAGATAAGGTGAATTTGAACTTGTCCATGTACCACTAACTACGCCGCCGGGTACAGTAGTTTGTGCGTTGCTGATTCCGATGATTAATCCGAAAGCAAGTGATAAAATAATTCTTTTCATTGCCTATTTGTATTTCAAAGTTAATTGCTAACAGATGGTTTCAAGCTAACGCTATCGCCTAACATGAATGATAACCGGGTCACCTCAGCTTCCGGCTACTCAGGCTTCTAAGAAGTAGAAACAGAATTTCATCTGAAACATGTAAGCTACCATATAAATCCCACACCGAAGATACATTTAAATCAAATTAGACTAATTAAGTTCCGTAATATTTTGCTACCACGATTGGCGAATATTGAGCGTCATTTCTTCCGCACCCTCCAAACCAATGCAGCAGCGTGATTCTGCAGGGCTTAGTGACACAGTCTTTTCATTCGGACAGATTTCACTTCTTTAAACGAATATAGAAAATATTTCAAAGGAAACTTGACTCTCGCATAGAAATCGCTAAGTGGGGGAATTAGGCAGAAATTATTTTTTCAATTTTGGCCCACAAATCAACTCCTACTATTTTAATTGCAAATTGTTTTGGACGGATGTGAAATAAATTTTTAGCTTTAATGACTTAAATAAATTTTAGGACGCAATCAAATATCATCTCAGTAAAAAAACCACTTTGAAAGCTTCAACCAGGAAATTTACAATACGATTATGACGAGCACCAACTGAACAATTAT
>JANLPR010000067.1:0-8194 GCA_031367345.1 Bacteroidota bacterium | reverse complement strand
GATGGTTTAACAACAATAAACTTGCAATCTTTTTCAGAGGGGATTTATTTTTACAAATTGACCGGAGAGAAAATGGTGAAGAGTGGGAAGATGGTTGTAGTCCATTGAAACCTATTACCTGTTAAGTTGATCGTTTGCGTTCAAAGCAGCCTTCAATACCCAAAATCTGTTTAAATCACTGGGAAATAAGTTCGAAGACAGTCCGCTTTCGAGTACTTTTACACTGCAAATGAACAGAGCGAGTGAACAGTATTTTGACTGTTCACTCGCTCTGTTTCTGAAACTCGCACTTTTTTAATTTGTATGTATCGAATTAATATGAGAAAGAGACTAAGTGAACATTTATAGCTGTTGCCTGACTCTGCACAAAGAGTGGCACTATTTTATTTCAGGCGTAGTTCAAAAATTTAGCATACAATTTTTTTATTCAAAACTGACAGTCAACTTTTCAGTCTAGTTGGTGATGCGCAATCCGCTTTGCAGAATTTCTCTTCAATATAATTTAATTGATTAAAATTATTTCAAAAAAAATATTATAAATATAAGTTCAAAAGAAACAATTCATCGCATCAATCCAATCACCTTCGCACTTCCACACTATTTAAAAAATTTAGACAAAAACAAAATTCTTTTGATCTAACTCTTTTTCACCATTAAATCTGTAAGCAGCAAGGTGCCCATCTTTAGCCACACTATAATCCAAACAACAAATATTATTACGATAAAGTGTCGGATTTCCATTCAACCAATAATGTCCAAAAAATACAGGTCTTGAATGCTCAGGATAGTAATCATTGAATTTCAATTGTGAATTATCAACTTTTAAGGTTGGTAAATTATCAAGACTTTCAACGCTGTAATCTTTGTAAGTAGTAGCTGCAGGGTCAATCCACCATTTCACTCTAATATCTTTTCGTATGTCTCCATCTTTATCGGTAAAAGTAATTCCATTCGGCAATGCGATTTCTTTTCCTTTCAACGTAATGTCAATGGAATTATTAAATTTTGATCCTTTTTTAGTTGATTGAAAAAGTAGTTGATCATCAAATTTATTATTAACTAAATTGTCGCGTAAAAAATTAATACTTCTGTCTTCCCAACATGCGTGAACTGCCCTGTATGATGAAGTCTCGAAAAAAAGTGGCAACGTTTTACACCAAGCGATATACATTGAATAATCTTTTTCGAAATTTTCAAATTGCTCCAATGTCTTATAATGCTGAACAATATTTTTAATCGAATGCTTTCTAAGATGTCCTCCACTTCCATCAATACTATGAAAACAAAGTGCATTGTATTCATGATTACCCATTAGAGCAATGGCATTTCCCTCTTCGTTCATTTGCTTAACTATCTCTAGAGTCTCTTTAATTTGCGGCCCTCGATCAATATAATCACCAATAAAAATTACTTTTCTTTCAGGATGAGAATAGCCGGAACCGTTTTTGGTATATTCAAGCTTCTTCAAAAGTTCCTTTAGTTTATCTGCATGCCCATGTATATCACCAATAAGATCTACAGCATTATCATTCCAACCTAATTTCATCAAATGTTATATTAAAAAATATAAAAATACTAATTTGAAAATCACTAAGTAATTTAAACAATTAATATCAAACCGTTTAATTAATACTCTTATTTTTTCCTTTTTGTAATTTATTGACCGGGATAATCCTACACATTAGAGCATATTTATAAAATTCACTTAGATTAAATTACAACAAACTGACCTATTAATATTGACACTTAAGGTCAAATGGTATAAAAAGGATATAAAAACGAATCGAAATTTACGCAGTAATTAATATTGAATAAATCTAAATAATTAAATTGAATAATAAACGTTCTCGGCTAATTAATTAATAATAAACAAGTCATTACCAGAAAACAATTAATTTTCCTGTCTAAATTGCACAGAAATGGGGTTTTTAGTTTTAGCGGCCTATCAATACCTCGGATAAGTTTACATTTCAACCATTGAATTAAATCAACTAAAAATTCAATTTCACAAAAAACTTGACTGAACTACTAGATTTCTGTTTCGTTTTTTAAAAGAAATAATAGTGTTTCAAATAAAAAAAATCTTCCTGTAATCATGATAAAAATATATGCGATAAAAAAGTTTGAGTTAGCAATTAATCCCAAAAGTTCAAAGACAACCATTCTACATTAATCAAAACGAAAGTCCGGTTTAGTTAGGTTACTTATTTATAAACCAATTTTATTGTCCTTTTCATTCATAAGCTGAGGAAATTATTTTTGAAAGAATTTTTAATCATTTTGTCAAATTTATTTTGAGCTGATTTTATTTCAATAAAAAAGTTTACATTTAATTTCCAGAAAAATCTCCGATGAAAAAAATAATTGTCAGTTCTTTTTTCCTACTTGTGTATAATTTCACTTTTGCACAAGTTGCATCCATCACTCCCACGTCAGCTTTCCAAGGACAAACACTAACAACTACCATAACATTGGCTTCAGGAGTTATGATGTCTGCATCTCCTCCTATTGGCACAAGCGATATTTATTTACAACAAGGATCAAACATTATCTATACTACATATTTTGATCAATCTCAAATTTATCCATCGCCGATTTATCCTTACTTTTCAGATTCACTAACTACCAATTTCACGATTCCAAGTAATGCAGTTCCGGGCTGGTACGATGTGCATGTAATTTCTCAGGGTGGAATTCCAAATGTATTGCCAATCCTCACTGATAATATATTACCGAACGGATTTCTTGTTCGTTTGGTTAACAGTTGTACTGTACCTTCCGGAATTTCAGTGAGCAATATTACAAATACCGGAGCACAAATTAATTGGAACGCACAAGTAGCAGATACGTTTAGGATCAGATATAAAACCGGAAGTTCTGCTTACCAATATAAAGATGTTGACGGAGCGGGTAGTGTTGTAAATTCAACGCTTCTTAATTTATTACCAGGAACAACTTACACCATCGAAGTAAGTACAAAATGTCAAGGTGTAAGCAGCACTTATAGCATACCAATAGTTTCATTTACTACTCTTCCTATAACAATTAGTTGTGTACGTCCGAATGGGATTTTTACAAATTCAATTACTAATAATTCGGCAGCAATTAATTGGACGAATTATGTTACGGCTGATACATTCAGGATTCGGTACTCAGTATCCGGTTCCGGAAATTATCGATATATAAATTACGATGGAACCTTGCCTCATGTTTATACTTTGCAAAATCTTCAGCCGGCTACTACGTACGATATTCAAGTTAGTTCTATTTGTTTGGGTGTGAGCAGTGGATATTCACCTGCAATATCATTTGTCACCTCATCTACTCCGGTTAATTGTGTTAGACCATGGGGACTATCTTCTTCAAATACAACAAATATTTCGGCAACACTTAGTTGGTCGCCATACGTTGTTGCCGATACATTTAGAATTCGTTATCGTGAAGTTTCAGGTGGAAATTATATTTATGTAAATAAAAATGGAAGTGGTTCAAATAATTTCACTCTTTCCAATTTACAAGCGAACACTGCATACTTTTGGCAAGTAAGTTCAATTTGTTTAGGAGTAAGTAGCGGCTATAGCAGCACATCTTTTTTCACAACATTAAACATTCCGGTTGCATGCTCACGACCTCATTCATTATCAGTTTCCAATATT
Organism: Bacteroidota bacterium; assembly: GCA_031367345.1. Lineage (GTDB taxonomy): Bacteria > Bacteroidota > Bacteroidia > AKYH767-A > 2013-40CM-41-45 > JADKIH01. The sequence continues at coordinate 4,538 of JANLPR010000067.1, read as the reverse complement.
ACTAATGTATCCGCACTAATCAGCTGGTCGAATTTAGTTTCGGCAGATACATTTCGAATTAGGTATTCAGAAGTTGGATCAGGAATAAATAGATATTTAAATCAACCCGGGACCTCAGGTTATTCTGCAATATTGAGTGGGTTAAATCCTAATACCAACTATCAATTCCAGATAAGTTCTATTTGCACAGGAACGAGTAGCGGATATTCAACAATGGCAACATTCTCGACTTCCAATGTACCTGTTGCATGCACAATTCCATATAATCTCACTAGCACTAACATTACTAATTCGACAGCAGACATATCATGGACACCATTAGTAACTGCTGATAGTTTTCTAGTGCGCTATTCGGTTAATGGAAGCACGAGTTATCTCTGGAAGAAAATTTCGGGAGCAGGTGGTATTAATTCAACTACATTAACGAGTTTGTTACCATTAACTACATATCAATGGCAAGTAAGAACACTATGTAATGGGCAGCCGATATCATCTTATTCATCCTTATCTATATTCGGAACACCGCTTAAAATTTCCCGAAGTACTACAGATTTAAAACAGAACATCGAAGTCTATCCAAATCCGGCACACGATCGTATCACTATTTATTTCACAAGTTCTGAAAACGAAAAAGAACAAATTTTCATTACAGATATAAGTGGAAAAAAAATAATTCACAATGAAATTAAAATAAGTCAAGGTGAAAATATTTTCGAAACAGACATTAGTCAACTATCACCCGGAATTTATTTTTTAATCATTAGTGATGGTTCTCATCAAGAACAAAAGCGAATAATCGTTTACTGAAATCAATAAAAATAACATAACAAAAACAACCAACTTAAGATTGAGTTGGTTGTTTTTGTTATGTTCTATCTCAATTAATTGAAAAGACAAGTTTGAAAGAATATACGATAAGTCTTAAAAAGATTATTTTGAAATAATATCTGCAACCTTCACTATATTTTTTGCGTATTTGTAGGTATTCATTTATCCCCATTATTTAACAGCAATGAAGATCAAATCATTTTATAATTACTTGCTAATCGCCGTTGTCTCCATATTTACATCATGTGGGCCTTCGAGAATTGTTTCATTTAACATTACCCGGCCGGCACAAATTACTTTTCCATCGGAGGCGAATACAATATTATTAGTTGATAGAACTAAATTCAATAATGAAACTTTTAATATTATTGAAGGAATATTAACCGGAGAACTTCCATCAGACGATAAAGCTGCAGCTCAAGAGGCTATGAATAGTTTAAAAAACAGTTTGAATTATTCACCACGCTTTAATGTAAAAATTTGGCCTGATCGTTTAGAAGGAAATAGTATCACATCCGCTTTCCCAAATCCAATAAAATGGGAAGTCATAGATCAACTATGTATTAATACCCATTCAGAAATTGTGGTAAGTCTAGAAGTTTTTGATACCGATTTTATAATAACAAACGGTACAAGAATTAAGAAAAAAACAATTGGAGATGGTGCAAATAAAAAGGAAGTAGAATATAATGAGTTTTATGCATCAGGAGTTGGCACAGTAAAAATGGGAATAAGAACTTATTATAACAAAGACAAAACGATTATTGATCAGCAGATGATCACAAAAAATAATTCATGGGAAGGAACCGGTACAACGCCATTTGATGCAATCAATGTATTAATTTCAAAATCGAATGCTAATAAATATTTGGCAAGTGCAGTAGGAGAGGATTATGCTTACAAGATTTCGCCGATGCCGATTAGAATTTCAAGATCTTTTTATGGGAAATCAAAACGGATAGAAGAGTTGAAAGTAGGGTCACGATATGCTGATGTAAATCAATGGAACGAAGCAATAGATGAATGGAAAAAGGGATTGCAAAAAGTTAAGAAGCCAAAAGATGGGGGGTTTCTTACCTACAATATAGCGATAGGATATGAAGTGCTGGGAGAATATGGAACAGCATTGAAATGGGCTCAAGATTCTTATACACAATATGGAAATAAAGAAGCAAGAGATTATGTTCAAAATTTGCAACAAAGAATAAATGAGGAATCGGTGTTACAAAAGCAAATGGCGAAACCTAGTGAGTAAGTAGTAAGTAGTAAGTAGTAAGTAAGGTCAAGGGTCAAGGGTCAATAGTCACTAGTCACTAGACTATAGTCTAGAATTTTTTTTACTCACCACTTACTACTCACCAATCACTAAATAAATTACACAATACTTCATGATTAAAAAATCACCTGCAATTACATTGATGTTCGACACCGAGGTCAATTGCAGTGATCACTTTTGTAATCTTATCACAGGCTCCAAATACAATTCGAACATGTTGACCATCGTTGGTATTTGCTTCTAAAGCAAAAGTAGGACAATGGCCTTCGCTTTCTTGATCTTCTTCAGTACTTTTAGCTTCATTTATTACACCGTTAGCTAAAACATATTCAACTTCATTCTCAGAAATATCTCTACATTCCATTCTACAGCGTGCATGTTTTGTATAAATAATTTTATGGTGCCTCCAATCACCAACGGAAGTAGTTACAGATCTATCTGGGTAAGCATCTTTAGATTCCCTACATTTCTTTAATCCCAAAGCTACAAGACCTAATAAAATGATCACGATTATTGTAGTAAAATTCCCGGCTTTGTTGATGGAAGGTTGTCTCATTCTCATAAATTGTTAATCAAAGTATATCGACCAAAAATAATAATATCATTCAACATTCAATTAAAAAGTCCATAAAATAAACTTCCAATCAAATTACCACTAAATAATCTAAGACTTTACTATCTTTGAATTATACTCTTCGAATTTTTATATCAAACATTTGAAATCATACTTCAAAAAAATTACAGATAATAGACTTACCCGGCTCTTAAAAATGAGCTTAACCGAGTTTATAGACGACAATTGCATTAAACTTAGTGCGGCTTTGTCCTACTATACAATTTTTGCGTTACCTCCACTATTAATTATTCTCATAACGTTGAGTGGAGTATTTTTTGGAAAAGATGCAGTCACAGGTGAACTCTTCGGCCAAATAAACGGCTTGGTTGGAAATGATGCTGCACTCCAAATTCAAGAGGCAATTAAAAATGTTAGCCTTTCCAAGAGCAATAGTTTCGTAACAACAATTGGCGTAATATTATTAATCATTGGTGCATCCGGAGTATTTGTTGAAATTCAAGATTCCATTAATTTTATTTGGGGAATTAAAGCAAAGCCTAAGCGAGGATTAATAAAATTTATCAAAAATAGATTGATGTCCTTTTCAATGATTGGATCTGTAAGTTTCCTATTATTAGTCGGACTAATAATTAATGCTTTAATGGAGGTCTTATATTCCAAGCTCGCAGGATATTTTCCGAACACAACAATCGACTTATTTTACTATCTAAATATCTTGATCTTATTTCTGATCATCACTATTTTGTTTACAATAATTTTCAAATCTCTTCCTGATGGAAAAGTAGCATTGAAAGATTGTATTATAGGATCCTCGTTCACTGCATTGCTTTTTATGTTCGGAAAATTTGTGATTGGATTTTATTTGGGCAATTCTCATTTAGCATCCATTTATGGAGCTGCCGGATCCGTTATTTTGTTGCTTGTATGGGTTTACTATTCAGCAATCATTCTTTACTTTGGCGTTGAATTCACAAAAGTGTATGCGAGAAATCATGGACAAAATATAGTTCCGAATGAATACTCCGTTCAGGTTGTAAGTGTAGTTAATGAACTTAACAATAAATAAGTCTGATCAATCCAACATCAGACTTTTATTTTCTTCTAAAGCTGCAAAATAAAAAATTCTGAATAGTATTGAAAGGTGTGGTGTGATCTTCTTCAATGCACTTTATCCGTTCAAAATATTTTTCAAATTGAGCCGACATACTTGCTTCATTGTATTGCTTTATTTCTAAACCACTACATTTAGTTGGCCCTTTATCAGAAAAAGTTCCGAGAACAAGATAACCGCCTTCGTTAATAGCATCTTTCGCAATAGAAATATATTTCTCTACTTGCACTTCAGTTGTAAGAAAATGAAATGCAGCACGGTCATGCCAAAAATCGAATTTCACTTCCGGTTTAAAATCAGTCACGTCAGAGACTATCCAAGTAACCAGATCTGCTTTACTTCCTAATCTTTTTTTTGCTCTGTCCAATGCTTTCGAGGATATATCTAAAACATAAATATTTTGATACCCTTTCTCTAAAAACACATCTACAAGATGACCGTCGCCTGCTCCTATATCGATGATGTTAGCTTCAATTGGCAAATTGAACAATTCAAAAAACTCAACAGAAGTTTTCGGATAAGGTTGGAACCAACTTACTTCGTCTTCCGCTTTCATCTCAAAAACTTTTTCCCAATGTTCTTTTTTTGATTCCATAGTTTATTTAAGATTTATTTATTCAAATCTAATGCTCAACAACAATTATTACCCTTTTGAACTGACGGACATTTTTCTGAACCATAACTACAAAAAACACAACAATCACCAGTAAGAGGTCGAAGAATAGTTTTACACTTTTCACATTCAT
>JANLPR010000052.1:0-10669 GCA_031367345.1 Bacteroidota bacterium | reverse complement strand
GCCCGAAGTTTAGCAAGTCGCAAGGTGGTGTATCGTGAGGTATGCACTAAAGTAAGCGAGACTGTGAGCGTTTGCACTGACGAATAGAAACTAGATACGAGGCATCGTTGAACGGATAATGTAGCACAGCATACTAAAGTCCGAAGAGTACAAAAGTTCGATGATGTAGATTCAGCAGGAGTAAACGTAGAAGGGTATTTGACTTACCGAGGGAGGCCTTCGCGTCCACGTGTTTAGACAAGCGAAGAAGTCAGCAGAGGTCATAGTAGTTAGAGGTAACGAGCCAATGAAAAAGATTGGAAGACTCACGAACTAATGAAGGAATTCACCGTTTTGAGCTTTGTTGGAAATTCTGCCAGCAGAGCCCCCACTTCATCACCATTTTCAGCCCCCAGCAAGAATCTTCTGAAACAATTGCTACTATTGGGCTTAAAGGTTAAATTGTCAGGGGGCTATTTTTTTCGGTCAAATGGGGATTGAAGGAGTGGGATTTCCAATAACCCATATAAAAACTCCAACGGCGACCAACGCCAGCTCTATATGCTACATATTCATGTCAGCCACTTCCTTCAACGGTAAAGGAAGCCTTTTCATTTCAAGTCCTGTTCCGGTAGAAGCAGGAGGTAAGAAGTTTTGCAGCAACTCCTTATTGCTATAGCGTAGTAGTTCCATCGTCGTTCAGTTTATGTATTTTGAATTTATCGGTATCAATTTGTTCGAGCGAGATATTCAACAATTTAAAACGATGGAATTGTGAATTCGCTATAGGACTTGGTTGGAAATGGGTCAAATCAATCTTTAAAAGTATGTAGTTCTTAAAATTATAGAAAAAAAAGTTTCTAGCAATCATTGTTCCATTTTGTCGTTCAAAATTTAAGTACTTGAAATTAACTCTAATTAAATATGAACATCATATAAAAAAGGGAATGGGGTGTTCGTTGAGAAATCGAAAAATTTATTTTTGCCTATTTCAATTTTCGCAAGTCAACTATTTCGTATGAACTAGTTATTGATAAACTTCGTGTCGACGAAATTAAAAATTCCGTCGAGCAGGGTTTTATGTTGTTACTCAATTAATTTTCACAAACTTTCCTGAAAACGTTTTACTGCCTTTTATAATTGTAAAGAAATAAAGTCCTCTGCTAAGTTTTGAGATATTAATATGCGCACCGGTTTTCGAGATGTTTATATCACTTTCTGTTAATGCTATTGATCCTGCACTTGAATAGATCTTAATATTTTCCCGACTTTCTATACCTGGGAATGAAATAAAAATAAAATTTGTTGCAGGATTAGGAAATGAAAAAATTGATTCGTCTTTGATTTCATTTATTGAATTCGGTATTATGTCAAAATTAGTAAGTGAAATATCTTCTGTGTTATATAACGTTCGATAGTTGTTAATATAGTAGCAATTTCCAATCGTATCGACTAGAATTTTACTTATAATATTTTTAGTCAGATTATCAGGAAGCGAGTATTGGTAAACTATGTTGCCGGACAAATCATAAATTAATAATCTGTCAATTATCATTCCTGCCAGGGTGTCAAAACCTGAAACGTATATTAAACCATTATTGATTGCTATACTTCCTGCTCTGGAATTTGTTGAGCTTGAGTCAACCCAAAGCAAAGTGCCGTTTTCGTTAACTGCTGATACATACCACTGAGAATAATTTGTGTATGCATTACAATTTCCTGTAAAATAAAGATTTCCGCTAGAGTCACTTACGAGATCAACTATTCCTTTGGTATGATATCCGGTTCCATGACTGTAATTCTCCCAAAGAATATTTCCTGAAGTATCTATTGTTGCTAAATAAGATTGAGAACGAGAGAGTGTGTCTTTATTCCCAAAACAAATTATTTTGTTGCCGGATGTTAAATGAATTTTTGCATTATTATAGAGTGATGATTGCAGCGTATTAGACAAACGAATGTGCCAAATCTCATTACCTGTCAGGTTGGATTTTTGAAGTAAGAAATCGTTGCCTGTTTGAGGAAAGGTGTTAATATTATTCAGAATATAATATGAATTGTCGAATAGAACGAAGTCGGATAAAACAGAACTTACACCACTTTGGTAAATAGTAGCTCTGCCAAGATAAGCATTTGTTGAGTCGAAAGTTGTTATATAGCTTTGTGTTGATAGGCCGGAATATCCTCCCAGATGAGTAGTTCCGTTTTGGTCAATTTTTATTTTTGAAAATTGCATTACGACACTTAGTGTATCGAAATGACTGATCTTGAGATCTCCTAGACTATCGATTTTAAAGGCATAGCCTCGAGAATAAGAAGTTGAATCATTGTTTGATCTTCCACAGAACCAAATTGAATTATGCGCATCAATATTTAGATCTTGTATACTGTAAAATATATCATGAATGAAATTGAATTTTCTTTCCCAGATCAAGTTTCCGGAATCAGAATATTTCAGAACCTGTATTGAAAAATGTTGGTTAAATCCATCTGTTTCACTTACTGTGATCAGATTATTTGAGTGGTCTAATATTGCATATCGCGCAATGTCATTGGCATCAAAATAATCTTTTCCTGAATTTCTGAAAACCTCTTGAAGGGTTGAGTCGAATCCTGCGACCAGATATTTATAGTCATTTTGTAATTGAGTATATCCAATTTGAATTAATCTTCCGGATGGGCTGATAGCTATGTCCTTGCCAATAATGAATCTGTTTAATTCGTTAATAGTATCATAGACAATCAATACTCCGCTTGTATCCATAAGAGAAATAGATATTGATGTAGGTCCTCCGATAGTTTTGCTGATAAACAATTTGTCATGGTTGTAATTTATTAGTTTGTGATCACCATAGCCAAAGTCTGTACTAAATGCTTTTTTCCATAATGTATCACCGTTATAATTTAATTTGAGAATGGATTCATTTGCTGATCCTGCATAATCCTGAACAACACAATAAATTGAACTATCTAGAGCAAGTATTGCTACAGGTGCAAATCCCGGAAAATCTTTTTCCCAAATTTTGTTTCCCTCATAATCCCAGTGTATTAATTTCATCAAGCTTACATCATCGGGAATGGCTGTAAAAACATTGCCCCACATATCTGTAGCATTAAATATTGTCCATCCTGGTAATTGAATTAATGAAGTAGAATTGGATGACACAATATTTCCTGATGTATCCATTTGAACAGATAGTATATTGGACCATTCGGTTTGAAGTACTGTAATCAGATTCTGATAGATATTAATGAATGTAGGAGTGAATTCCGAAGTATCAACTCTTATCCATTGAGTCGCGCCGGAATTTGAGATCTTCGCAGTGAAAACTCCACTTGTTCCTAAAGTGTCGAGTTCTGCTGTGCCTGTAGTGAAGACGTTATGTTCTTGATCTATTGTAAATGATGTAAGTTTGGAACTCCTCATCAAAGGTGTTTCAAGAGTATCGAGCCAAAGCAGATTTCCTGAAGAATCATATTTGACTACGAATGCATCAAAACCATTGCCTTGAATAAAGCCCCCGAGATAAACATTCGCACTATCATCAATTGCCATTGTATCAGACCAGAAAAAGCAGTCAGGAATCGTAAGGGTTTTCAGGAATATTTGATTTCCGTTTCCATCAATTTTTTTCAAAAGCTGTCCACTATAGAATACAAAATTTGTCGCTGAAATATAAAAATTACCTGCAGAATCAGAAACTACATTTGACAGTTGAGACATATTACTAGTCGAGTCGTTATTATAATATCTGTTCCAGTCTAACGTGAAATTTTGACTGTATATAAAAAATGATGTTAGGTTTAAAAATAATAAAATGATTTTCGTTTTCATAACTTGGAGATAATATGATTATTTTGAATTATTGTAAATGCTGAATTATGAATTGTGTTTTGGCTTTTGATAAAAAGAACTTCCATTAAATGAAATGAGGTTTTTCAAAGATAATAGAAAAGTTGAAAAAAGTGGGCCTGTGAATTTTCCTAAAAACAATAAGACAGCGGAACAAAATCTAAAAGACTTAACTTTTTCAAGAGACCTTTGACACCCAATAAACACCCAATAAACAACTTTTTCGCAGTTCATTTTGAACCCAAATACTTTAGTTGCCATTACACTCGGAAACCAAAATAAAAAGTGCAATTAATTTGATGTTCGTAAATCTGATTGTCGAATCTTGGGTAGAATATTGTTTTTGCCAAATAACTTCGCCCATTGAATTTATTTTAGATAGAAATGCAATTGAGTCATATGAATTGGAAGCTCGGACAGTGGAAATTAGCAATAAAGTTATAAATTATCTAAACACTCAAATGTCATTCCGCCGGGAATTGGCAAAGGCGAATGTTTGTTTATTTGTCTGTTGTATAAAAATAAGAAACAAAGTTGCTAACTCGCGGCGGAATGACGCTTGAGGGGATGCCGATTTCAGTCTTTGTATTTAATTCCGCTTAACATTCCACCGAATGGGCTATATTTTGTTCGACTAATTTTCGTTTAACATTGCATCAAGCGGGTGGTATATGGGAGATTTTCAGAAGGGTGTAAAATTATTCGTATTTCACATCAATCAGAAACTCATCTTCCTTTACATCATTCACATTGATCAACCAATTAATTTTTACATTGGTTTCATCGAGATGATTTATTAGCACTTGCACATTTTGATCCTTGCAGTTCCTAAAATGAGCGAGTTGAAATTTAATTTCTTCACCTTCTTCAAATTCAATTTCGCTGAATTCACCTATCATTGCCAGGTTGACGATTTCGGTGAATGTTTCTGTGGCGACTTTGTCTAAATAAATGATGGCTTCGATTAGCTTAGTACGATAGCTCTGCTCGGGAGTAAGTTCTTCCATTGGTTGTTGTTTTATTGTTATTGTATGCCTCCCTGCTCGGAGGACTGTTAAGCGGAAATTAGCTTTACACTCTGAAATTAGTCGTGCCATCAAGCGTCATTCCGTACGGGAATTAGTAATGCTCTAATCAATCAATATTAGGGCGGATGGAATGGCGGTTGATAAGTTAATTAATTGAAAGGGTGTCATTAAATCCGCTTAACATTCCGAGCAGGGTTTTGACACAACGTTTTTCTCCATTTATTTTTATCTTTGGTAAAAGCGCAGTGGCAATACCCAGCACTATAGCTGCAACCTCATGACAACATACCAAGACATATCACTCGTAACAAACAACGCATATAAACTTGCTGATCTAATAAAAGGCGGGGACTATAACAACATTTTGTATTACGAATTTCACGAAATGGTTGACAGGGCCGGAATTTTTAATTGTAAGGAGGGGATGGATGTATTTTCAGAACGTTCAGCAGACTTTTATAAAATATTTCTTTCCTACATTTATGTTGACGAAGAACCTGCAATTATACACGTTGCAGTTAAGTTAGCAGACGAGTGGTTTATTGCTCACGACTGCGGTTCTAACTATTATCTTGGTTATGGACCGACTGGTATATTAAAACTTCGAGAAGCTTGTGCCAACAAGAATGTTGCTGGTTTTGCGAGTGACGACAAATTTGAAGAATGGCTAAAACTGAAATTTGGAAGTTCGAAAAAGTCGTCAAAATCGGATAAAAAAAGTGTAGACCAACTTCAATTTGAGAGGCTAATTAAATCTGTTCAAGTTCTGACAAATGATATACAAAGAATCCCTGAAGAATATCAGGGATTGAAAGAGGAAAATATTCGTGACCGTATGTTGACACCAATAAACGTGACCTTTAAAGGACGAGGAAATGCGGAGGCAAAAAATTGCAAAGGAAAAACAGACATACTTGTTAAGACAAAAGACGGTTTAAACGAACATATTTTTGAATTAAAAGTTTGGGACGGAATTGACACACTAAAAGAAGCAATTGAGCAATTACAAGGCTATTTAAGTTGGCACAATAACTACTGTGGTATTATTATGTTTTGTTACAAATCAGACTTTACAAGTATCTTAAAAAAAGTTGAGCAACATTTGACAAACAACTTCAACTTTGGAAAAAGAGAAAGTTTTATACAAAATGATTTTCGCTTTAAGCTTCAACATCCAACAGACAAATTCAAGCATATTGAAACACATTTGACATTAATAAATCTCAAAATAGCTTGACGTTCGCATCGAAATTGCCGGACCGGGTAAATTGGAATTTAAAAACATAAAAAAACACAATGGCATTTATAGTTATGATGTTCAACGGCAAACGAAACACTTTAGAAATAATGGGATTGGATTCCGATGGCGAATTGTACGTAGAACGGGTAATAACCACCGGCGAACCTGATCCGGAATATAGAAGATTTTCTTGCTCTGGTTCGACATGGGAAAAGGTTCTGGAACTTGGTCGTAAAATGGAATGGAAACCGACGGGAAGTGTTCTTGAAAAAACAATTGACTCACCAAATCCGACAATAGGGGACTACAAACCTTCTTCCTGGGGTGACGATGATTACAAGATTTTTATAGCAGAAGACTCTTCCGCACTTGCAGACGCACTAGACAAAGCGCTTTACTTGATGAAAGAATTTCAATTAAAAGAATATGGCAAAGAAAGTCCTTCCTATATAGTGCAAGGAATGAACGAGCAAGAACACAAACAAATAAACCAAAATTTGTCGAAAGAATTTCTATCTGATTTTATTTCATTTCTTCGGAAAAGGAAATTTATGTTTGTTTGGGATGACTAATATTTATTTTAAATTTATTTTTCTTGCTTAACATTCCGCCGTTCGGTTGGTCAATTTCATCGGTGCTTGCAGCCAAACGCCAAACCGTTAGCGGTCATTGTGAAAAACCGAACCGCAGAGAAAAACCGAACGAAACAAAAATGAAAAATAAATAAATAGTAACAATCAAAACAAAAAAAATGAAACACAAAAAAGTAAAATTGAGTGTTTTGTTGTTAGGCCTCGGGCTAACAGCACAAGCACAACAAGCAACCACCGCCACAGGCGGTAATGCTTCGGGTAGCGGAGGAACCGCTGCTTATTCGGTAGGACAAATTGTTTATACCACTAACACAGGAACCACAGGTTCGGTAGCACAAGGTGTGCAGCAACCTTACGAAATTTCTATTGTGCTGGGTATCGATAATCATTCTATTAATTTAGAATTAACAGCATACCCCAACCCAACAACTAATTATTTAACTCTTAATGTAGGTAAGGCTGAACTTTCAACTTTGAATTTTCAACTTTACGACATTAGTGGAAAATTAATTGAAAGCCGAAAAATAATAAGCAGTAGCGAAACCATTACAATGGAAAACTTACCTACTGCCACCTATTTTTTAAAAGTAACCAACAATAACAAAGAAGTAAAAACATTTAAAATCATGAAAAACTAAAAAACTATGAAAAAGATATATTCAATACTAGTAGGGCTATTATTAACGGCAAGTGTATTTGCCCAAGCCCCACAAAAAATGAGTTACCAAGCCGTAATTCGCAATAGTAGTAGTGTGTTAATAACCTCTACACCTGTTGGAATGAAAATAAGCATATTGCAAGGTTCATCAACTGGCACGGCTGTATATGTAGAAACGCAAACACCAAGCACCAACGCCAATGGTTTAGCAAGTTTAGAAATTGGGACAGGAACTCCTGTTACAGGTACTTTTGCAGGCATTAACTGGGCAAACGGACCTTATTTTATAAAAACAGAAACTGACCCAACAGGTGGCACAGTTTATACCATATCTGGCACAAACGAATTAATGAGTGTGCCGTACGCCTTGTTTAGTGCAAATGGAACACCTGGAGCTACTGGAGCTACAGGTGCAACTGGCCCACAAGGTTCAATTGGTTTAACAGGAGCTACTGGTTCTGTTGGTGCAACAGGAGCAACTGGCGGTTACCCGGTCCATACCATTGGCGAAAGCTATGGCGGAGGAATTGTTTTTTATGTATACGATGGTGGGCAACACGGCCTAATTGCAGCCACGGCTGACCAAAGTACAGGAATAAGATGGTATGGTGGTACTTATACAAATACTCGTGCAAGAGCTAATGGCATTGGTGCAGGGCTAAAAAACACGGCAATTATAATAGCCAACCAAGGCCCCGTTGACGGTGCTGCTTTTGCCGCTACTGTTTGTAATGAATATTCAGTAACAGTTGGCGGAACTATTTATGGCGACTGGTATTTGCCGTCAAAAGACGAACTAAATCTTTTATACTTACAAAAAACTGTGGTTGGCGGTTTTGCTAGTAACAGCTATTGGAGTTCTACGGAGAACGCTAACGCCATCGCTTGGTTCCAGGGTTTCACCAATGGTTTCCAGTTCTACGACTATAAGTTCTACCCATACTATGTTCGTGCAGTTCGGGCTTTTTAACTATTTATCCATTTAACAATTTAAATATTACCGCGAAGCGGGCGATTTTATTTTCACAAGCAAATGGCATTATACTATGACTTACCAGTTTACAGAGATACGTATAAACTTATTTTGAAAATATTTGAGTGTACCAAAGATTTTTCAAAGGAGTATAAATACACCTTGGGGCAAGATATGAAGCGTGATGCCTTACAACTGGTAAGAAGCATTTATAGAGCTAATAAATCAACCAGTAAATTGGAGCATTTAGAAACCTTTATGGATGATTTTGAATTATTGAAATTAGAAATTCGCCTATGTGTAGATATGAAAGTGTTGCCCATTAAAAAACAAGCAGAATTGAGTTTGTTAATGGATACTGTAGGCAAACAAATTACAGGCTGGAGTAAAAGCCAGCCTGTATAATGCCGGAATTACTGCTGTTACGGTGGCAGTGAGTGAGCAGGTTTTAGTTTAAAAGCGATAAAGGGACTGTTTGAAAAAGCAGTTAAAACGAGCAGGACTAATTTCTTTTCAGGAGTGAGTTTGTTAGTAATAAATGCAAGACGCCTTGTATTTAGATAAACACCTTTATTAAATGTGGTTGGCGGTTTTGCTAATAACAACTATTGGAGTTCTACGGAGAACGATAACAACAACGCTTGGAACCAGAATTTCAACAATGGTAACCAGAACAACAACAATAAGAACAACACAAACTATGTTCGTGCAGTTCGGGGTTTTAAACAAAACAATAAGCGTCCGAATTTTATTTCGGACGCTTTTATTTAAAAGGCAATGCAATTAACACTATTTTCAAAATCAGAAACCACAGTTTTAAAAGAGGGTTTTACATTAGAAGAAGTTTTTGAAGCCTACTTTTCTTGCCGTAGTAACAAGCGCAATACTATTAATGCGCTCGCTTTTGAATTGGATTATGAAAGCAATCTCATTCAATTATGGCACGAGCTGAATGATGGAAGCTATCAGCCGGGCAAGTCTATTGCTTTTATTGTACACAAGCCTGTGCAACGCGAAATTTTTGCAGCCGATTTTAGAGATCGAGTGGTGCATCATCTCATCATCAACAAACTAAATCCACTTTTCGAAAAAGAGTTCATTCAGGATAGTTATGCCTGTCGGGTTGGCAAAGGCACACATTATGGAATTAGTAGAGCCAACAAATTCATTCGCCAGTGTTCTCAAAATTATACAAAGGATTGCTATGTGTTGAAATTAGATATCGAGGGTTTTTTCATGCATATCAACAAAGAAATTCTTTTTAGTCGCCTTCAAAAATTCATTGAAGCACAATACAAGCAGCAGGATAAGGAGCTGGTATTGGCAATCTGTCATAAAATCATTTTTAATAGTCCAACCGTGAATTGTATTATAAAAGGCGCTGCTAAAAATTGGGAAGGGTTACCAAAGAACAAGAGTCTTTTTCATAGTCCTCAAAATAGTGGTTTGCCCATTGGTAATTTAACGAGTCAAATTTTTGCCAATTTCTATATGAGTGCTTTCGATCATTACATGAAAAAAGAAATTGGTATTCGTTATTATGGCAGATATGTTGATGATTTTATAATTGTACATCCTGATAAAGAATTTTTAAAATCACTCATTCAAATACTTTCCAACTTTTTACTTTCCAACTTACAACTCACCTTGCATCCCAAAAAAATATACTTGCAGCACTACACCAAAGGTGTTAAGTTTTTAGGAACGGTTATAAAACCCAATCGCATTTATATAGCCAACCGCACCAAAGGAAATTTTTATACCGCCATACAAAACCACAACAAAGTAGTAGAAATTGCCAAACCAACCAAGTCAGAACTAAATAGTTTTTTGAGTAGTATGAATTCTTATTTAGGAATAATGAAACATTACAGAACTTACAAACTTCGGAGAAATATGCTTCTAAAACACATTCATTATTGGTGGTGGAATCATGTATATTTGACAGACGAAATCACTAAATTTGTAGTGAAGAAAAGAACAACGAACCGCTAACAGCACCTAAAAAAAATTGGCGGTTCAGTGGTTAAATAAAGTTTTGTGCTTCGTATCAAGTTCAGTGCTGGCAGACAGTTTTGTGCTTCGAAATCGCCAACTTCTTGTAGCTGCAAACCGTCAAACTGTCTAAAAACTCGCAACAAATTGTTTACTACTTTTCATTCTAATTGAATAACAAAAGTGTATGCGAGTTATATTTACTTCATGCAATTTATAGAAGGAAAAAACAGAACTCAGAGTATTCTTTTTCCAGAATCGTTGGATCAGATTATTGATCAGAATAACGAAGTTCGCATGATCGATCTTTTTGTCGATAGTATCAATCCACAGGATTTTAAGTTTATAAT
>JANLPR010000197.1:0-20918 GCA_031367345.1 Bacteroidota bacterium | reverse complement strand
CACCAACGCTTGCTTAGCATGCATTCCTACTTCACCTACTCTCTTTCCTTTCCAACCACACTTTTCTATCAACCATCCGGCGGCTACTTTTATTTTACCGTTCTCAGTTTTATATCCAACTATTTCAGGATAATTTTTTTTCAGTTCATCAAAAAGATTACTCGCTATCTCAGGATTTTTAAAAAAACTTCCCGCGTTTCCGATTACTGCCGGATCAGGTAATTTACTTTGACGAATAGCAATTACTGCATCACTTACATTTTTGATAGTCGGATGTTCTATTCCTCTTGCATTTAACTCCTCTTTAATAGCTCCGTAAGAGATAGAAAGTTTTGCCTGTTTGCTTAAACGAAAAGTAACATCTACAATGATAAATTTATTTTTACTTCCTCTTTTAAAAATACTATCGCGATAACCAAATTCACATTCTGCATTGTTGAATTTATGAATGCTCCCATCTTGAAGATCGATCGCTGTCAATTGATGAAAGGTATCTTTCACTTCCACTCCGTATGCTCCTATATTTTGTATTGGCGCAGCACCAACATTTCCGGGAATCAACGATAAATTTTCAATACCGCCATAACCTTTGTCAACACAATGCATCACAAACTGATTCCAGTTTACTCCACCGCCGGCAGTAATCAGCACCTCTGTTTCAGTTTCTTCCACAATACATATTCCGGCAATTTTGTTGTGAATAACCAAACCATGAAAATCATCGATGAATAAAACATTGCTCCCTCCTCCTAAAACCAATTTAGGCAAGGAAGAATAACGTGGTTCTTCCATTAATGCTTTGAATTCGTTTATTGAAGTTACTTCACAGTAATATTCAGCTTTAACCGAAAGCCCAAACGAATTTAATGCTTGAAGTGAATAATTTGATTGAATTTCCATTGAAAAACGAAAATAGCTACTATAAAGTAGAGTTCGCATCCGGGTGAAATGAGTTTATTAACGAGTTACTCACACAGCAAACCTGCCCTTTTACCAAGTCTGTAAGAATTGTCGCCTAATTGAATTGAATTACCCTCAGCCTCACTATATATTGCAGGCATCTCATGGTTAGTTTTTGGTTAAACAACATGGAGGTGTTTATTCGAGTTGAACAGCGGCAGGGAGAGCCGCTGTTTCTTTTTTTTCTAATTGCTCAAAGCACTTTTATATCATAGATGAAAAAACAATAAAGACCTTAATGATTTTCAAAACGCTTTTAAAAAGTTAGCTTAAAAACTACAGGTACTTTTTAATATCAAGAATCGTTTCTTCTAACTCTGGCTTTAATCGATTTACCAAATCACTGATTCCCGATGAACTCAATTCTTTCCCTCTGATCTCAATTAGCCTGCATGTTTCCGCCATTTTATTGGCTCCTAAATTCAAGGCTGAACCTTTTAGCTTATGCGCTAAAGATGCCATCTGAGGAAGATCCATAATTGGTAGCAGTAACGAAAGTTGTTCTACTATTTCTGTACTCTGATCTATAAACATCTGAATCACCTGACTGAAAAAATTAGGATCAGCACCGGATGTCATTTCTTTTAATTTCATCAATACAGACTCATTAATAACGTCCGATGAGTAAGATGTACTGGTTTCTGATTTTGTATTCATGTCTTGTTGTGATTGACGGAAGCTTCCTCCCCATTTTTTTATTCGTTCAACTATTTCCTCGATCATAAATGGTTTGCTAATATAATCATCCATTCCGGCTTCTATACACTTTTCTTTATCGCCTTCTAAAGCGAATGCAGTCATTGCAATAATAACAGGTTTGATAGGAGGTTTTAACTCGTTAACAATATATCGTGTTGCTTCCATTCCATCCATTTCCGGCATTTGAACATCCATAAATATAAGATCGAATGGCTTTTTACGAAGTTGATCTATCACTTGAATACCATTGGAAGCCATCGTTGGCTTATAACCCAGTCCTTCAAAAATATTCTGTGCCAACTTTTGATTAATCAGATTATCTTCAGCAATCAAAATGTCTAGTGGAATCTCTTCTCCTAATTTCACCGACATAACACCTAACGATCTCTCATGTTGTGCACGCTGATGATCTTCGACACTAAATACTCCAATCAAAATATCAAGCACTTTCGAACGATCTACATTTTTCGGAATGATTGCTGAAACAACTTCATTTGTATAATCGAAAAGTACTTCATCTGTTTTGTCGGCATTGAATAATACAATCGGTAAAGTATTCTTTGATTTAATTGATCGAACTGATTGAGCAACTGCTGTTACTTTAGCAGTGATTAATTGCGAATCTATCAGAACTAAATTATATTCATCTACCTTTCTTAATTCAATTAATCCTTCTTCTATTGAAACAGCAACAACAGGAATCATTCCCCAACGTTTGAAATAATTTGCATAGAGATCAGCTTCTGTTTTATCATCACTCAAAATCATTACCATTGAATTGGCCAACTTAGTACTTCCTGTAATTTGTACACGTGGCTTTTCCGTTGCCGATACTTCATCGACATGAATATTGAAAATGAAATTAGAGCCTTGCCCTTCTATGCTTTCAACATAAATATGACCTCCCATCAATTCGACAAGATTTTTACAAATTGCCAATCCTAATCCTGACCCACCAAAGTTCTTAGCTGTTGAAACGTCTGCTTGTGTAAAGGCTGTAAATAGCTTGCTGATTTTATTCTTAGGAATTCCAACTCCGGTATCTTTTACTTCAAATTGCAAATTAATATTATTCGAAACTGAACTCAATTTAGTAACTCTAATAACTACTTTACCTTTCGCAGTAAATTTAAGTGCGTTAGAGACAAGATTCATTAAGATCTGTCTTAATCGTGTAATGTCGCCGCTAATAAAAGAAGGCACATCGCGAGCAATCGTATATTGAAGCGAAAGATTTTTTTCGGTTGCTTTAGATGCGAGCAAATCAAATGTTTCTTCGATGCATCGCTTCAAAGCAAATGGCTTTTTCTCTAACTCCATTTTTGCCGACTCAATCTTTGAAAAATCTAAGATGTCGTTGATCACCGACAATAGCGCTTCACCGCTGAGCATGATACTGTCAACAAATTCCTTCTGTTTACTATTCAGTTCTGTATTGTTTAATAAACGTCCCATACCAATTACACCATTCAAAGGAGTTCTGATTTCATGACTCATAGTCGCTAAGAAACCAGATTTAGCTTCTGTAGCAGCAATGGCTGCATCTTTTTCCTCTTTCAATTTATTCTCAGACAGAATTTGTTTAGTAATATCTCTTGAAAATATTGTTATGCTCTGAACCAAACCATTTTCACCTTTAATAGGTGTAAAAATTATTTCTAAAAAAACTTTCTTGCCATTAATTGAAATATTTTTCTCTAAGTTAATTTCGTTTCCCATCATTGCTTTCTGATGAGTTTTCAAATATTCTACGTGGAAATTTTCCGGAAGTATATCTAGTAAGTTATATCCTATCTCAACAACAATACCTGTAAAACCAAAAAGGATATCACTCAGTTTTGAATTGATCAGTAGAATTGTGTTTCTTTTATCGACAGATAATATTGAATATTCAGAATTCTGTATTAATGCATTTAAACGGCTTGTATTGTTTTTAGCAAGAATTTCTAGTCTCTTTTTGTGAGTGATGTTTTCAACTAATGAAATAACAAATTTAGGTGTGCCATTTTTATCACGTGAAACACTTGACGCTGCATTCACCCAAATCATTTCACTGTTTCGCTTAACAAATCGCTTTTCATTTTTTGAAGTAGTCAGTTCCCCTCTAAAAAGTGTTGACAATATCAATTTTTCATTCGCCTTGTCTTCCGGAAGAAGAATATCCAAAATCGATAATGACAACAATTCCATGGTTGAGTAACCAAGCAATTCTGCAAATGCTTTATTTACTTTTTTGAAACGATAATCTATTCCTATAAAGGCTACCGGCAAAGCAGCCTCATCATACCAATTTTCCTTTTCTTCGTGAACGCTTGCAACAACATTAACTTCAGCTCTATTTAAATTATCTTCTAGCTTTCTAAAACGCAAAGAAATAATTTTGCGATCGCCTGCAAGTTTTTTCACTGCTTCAAACTCTGCTCTAAAAGTGTTCTTAAGAAAAGTTTTAAAAATTCCGATCATTTTTACTTGACCTTCTTCATCCAAACCTTTTTTAATTTTATTTCGATCTTCCGCTTTCCATTCCGAATCGAAAAAAATTGTTAGGTCGGAACCAATTAATTCATTTGTTGTTGCTTCAAATAACGAAGCTGCACTTTCGCTGCAATCAATTATTAGTCCGGTAATAGGACTAATCATCAAAACCGGATCGTCGAATAAATTTCCATCAACAGGTTGAACAATTTCTTCAGGATGTTCAAATAAAGGTGTTTGATTGGTTTCTGTAATTGCCCCTGGCTCATTTACATTTGCCACTTTCGTCCACATGTAAACCAGCGTAATTATTACGAATGCAAAGAGACTAACAAGAAGAAAAAAAGTAAAATTTAGATTCAACAAATAATCCAAAATGAAAACAAGAACATACACCACCGCCACTGCCATAAGCAAGAGACGGTAGAGGATTTTTCTACCATTTTCATTAGTTGATTTATTTTGTGAATTTTCGATCACGATGGATTAAGCACAATTATGCGAATCCTTATATGGAATAAGGTTCAAGATGTTATATAAAATGCAGAGTGTTTCAAAGGAATTAACTTGTTATTATTACAAATGAATCACTTTATAAATTAACATTCTTACGAAAAAGGTCGAGTGACTTACAACTGTTATTGTTGTATTACGACAAACTGAAAGTTTGCAATCCAAGCCATTTCAACGCAAGTAAGCCGTTATTTAATAAAATATGAAAGTTTGAAGATGTAAGAAATGGCTATTCCTACCTTAGAAAGCAAAAAAAAACTGTACGTACCTTACAGTTTTTTCAATTCTTGTTTTACAAAATCGATCAGCTCTTTGATATAATTTTCAGAGAAGTCGAATCGAATTCCGGCTGCTTGGTATATCTCAGGAATACTCATGGTGTAGCCCAAACTCAATGCATTTTTATATTGCTCTATTGCTTTCGATGGATTGTTCTTATAATTTCTCCACACCGCAATTGCACCTAACTGTGCCATTCCATATTCGATGTAGTAAAAGGGAACTTCAAACAAATGCAATTGTTTTTGCCACATTGCTTCTAACGCTTTTTGATCTTCCGACCAATCAACTAAAGAAGATGAATAGTCAAGAATGAGTTTCTTCCATTGAGAAGTTCTTTGTTCAACTGTATGTTCGGCATTTGTATATAACCAATGTTGAAATGCATCTATACAGGCAATCCAAGGCAAAGCCTCAATTACATTTTCTAACTGTTCTCTCTTCGCCCTCTTCAAATCATCGGCATTTGAAAAGAAATGTTGCCAATGTTCCATTGAGATCAACTCCATACTCATTGATGCCAGTTCAGCTACTTCACTAGGCAACGATTTAAACCCGATAAAATCAAGATCGGCTGTTAGCATCGAATGTATTGCATGGCCACCTTCATGAACCATCGTAACAACATCACGAAGCGATCCACTTGCATTCATAAAAATAAATGGAACACCACTTTCGTACAATGGATAATTATAACCGCCAGGCGCTTTTCCAATTCTCGAATCGAGATCCGTATATCCTTTCGATTTCAATGTTGTAAGTACACGACCAAAATATCCATCGATCTCAGAAAAACATGCAATCGATTTATCTAGCAACTCTGTTCCTTTTTCGAAAGGCTTCAAATCATTTTTCCCTTGAGGATCTACTTCAAGATCGTAAGGCTTTAAGGAAGTTACTTTCAACTGAGCTTTGCGTTCAGCCATAAAATCGTTGAGAACAGGTACAATACTGTTTTTCACCGACGAATGAAATGCTATACAATCATTCACTGAATAATCGAAACGATCGAGCTCAACGAATTTGTAATCGCGGTAATTTTCAAAGTCAGCATTTTTTGCAATTTGCGTTCTCAAATTTATCAACTCATTAAACAAACTATCTAATCGATCTCTATCTACTGCTCTACGATCTACTACCTGATGATAAACCTGATTTCGCAATTCACGATTCGGGTCTTTCAAAAAATTAGCAGCTTGTTGTAGTGTAAGTGTTTTTCCATTCACATCCACACTCATTGCTCCGGAAATTTCACCGAACTGTTGTTCTTTAACTGACAATTGTGCCTGAATGGAAATATTTTTTTCGCGAAATAGTTTAATAGAATTCTGAACACCCTTTATGTAATTCTCAAAACGCTTGTCCAATGAACTTACAAACTTTTCAGCAACTAATTTTTTATTAATTTGATCGTGATAAGGAGCAATTTTAGGACTGATCTCTTCAACGAAATAAGTATAGGCTTCAGTAAGGGCTTTATCTTGTGTATCACAAGTCATTCGAATGTATAACCAACCGGAATGTTCTTCAAGAATAGTTTCTAATTCGCTCAAATCACTCAGCCATTTTATTAAATCGTCGATAGAATTATTTTGGCGATCTACTAATGATTTAAAAAATGGTTCGATCAGATTCCAATCATTTAAATTGATACTCTCCGGTAAAAAATGTCGAACAACTTTTTCTGTTGTCAAATTGACTGTTGAATTATCCATTCACTAAACTTTTTTTCTAGTACGTGCTGTTGCTTTTTTCGCTCCTTCTGTTCTTGGCCCGTGAGCTTCATGATGCGTTTTTGAAACATGCTTCTCGTCTTTCTCTGTAACCACTGCTTTCTCTTCTTCCGTCTCCTCTTTTGAAAAATCAATCTGAGGCGCTAACATATCAAACCACGTAAGCATTTTTTTTATGTCAGAGGTATAGACGCGATCTTCTTCAAAATCAGGAACCAATTTCTTAAAGTAATCTCTCATTTTTTGTCCATCGCCTTTTACATCGACTTTCAATTTATTTCCTTCCGCAGTCTGTATTTTTTTGAAAATATCTTTCAATGGAATTTCACCTCCGGCAGTGTAAACAGCAATATCTACCAATGTCATGATTCGCTGACTGCTGCTGATTACTGTACGCTTTGAATCAACCAACGATTCAACGATGAAACCGGTTTTGTTGTTTGCTACTACTTTGTATAATCCGCTCATTCCCGGAACAGAAATAATTTCTCTAAAATTCATAATTGATTTTTTAATAATGGATAGCAAATGTAGGAGTAAAAAGACAATTATCAAATAGATCTGTAGGCTGCATTTCCAATTTCATCAACATGCAACTTTAAAGGCAATTTTATTGCCGGCACAAAAAAAATCTCTCAGTATTCTGTTAAACAGTACTCTAGCCAACTCATTTTAAAATCACCCCCCTCTCTTTCGTCGAAAAACGAACAAAAAAAAGAGGTTCATGTTGTATGAACCTCTTTTTTTATAATCAATTTAATACGTTTTAATGAACCACATTTAATGGCAATGAAGCAATTTTTTCATTTGTCACCATTCTACAAATATAATTTCCGGCTGGAAGTTCTGATGTATCAACAATCAACGAATAAGTCCCGGTTGACAAATTTTCATTCAGTATTTCCTTAACCTTTACTCCAATTGCATTATAAATTGATACAGATGTTTTACCTGTCTTCGCCAACTCAAATTCTATTCTGCTTTGCTTATTTGTCGGATTAGGATAAATTCCTTTTAGCTTAGTTTCATTCCCAGAAGCTATTGGTTGAATTCCACTAACAACGTCATCGTATTTTACTTGTGCAGCATCAGCGGCAGCCTGAATCATTCCTAAGTCCTCTCCTGCAATTAATGCAAAAGTTACCTCTACAGAATCATTCGGTGCTAAAGTAAATCCATTGGCTGATACTGAACTAATCACATCGTTTCCTCCGGCAGCTTGAGCTATACCCGCATCCAATCGCATTGTTGTCATCGATGTATATTTTTCTGCATCCGTAAATCCATCAGACAGATCCAAACCTCCATTCGCTGCATAATTATCAATTGCATAGTGATTGAAACTCCCTGTATGCGAAAGCAATTTTATTCCAACCCAATGTCCGCTTGTATTAGTACACCATACATATCCCATTCTTCTTGCTAAGTCAGTACTAGCTTTATTGTTTGCAAATGAATCAACATCCCAATCTGCAACAAGTCCTGCTGCAAAATTAGTCAATGTTGTAATGCCAATATTCTTGATGCTATATTGAACCATGATGTATTTATTATCAGGTGCAGGAGTCCACGCATAAGCATGATGTGTTACTAATACATTCACAGGATTGGTAGATGTTGTGCCATTATCGACGAATATTCCTGTTGCATCAAAATCAGAAATTACATTCGGTATTACACGTGTAACAGTACTAGCCGATGCAAAATCTGCATCTGTTGCTCCTGCTGTAGCTCCTCTAAAATTATCTGATGTTTGACTTCCTGCTCCAACCATCAAACTCATTTCATACAATAAAGTTGACCCTCCTTGATATGTAAACCCAATTCCCGGAGTTTGTCCGCTTTGATTGTACCCTGTTTGGCCTTTACTTGTAATAGATGTTGCTACATCATTTATATCGATATTCAAATAATCTTCATTGATCGTCAACTTATATGAAAACATATCTGTCCATGTTCCATCTGTAAGTGTAAGACGTAAATTAACAACTGTATTTTGTGGAGTTCCTGCTTTTATAACAACTCTAAATGGACTCGAAGCATTCAATACACTATCAAAAGTATTCATCGCTCCAACGGTCCATGTACTGTTCAATATCTGTAAGTAGTTTCCGGATGTTGTCGTTAATGAGCAAACAAGATTAGTTGTTGGTCGAAGGAAATTCTGTAGAAGATTTACCACATTCAAGGTATCGCCAATTACAAAAACGTGATCGTTGCCATCGGTTACATTCCATTTCTTCACTATTACTCCCGGCGATGTTGAATCTGAAACTGCACGGAAAAGATTCACTCTTCCTTTTCCTAATTTTCCGGTGAACGAAATATTACCCGCTGTTCCATAAATATTATCGGCCGTTGTTCTCAACTGCTCTGCTACTTGACCGGCTGTCATAGTAGGAAAACGACTCTTTATCATTGCTGCGCATCCGGCTGCAATTGGTGATGCCATTGATGTTCCACTCATAGTGGTATAGCTATCGTTAAACACCGTTGAAAGTATATTAGTTCCCGGTGCACATACATCGATGCTAAATCCGTAACTTGAAAAACTAGAACGTCCATCATTTGTGCTTGTTGATGCAACCGAAACACAATTGTCATACGATGAAGGATAATGTTCTTCTTCTATAGCGTCATTACCTGCTGCAGAAACAACAGTTACGTCGTGATTGATTGCTGCATAATTAATGACATCTTGTTCAAACTGACTTGGCCCACCTGTTCTTCCCCATGAACAATTAATCACATTTGCTCCATGATCTGCTGCATAAACAATTCCATCGTACCCATTATCAATTGAAGTTGTACTGGCATCTAACGATGCTTTTACCGGTAAAACTTTGCAATTAAAAGCCGGACCAGAAACTCCAACTCCATTGTCAGTCACAGCCGCTGCACATCCTGTTACATGCGAACCATGATCACTGTTTACATTCATTGGACTGTTATCATTCTCACTCATATCCCAACCACGAAAATTGTCGATGTATCCGTCATTATCATTATCGATACCATCGATCGGGTCGTTATAATTCAATTTAATATTAGCTGCACAATCGGGATGATCCCAGTCTGTTCCACTATCCACGATTCCGATTACTGTATTTGTATCGCCCTTCCAAACATCCCATGCAGCGAACGCACTGATCTTTGCAAATTGATATTGACTTCCTAACTGAGGATCATTAGGAGTATAATCCATTTTCTGAATATAAACAGGTTCTGCATAAGCTAAAACACCCGTCCTATTCAATGCACTCGCAACTGCCATCTCATCATTTACTGATGAAAATTTTATTTTATAGATTAACGTTAAATCAACTAATGAACGCCCTTCTTTATTTGAAACGGATGTCGGCAATACTGAAAATGGAAAAAACTTTTCTACACTTGATACATTATACTTATTCAGTACTGCTTGAATTGAAGCAATTCCAATTTCATGTGCTGAACACTGCCCACGATAGATTGGCTTTACTTTAACAACCAATTCATTTTTCAAAAAAATTGGTGTTTGCGTAGGTTTTACATTTTCCGTTTTGGAATTAAGCTGAATATCTTTGGCTATTCCTTTAAGAGAAAATACGGTTAGTAACAGCAACAAAAGAGTTGCTTGATTTTTTTTCATGGGTTTGATTTTCAGAATTGTCGCACAATGTACTGCCATTTTTTGCAATACCAAATACATAAAAGGCGAAGACAGTCAGACGATTGCAATGTTTTTAATAAACAGTTGCATTAGCTTCATTGGAAGTAAAAGCTATGGTCTTGGATACAGAGATGACATTGTTACGTTAAACTCTTCAACTCCTCATAATAAGGCACTTCTTGCAAAAAATCGTAGCGTTTGTTCAAATGATCGATCCTACATGTAAAGGTTTCCAGACCGTTACTCAATAAAAAATAACTGACATTCAACGTCAGATTGTAACGGGCAGCCTGATCAAATACCGCTTGGTTAATAGTGACTTCCGGAGCTTTGCACTCTGCTAACATAAGCGGCTGCAAGGAGTTAGAGTAAACAACCAAATCTGTTCTTTTTTCAAGTCCATTTATTAACAACTTTTTTTCAACACTTAACAACGACTGAGGAAACTTTCGTTCATTCACAAGAAATTGAATTAAATGTTGTCTAACCCATTCTTCCGGTGTTAATCGAACATATTTTTTACGGATTATATCAAAAATTTGCAACCTTTGCAGCTCATCGGTTGTTCGCTGCAATTTGAAATCATAATCAGGAAAATTTAAGCGAGGCAACTGCACAAATTATTTTTTTACGAATGTACATCTATGAACAATAAAAAAGAAATTGTTGACAACTGGCTTCCGCGTTACACCGGAACCGCATTAGCTGATTTTGGAGATTATATCTTGCTAACAAACTTTCATCTCTATGTAAAAATGTTTGCAGAATGGAACAATGTACCAGTTAATGGTCTCGACAAACCGATGCCCAATGCAACTCACAACGGCATTACCATTATCAACTTCGGAATTGGTAGCCCGAATGCTGCTTTGATTATGGATCTCCTTTCTGCAATCAAACCAAAAGCAGTTCTTTTCTTAGGAAAATGTGGCGGATTAAAAAAGAAAAATGCGGTTGGAGATTTAATTCTTCCCATTGCTGCGATCCGCGGTGAAGGTACTTCCAACGATTATTTCCCACCTGAAGTCCCGGCTCTTCCTGCCTTTAACTTGCAGAAAGCTGTGTCTACGACTATCAGAAATCATGATATGGACTATTGGACGGGAACGGTATTTACCACTAACCGACGTGTTTGGGAACATGATAAAGAATTTAAAAAATATTTAGAAAGCACGCGTTCAATGGCTATCGACATGGAAACAGCAACAATCTTTGTTGCAGGGTTTGCAAATAAAATTCCTACCGGTGCCTTACTACTCGTTTCAGATCAACCAATGATCTCGACAGGAGTAAAGACTGCTGAAAGCGATAAAAAAGTAACCGAAAGTTATGTTAATAATCACATTACAATTGGTATTGATTCTCTAAATGAATTAAAGAACAACGGTCTTACAGTTAAACATCTTCGTTTCTAAAAACTAAATTTAGGATATGACATTCGACCAGATCATCAATGAATTAAAGAAAAAGATTTATCGCCCGATTTATTTTTTACAGGGTGAAGAAACTTTTTATATTGACCAGATCGCAGATTTTATTGAGAATAATGTTTTGTCGGAAAGTGAGAAAGAGTTCAATCAGTCTATCCTCTATGGAAAAGATGTAGATGCTCCTACACTCGTGTCTTATGCTAAAAGATATCCGATGATGTCGACTCATCAGGTTGTTATCGTTAAGGAAGCACAAAACATTAAAAGTTTTTCTGAGAAAGAGAAAGAAGCAGGTACAAAAGATAAAGACTTCAAAGATCCGCTGGTAGAATATTTACTTAAACCTACCCCATCTACAATTCTCGTTTTTTGCTATAAATATAAGTCGCTCGACAAACGAAAAAAACTAACAAAGACAATTGAGAAAAGTGCATTGTTGTTTGATTCAAAAAAATTGTACGACAATCAAATTCCGGAATGGATTAAAGCTCGCGTTTTATCCCTTG
This sequence comes from Bacteroidota bacterium, assembly GCA_031367345.1. Classification (GTDB taxonomy): domain Bacteria; phylum Bacteroidota; class Bacteroidia; order AKYH767-A; family 2013-40CM-41-45; genus JADKIH01. The sequence continues at coordinate 8,671 of JANLPR010000197.1, read as the reverse complement.
GTTATTTGATCAACCAAAAAGCTGTCATTTTGATGTCGGAATACTTGGGCAATGACTTAAGTAAGATCAATAATGAATTGGGTAAATTGATTTTGAGTATAAAACCTGGAGTGGAGATTACAGCTTCTATGGTGGAAGAAAATATTGGAATCAGTAAAGAGTTCAATGTTTTTGAATTACAGAGTGCATTAACTAAAAGAAATGTTTACAAAGCCAATCAGATCGTCAATTATTTTATTGCTAACCCTAAAAATAATCCGATGGTACTTACCAATACGCAACTATACAGTTACTTTTTAAAGGTGATCCAGCTTCATAAATTGGATCATCGTGTCGGTGAAAAAGCAGCAGAGGCACTTGGTGTGAATCCCTATTTTGTGAAAGACTATGAAGCTGCTTCGAGAGCTTACACACTTAACGATTGCATTCGCAATATTTCATTTATTCGCGATTACGATGCTAAGTCGAAAGGAATCAACAATGCATCATCGAACGATGGCCAACTATTAAAAGAATTAGTCTATAAAATTTTGCATTAAACACTATTTACCCTTATGAATTATTGGCTAGTGAAATCTGATCCCGAAACTTATGATTGGGCGGAATTTCTGAAAGATAAAGTTACCAGTTGGGATGGTGTACGAAATTATGCCGCGAGAATTCATCTCCGTGCCATGAAAAAAGGTGATCACGTTTTGTTTTATCATTCTGTAATTGGATCCGGTGTTGTTGGAACCGCTATTGTTACGAAAGAATTTTATCCAGACCCAACAGCCGAAGATGATACATGGTCGAGTGTAGAATTGAAAGCCGGCAAAGCATTAAAGAATTTCGTGTCCCTTAAGCAAATTAAAGCTGAGACCCAATTAAAAAACATGATGCTAGTAAAAATTGGAAGGCTCTCAGTATCACCGGTGACAGAAGAAGAATACAAACTCATTTTAGAATTGGGTAAGTAATGAAATGAAAACTTAAATAGCTCCTGAAAAATTTAAATTTCAACCATTACTGCACTTTTTACATAACGTAATTTATCTATCTTCGCTGCGCATTTATCAACTATGAAACATACAGCACTACTACTATTCGGCTTACTCTTTTTATCAACATTTAACTCTCTTGCCCAGACTGCTGAAATTCGTGGCTTTGTGTATGAAAAAGAAAGTGGAGAACCTGCAATTTATACAAGTGTGTTTTTAAGTGGTACTACCTACGGTTCTCAGAGTAATGTTGACGGTTATTATACAATAACAAAAATTAAACCGGGAACATATAATTTAATGATCACTTCCGTCGGCTTTGATACACTACGTTTTCCAATAGAATTGAAAGCCGGCGAACTTTTAACAAAAAAGTTCTTCCTCGCTAAATCGACAATTGAAATGAAAGAAGTTGTTGTATCTGCAGAAACAGAAGCGAAGAAAACAGATGTTCGCGTTTCTGTGAATAAGATCACAACAAAAGAAATTAAACAAATACCAACAGTAGGTGGCGATCCGGATCTTGCTCAATACTTACAAGTGATTCCTGGTGTTGTATTTTCAGGTGATCAAGGTGGTCAGCTTTACATTCGAGGAGGTACTCCAATTCAAAATAAATTATTGCTGGATGGTATGGTTATTTATAACCCCTTCCACTCTATTGGTCTCTACTCTGTTTTTGATGCAGACATTATTCGTGGTGCCGATATTTATACAGGCGGATTCAATGCTGAGTATGGAGACCGGGTTTCTTCGATCATGGACATCACTACACGCGATGGAAATAAAAGAAGATTCTCCGGAAAAGCTGGTGTAAATCCTTTTACTTCAAAAATATTATTAGAGGGTCCATTGAAAAAAGAAACCGAAGGAGGTGAAGGAAGTTCTTCGTACTTAATTACCGGAAAGACTTCTTACCTTGATAAAACATCAAAAGTACTTTACCCATACGCAGACTCATTAGGATTGCCGTATACGTTTGCCGATCTCTATGGTAAGATTTCATTTAATAGTTCAAGCGGAAGCAAACTAAATATTTTTGGATTTAATTTTACAGATAACGTCGACTATTTCCACGTAGCCGATCTGCATTGGAAATCGACCGGATTTGGTTCTAACTTTGTTGTTTTACCCGGCGGCTCCTCTACTCTTATCGATGGAAATTTTGCTTACAGCAATTACAAAGTAGTGCTTAATGAAGCAGACGGACTAAGTCGGTTCAGCACGATCAGTGGTTTTAATACTGCTCTGAACTTTAATTATTTTTTAGGTAAAGATGAGTTCAAGTATGGTATAGAAATTCTAGGCTTTGCTACTAACTTCGCATACAGTAATTCTATTGGCACCACTTACGGACAACTCGAAAATACTACAGAGCTAGCCGCTTATTTTAAATTTAAAAAAGTGTGGCAAAAACTAGTGATCGAGCCGGGCATTCGTTTTAATTACTATTCTTCTCTGAGTGAGTTCTCTGTCGAACCACGAATGGGATTAAAATATAATATTTCTGACAACATTCGTTTCAAAGCAGCAGGTGGGTTCTATTCGCAAAATTTCCTTGCAGCTGCTTCTGACCGTGATGTAGTTAATTTATTTTATGGTTTTTTATCAGGTTCCGACAATTTGCCTAAAACATTCAAGGGAGAAGATATTAATTCGAGATTACAAAAAGCACAACATCTGATTGCCGGATTTGAAGTAGACTTACCACATCACTTAACATTAAATGTGGAAGGCTACTATAAAAACTTTTCTCAGCTTGAAAATCTTAACCGAGACAAAATATACGATGACGATGCGGCTCACAATAACAAACCCGATAGTTTAAAGAAAGAATTTATTATTGAAACAGGAATTGCGAAAGGAATTGATTTTACTCTGAAATATGAGTACAAAAAATTATACGTATGGCTCGTTTACGGTTTAGCTTATGTAAATAGAGATAATGGTACAGCCTTGTATGAACCTTCGTTCGACCGACGACATAATGCAAATTTAGTTTTGAGTTATAAGTTTGGCAAAAAAGATAGTTGGCAGTTCAATGGACGATTTGCTTTTGGCTCACCGTTTCCCTTTACGCAATCGCAAGGATACTATGAGTTACCTCAACTTAACAATGGCATTGGAACCAATGTAAATACTAACAATGGACAGATTGGAACTTACTATGGAGAATTAAATAAAGGTCGCTTGAGTTACTTCCACAGACTTGATCTTTCAATTCAAAAAGTAATAACATTTACTAAGTACAGCGTACTCGAAATTACCATAGGCGCTACCAATGTGTATGATCGGAAAAATATTTTTTACGTTGATCGCTTAAGTGGAACGAAAGTCTACCAACTTCCTGTAATACCTAGCGTTGGTTTAACATTAACATTTTAAAAATAATTTAGAGTGATTTTTTTCGCTATACTCGTGAAAAATTATTCTGAATTCCAAAAGCTAATTCTAAATCACCTCTTAGCGTGCGCCTACTTGTTGTTTTGTTTTTTCTTTCTAATGCAAGTTGCTTCGGACAAGACAGCTTGCATTTATTTTCCAAGAAAGAACAATTCAAAAGCGAAGTGACTTCTGATTCAATCTTTTCATTGAAAGCTAAAAGTGGCGTGATTCCTTTTTTCTTTCACAGCATGGGAGAACAAGCGAAGGCTCCATTTCACATGAACGGCAAACAAATACTACTTACTGTAGGAGTCATAGGAGTAACGGGTGTTTTAATTCACTTTGATGAAGAAATAGATGCAATATTTAAACCGCTCAAAGAAAAAAATAAATTCATCAGAAATTTTTCTCCGGAATACACTCAGCTAGGTGAATTCTATGCTTATGGAATACTCGCCGGCGTTTTTACTTTCTCTGCAATTACACACAATTACAAGCCATTTCATACAAGCATACTTGCAGCACAATCGGCAATAACCGCAGGAATATGGACGCGAGTCGGCAAAATAATGACAGGGAGAATGCGGCCGGGAGCAACATATAACGACTTGGAATTTAATCAAGATCATTGGTTTGGTCCTTTAGGGCAATTCAATCCTAAATACAAAAACGGAAGATCAATTGCCGCCTTTGACGCTTTTCCTTCAGGGCATACTGCTATAGCCTTTGCGATCGCTACGGCTTTCGCAAAACAATATGGAAATCATAAAGCCGTCCCCATTATTCTCTATTCACTTGCAGGTATTGTTGGAATTTCAAGATTGGTAGAACATGAACATTGGGCTAGCGATATTTTGCCCGGAGCGGCCTTAGGTTATTTATGTGCCGATCAAGTTTTTCGTTACGACAAGAAATTAAAAGAGGGAAAAAAAACAGCATCCTTGAGAATTTTCCCTACCTATTTGAATGGTCCGGGAGTAAGTATTGTAATGCTTCCAAAATAAATTCTACTTTTTTGAATTATAAGCAATGAAAGTCGATTAAAATCGTAATTTTGAACCCCGTGTCGATGAAATTATTCTAATATTTCATACGCATTTTTCACTACTCATTAAATATCAACACGGTGGCTTCAACAAAATACATTTTCGTAACAGGTGGTGTTACTTCTTCTCTTGGAAAAGGGATCATTTCTGCATCGCTTGCTAAATTATTACAAGGTCGCGGCTATCGAGTAACTATTCAAAAACTGGACCCCTACATTAACGTAGATCCGGGAACTTTGAATCCATATGAACATGGTGAGTGCTTTGTAACGAATGATGGCGCTGAAACAGATCTTGACCTCGGACATTATGAACGCTTTCTAAATACGCCCACATCGCAGGCTAACAACGTAACTACCGGAAGAATTTATCAGACTGTTATCAATAAAGAACGAGAAGGAGCCTATTTAGGAAAAACAGTTCAGATTATTCCACATATCACCGATGAAATCAAGCGACGAATTCAATTGCTTGGAGATACGGGTGAATTTGACATCATCATTACTGAAATAGGCGGAACAGTTGGCGATATAGAATCGCTTCCTTATGTAGAAACAGTGCGTCAGTTGAAATGGGAATTGGGTAGTTCTGCTTTATCTATTCACTTAACTTTAATTCCATATTTATCTACTGCAGGTGAATTAAAAACAAAACCTACTCAACATTCAGTGAAAGCATTACTCGAACTGGGAGTTCAACCGGATGTTTTAGTTTGCAGAGCCGACCGACACATTTCAACTGAAATCAGAAGAAAAATTGCATTGTTCTGTAATGTGAATGTGAACGCAGTGATTGAGTCGATTGACGCCGATACTATTTATGATGTTCCAATTCTTATGTATAAAGAACAATTGGATAAAGTTGTTCTGAATAAATTAAAATTGCCACTTCAGCATGAGCCTGAATTAGAACAATGGAAAATATTTTTAGGTAAATTAAAAACACCTGTTTACGAGGTAAAAATTGGATTAGTTGGAAAATATATTGAATTAAAAGATGCTTACAAATCGATTGCTGAATCTTTTATTCATGCCGGAGTAGCTAATGAGTGCAAAGTGGAATTGGAATGGATTCACTCTGAAAAAATTGATGAATCAAATGTAACTTCAAAACTAAATGGATTAAGTGGAATCTTAGTTGCGCCGGGTTTTGGCGATCGTGGAATTGAAGGAAAAATAACAGCTATTAAATATGCACGAGAAAACAATATCCCTTTCTTTGGTATTTGTTTAGGTATGCAATGTGCAGTGATTGAATTTGCAAGAAACGTAATTGGATGGAAAGATGCCCACTCAACAGAGATGAATTCAGAATCAAAACATCCTGTTATTGATATAATGGCAGAACAAAAAAATGTGACTAAAAAAGGTGGAACTATGCGTTTAGGAGAATACACTTGTATGATCCAAAAAGGTTCTAAAGCATATTCTGCCTATGGAAAACAAAAGATTGCTGAACGTCATCGTCATCGGTATGAATTCAATAATAAGTTTCTGAAAAATTTTGAAGATGCAGGAATGACTGCTGTAGGAATTAATCCTGATAACAATTTGGTTGAAGCTATTGAATTAAAAAATCATCCTTGGTTTGTTGGTGTTCAATATCATCCGGAATATAAAAGTACCGTTGAAAATCCTCATCCTCTATTCGTCAGATTTGTAAGAGCTGCAATGGACTTTAATAAGAACTGATCGAAAAGCAAATCATAAAAAAACCTCCACAGAAATGTGGAGGTTTTTTTATGATATTAAACAACTATAAAAAAATTATTCAGCTATGATAATTCGTTGTTGTCGATTTATTGTACCTGCAATTGCAGAAAGTACATATATTCCTTTTGGAAGATCAGAAACGTCAAATTTCAACAGGTGATCGCCGGCGTTTTGTTTTGTTGTTTCTGAAAAACGAATCTTACCCGTAATGTCCATTAATTTCAAAGTAATATCACTCGTACGATCGAGATTGATCATTACACTTACCTGATCTTTTACAGGATTTGGATAAGCGCTAAAGTTTAATGAAGGCTTGTTGATATCATCAACACCGGTCACCAAATAATTTACCGTTGCATATTTTTGAGAACTGCTCCCGTTGATGCCACTCACTTCTAAAGTTGAGATTTGCATTTGAGGTGCATTTTTTCCGGAACGGTACCATGCATATTTCACTACATGTACATTGTTTGTCGATCCTCCGCCATAATCTTCAACCATATCGTAATCGTATTTTACACGCGTAACATTATTGTAAGTTGAACCTCCAACTTTCAATGTACCATAACCATCAGCAACTATTGAAATAGTTCCTGTAAGGTTTGAGCCTAAATAACCAGTTCCGGAAAGCGTAACATTGGTGATTGAATTTCCATAGGTAAAAGGCACAGTCATTAATTTCTGAGTATTAGAAATTCTAACCTCATCAGAAGAATTTTGAAATCCTAAATATTGCAATTCAGTTTTTGCCGCATTGATATAGTAATAATCTGTCCATCCAAAATATGAAGCTGCTTTAATGTTTGCAGTTGGAAATGTTGCATCAACTCCTGAAGTTAATGGAGCTCTGTATTCGTCATTCAATGTATTCACAGTAACGTTGTAGATATTAAAATCCCAAATTACTCCTGACCCACCGGTGCCCGGTTGAATATTTGGATCAGCAATTAATTGATTTCCCCAAGTGACACCAGCTCCGGGCAAGTTTGAGCTTTGAAGAGTATACTGCGAAAAAGCGTGCGAGAAAGGAAGCGCAGCGATAAATGTAAGTGCAATAATCTTTTTGGTAAGAGTTTTGATCATGTTAGGTTTTTTATTGGCGTTTTAGAGTATTTATTTGTGACCAAAAATAGTAAATTAATTGACCTAAATAATATTAACTAAAACGAGAGCAGCAAGGGAAAATAGTCGAACTTTTAGTCTTTAATTTTCGTTCAAAAACAAACTTCTGCCCTCAAAAAAGTTGTATTCACCTTGTTCAAAGGAACGTTTACAACTTATTCATCTTCAATCTTAATTTAATGTTGCTTTTCTGCTATTTTTTTATGATTTTTGGAGTTACATTCTGCGTAGAGTAAACGAATAAAATCTAATAGAAAAACTCGAATCTCCCAAGAAATTGAAGATGCTTAACCAAAAAAAGACTAACCCGGAAAAAATGAAAAGATCCTTTACAAAAACACTCCTCCTTTGCACCCTTCTTGTGTTTAGTGGATTAAGTAAATCTTATGCACAACCGGGTATTGGAATACCGTTTGGATTTACTCCTACTACTCCAGTAGTTGCTCCTCCTGCTTTTGCAGGGGCCATTGTGACGGCCAGTGCTCAGGATAATTCAATGATTATTCTTTCGCCGGCCGGTTTCAATTTCCCTTTTGCCGGTACTACCTATCCGTACTTGTTAACTTCTACCAATGGGTGGGTGGCACTACTTTCTGCCAGCGATTTATCTGCTTCCGTTGCCACTACCACCGATTCTGTTGCTGTTGCCTCAGGCGATAGTTCGGTCACTGTCCCTAATGCTGCACTTGCAAGCATCGCTGTGGGTATGTTTGTGAGTGGTACCAATATCTTAGCCAATGGCGGTTATGCTCAAGTTATTAATGTTGACTTGGTTACTAAAAAAGTAAAACTCAATGTCCGTTTTACCGCGGCTGTTGTTGCAGGTGCCGGTACGTTTAACTTCTTTAATTTAATCCCCGTTTATTTTAACTCCTCCCTTCCTACTAATCAACTAAGCACTTATGCCGGTGCGCGTCCGTTCATTACTGCGCTTTGGGACGACCTTGCCACTTCTTCTTTTGCCTTTAATCTCACCGGTTCTGTGTATTCTATCCGATGGTCTTCCAAATGGGATAAATCAAACGCGACTAGTAGTAATTTATGTTGGTTACGTTTTGATGCTACTCCCGGAGCTACGTATGGAAATATCGGTTTCAATTACTACAATCAAGCTTACATCACTGCAGGAACACCTTCGGCTTCGATTGGTATTGCAGGAGTTTGTACCGGAGATTTTTATTCGGTTAGACCAACCGCCCCTACTACTGCCGCCTATGACAGTACTTCCTCCTCTGATACTTTATCAGGACAGGGTGCTGGTAGTTTACGATTCAACAACTTCTCCATTACGTGGAATCCCTTTTCGCCCAACGACAACTGCTCAGGTACCCGATTGCCAACCGATTTGGGTTTGATTACTTCCAGTTGTTCGTTTATCTCTGCTTCCAACGTAAATGCCACTACCTCTGGTTCGGGTATGAGTTGT
>JANLPR010000183.1:0-25716 GCA_031367345.1 Bacteroidota bacterium | reverse complement strand
CTTTTCCTCCTTTACATAAACTCTTACTTTGATGCTTAAAATGTGGAGTTCTTATAAATCCTTGATGTGCTATTAAAGGTTTATTGCATTCGGGGCATAGGCAATTACAATTGATGCCTCTATCAACTTCTGAAATATGTTTAAGTGAGTTTGAAGTTAGATTAAAACCAATAATTAGTTTAGCGCCTCCAAGAAAATCGTTCATGGCATAAAAATACTATTTCAATTTATACTACCTTAAATCCGCAAGCAGCCATGTTGTTATTTAAAAATTTATTTTGCATGAGTAAAATTATCTTTTTGGAGTACTATTTAGCTACATTTTTATTGAAATATCTGTTTTTATGCAAAAGGATATTTCTGTTTCCGTTTTTCTGACATAAGATTGTTCTTTTTAGATTCATCTGCATGCAAATAACGTATTTAAAGCCTTTGCAGGTGACAACAGAACATACCTAGCCCATAAGCTTAAATTTAAGAGCGTTTTAAAACGCTAATTTAAAAGTAAGTGATAGGGTTTTCCGGTAAATAATTTGAGTGTCTTTTGTCCTCCCTTCTTAATCCATTTGAAGGGTACTACTACAAAACGGAATATGAATTTTTTGAGTCTGAAATTGGATTTTACGAAAGAAACTTTTTGCGAAATTTTTTCTAAAATAATCAAATAGAAATTTCTGCACATTGCCATCAGCATCATATAGACTGTGTTTTCGTGCAAAAACGAAAAGGGTAAATTTTTCCATCCAAAATCATTATTCATCTCATCAAATATTTTTTCACCGGCTCCTCTTTGGTTGTAATATTCGATAATTTCTTTGTTGGAAGAATCTTTGTCATCGGTTGCTATTGCACGGTAGGTGAAGTCATCGTTGAAAAAAACGGTGGTCTGTCCTGTGTTGTTCTTTTCACGGCTCACTACATATCGGTACGTTTTTTCTTCTCCAAAAGGAGCGTAATCAATACTGCAAACCTCAACATCAAACAATCCTATCGTTACTGTTTCCCATTGTTTTACTTCTCTAATTTGATTAGCTAATTCATCGCAACGCTGCGCTCTGATATAAAATCTTTTACTGTTGGCGGCTACTGTTGTTACAATTTCTTTGGTGAATGAGCCACAATCCATGCGGCTTCTGTCTATTCCAATGTTTTTGCTTTTAAGTAAATCGTAGGCTGCCTGAAGCGTTTCAGCTTGTTTAAATTTTACATTACTGTTTCCATTTCTGTTTTCAAAATATACAATGTGTTTGCCGATGGTAGCTACTCCGGGAAAATAACCATGTTTCATTTTATAGCCTTTTTTGGAGTCGTATTTTTCGGTAGCGATAAATTGATTGTCAAAATCAAAATCATAAAACTGATTGGGTTTTAATCTTTCTGAATCTGCCAACATCTCTAAATTCATAGCATTAAGCGCAACGTGTTTGCTAAATTCATTTACTGAATTGGATTTGCTAAGGTGAATTTCTTTGTCAAGAGACAATTGTTTTTGAAGTCGCAAAATTGTGTCGGGCGAGCATACATTGAGATTTTCAATTTGCAGTAATTCCTCTTTTAAGTTAGTATGAATATCCTCTGCACAATCGCCTCCGGCAAAAGTGATTGTCCACAAATTTTTTATCGCATCGCTAAAGCTATACTTCGCAAGTAACGAGCGTTTGCCAAGATGTTTTGTAATTAATTCGGGAAGTTTGAGTTTGTCAAATTCCGCTGAAATAAAATTTAATCCACCAAAAGATTTGATGTTGGCTGTAGAAGTAGTAATTTTCATCCGCTAAAATGTTTCACCAAAACAGGTGAAAATAATTGAAAGGGGAAAGTCTTTAAAGCATTGGTTTTATTGACTTTTCACTTTCTTTTAAACAAAGGCTTGCGGATTTAAGGAATTGGATTATACTTATCTTTTTCCTTGAGCGCAAATGCGCAATCAATAAAAGAATTAGATGCCAAACACGGCTTTAAAGAATTTACTCTTGGCGATGACCTTTCAAAATGGCAATCTGACTTACTCTACAATAGAACTTGGGATGACAATGGAATTAGCTATGTTTACACTGGAAGTCTCGGGAGAAAATTATTTGATTTCGATATCAAGGATATTGAACTTAAATTTTTTCAAAATAGGTTAGTCGAAATATACCTAACAACGAAACCATTTCAACCATCGTTTACTTTGACTGGTGTTTATCCAAAAAATGGAATAGATATCTATAAAAACTTAATTAGTAAGTTTGAAAATTTGTTTGGAAACGGGTTTGCTTTTACTTCATCTGCTTCCGATAAGGCTGATTTTAAAACAATTTAGCCTGGCAAAACTACCTCACTTATTGTTCAACATGATTATTTAGGTTTTGAATACGGCAGTCGAGCATATATAATTTTAAAAGATAACGGATTTTCCATAAAATCTCTTAAAAATGGATTTTAGAGATTAAAGCAATGCTTATATTAATTTTCTTCAATATCATCGTCACCAGTTGCAATTTCTGCATTCTTTACATCAATTTTATAGACAAGTTTTTTCCTGTCTGCTGAATGATTAAGACTAAGAAATTGGTTCTTTTCAGAAGCTGTTGCAACATCTTTCAAAAGTTCTTTTATGTAATCATCGGTAATATTTTCCGCACCAAAAGCACCTTTCTTAGGGTGGATATACATCAAATAAAGAATGTCTTTCTCAATTATTAACATATAATAAATGCGATACCCAGACCTGCCTCCAATCCTTCCTTTGATATATGGGCAGTCATCACTTGCATTTAATCTACTTCCTTTTTTTAAATCTAATATATTCTTGTCAAAAAATTCGTCTATTATTTCGGATTCAATTCCTCTATACGAATTATTTTTTTTTAGTCTATCGACTTCAACTTTAAAATTCGGAAGGCAAAGTATTTCCATTTTCAACAAGCAACCCTAATATTTAAATGCTGAAATTCTTTGTCATTTGGAAAAACAAAAAAGGCTCTTTCAATATCAATGTACACTTCCTTAAGAAAACCCATAGCTTCTTTATACAAGGCAAGTTCCTCTTTTGCTATTCCTTGAGTTCTGAGAGCATTAAATTGCACATACTTAATTGCCATCAATTTGCGTGTTTCTTTTGCTAAAACAATCAGGCTATATAATTTCTTTAATGATTCTTCGTCTGGACTTGAATACCAAGTAAGGCTCTCCATTTCCTCGGCAATAGAAATTATGTCATTTGCTCTTTTAGTTAAATGCTTTTTAAAGACAATTAACTCATCTAAAAAGCAATCCATAATTTCTTCGTCTGATTTTATTTCAGCTCTTTCCTCAAAAGAAGCAGAAGCAATAGAATCAATAACATTATCTAAAGTTTGTTTTGCTGATGCGGTTGTCATACTTTATTTTTTAGTGTGTACGCAAAATCTATGCTAAGGTAAACACAAATATGCGATTTTATTTTTTTTTAACAACTTTTTGTGGCAAACGTAAGGTTTTATTTGGTATTTCATGACAATAAGCCATATTTCTCATCGTTTTTTAAACAAAGGAAGTAACGAATCGAAGCGAAAATTTAGCTAATGTGAACTACCTCAAAATAAAATGGAGATAATAAATTACTCTCGGAAAAGCATTCTAATCTTTAAGATTTCTTAGTCAGTTCATTCCATAGTATTTGACTTGATAAAGCATAAAATAGTGTCCCCTCAAGTGCCCCCCAACAAAAAACTCTCTAATATTCGACTGATAATTAAAGAGTTACGAGTTGTAAAGTGCACCCGAAGGGAGTCGAACCCCTAACCTTCTGATCCGTAGTCAGATGCTCTATCCAATTAAGCTACGGGTGCATTATTATTTCAAAGGGACAAACCGTCCGTTTTTCTCAAATTGAGGCGGCAAAGATAGTTTAATATTGAAAATATCAAACATTTTTCACATCCTATTTTTTCGCTCCTTTATAATACTTTAAGGCTGTAGGCATAAAAGCTTGAAGATCTTTTATGCGTGTTGCATCGCTCGGATGTGTACTTAGCAACTCAGGTGGTTTTGCGCCACCTTGCGCCGACATCCGCTGCCAAAATGTAATGGCTTTCTGCGGATCATAACCGGCCATTGCCGCAAAAATAAGTCCCAACTTATCTGCTTCCGATTCGTGCGTTCTCGAGTAAGCCAAGACGCCCAAATTAGACCCTACTCCATACGATGTTAAAAAGATGTTTCTCGTCTCCGCACTTTTTTGAGAAAGCGCTACATCCAATGCCATTCCCCCTAATTGTTGCATCAACATCTGACTCATTCGCTCATTACCGTGACGAGCTACAGCGTGAGCAATCTCGTGACCCATAACAATAGCTAAACTAGTTTCATCTTGTGTTACAGGCAGAAGTCCGCTGTAAACGACTACTTTCCCTCCCGGCATACACCACGCATTTACTTCTTTAGAATTAACCAAATTAAATTCCCATTTGTAATCAGCAACACGATCACCCATTTTGTTCTGATTCAAATACTGAATAACAGCGCTCTGAATTTTAGCACCAATATTTTTAACCATATTGGATTCAGGTGTTCCGACCACCGCAGGGTTCTGTTTTAGAAAATCGTTATAACTGGAGAGGCTCATGGAAACCATTTCACTTTCCGGGAGCAAATTTAATTGCTTACGATTTGAAATTGGAACTTTACTACAGGATGTGAAAAGCAAACACAAGCAAAGGGTTTTAAGGATGCTAGATTTCATACTTGGTATTTTAGTTCTAAAATTATTGATAAAGGATGCGTTTAAAATCGTTCCAAAAGTAAGCATTCAAGTTTTGATAATAGCTATTCCTACAAACAATAGAATAGAAAATAATTGAAACCAAATGTGGAAAATGGATTAGCTTTAAACATGTTTCTCGAGGACTAGGTTTGAAACAATATACTCGTTTTGATTTCAAAATACTGATTTTTAAACAAAATGACCTAAAAAAAGAGCTCCATTGTACATAAAATAAAAATTCTCTATTTTTACGGTAAGAAAACGAAAACAGAAGATGAAATTATTCGATCAAGTACTGAATCCGGAATCAGAAGAAGTAATTTTAGAAGAGGTAACCGAAGCACGTGTTCGCGACTTAATTCTATACAACGACGACGAAAATACTTTTGAGTTTGTCACAGAATCGCTGATAGCAGTTTGTAAGCATGAGCCAATTCAAGCTGAACAATGTACTTATATCGTTCATTACAATGGAAAATGTATTGTTAAATCCGATTCCTTTTCCAATTTAAAACCAATGAAAGATGCTCTACTTGACAGAGGATTATCAGCGGTGATTAAGTAAAAAAACTATTTAAAATTATTGCTTTTTCATTTCATCAGTAATTTGTAAACGCTTACCATTTTGGAGAGCTACCACAAATGCATCTGTAATTCCTTTCTGAACAATCTCGTCTTTCAATGTATTAGCAATCGAGAAAGCATCACATGTTCCTGCATAAAAAATATGCAATCCTCTTTCGTCGGTTAATTGAGTAATTCCTTTATCGGCTACAGCTAAGAAAGTAACTACCGAAGAAAATGGAATATTATTTTTAAACGCACCTAATTGTACTTTGTAAACAATCTTTTCACTTACACTTTTATCAATAGAAGAAACATCAATCGGCTGTTTAATTACCGGCTTAGTTTCATTTACTACAAGAGGCCTCGTTTTTCTTTCAGCCGGAGGAACAGAAGCTAAGGTTGATTGAACACCATTTCGGTAAACTACAATGAAAGCATCTTTCACACCTTCTTGGCGTGCGATTCTTTTCATCGAATCAGCAGAAGCATATTCACTATAATGATCCGAAGTAAATCGATATAATCTTGGATTAATTTGTTCTGTGAATAATGGCATCAATGTTTTTAATCCGGAAGGAACATTTGCTGTTCTGAAAACACCAACTTGAACAGCATATTCAATTGCAGCAAACGATGTTTTCACTTTGGCAGCATTCACTCCATAAAAATCTTTTTCGTCGGCATCTACTTTATTATTTCGGATAGCTGAAATATTTTCCGGACGAATATTGTTAGCTCTCAAAAGTGCCATTTCATTTTGAGAATTTTGAACATACGATTTAGATGGTTGAGAATTATTTCCTGAGATAAGTGCATACGCTTGCGTAAGTTCTATGCGTTTACCATTTAAGTAAGCAACTACAAAAGCATCTTTGAAACCACGTTGCTGCATTTCTTTCTTAACTACAACAGCAGGCTCAAATGTTTGGAATAATCCCACACAATATCTTATCCACTCCGGCCGTGTTGTTTCGGCAGTAATTGGTTGAACACCTTCAAACTTTTCGGCAGGAATAGGCTTTTTAAACGCTCCTATTTGCACTTTGAAAACAAGACCATCAGGCAAAGACGGATTCATAGGAATCGGGTTAGCATCGTTATAAACCGGTGCTTTGGCGATACTAAAAGATTTTGTTGCAAATTCAGAAACAGCAGTTGGATTCAGTTTTGGTTCTATTTCCTTTTTCGGTTCAACAATTTTTTTGTCATTTAAAGGAGTAGGATTCAATGCGGCCACTTCTTCAGGGGCTAATGCACCTGGCTTAACTACTGACTTAGTTGCATTTGTTGCAAGCGTGCGACCCGGGATTGCAATTTTTTTTCGAATGCTATCCATTTCACTTGTCAACGATTTTACTTCATTCGTCTTCTTTTGAGCACTTGCAAATTTATCTACAGCTTCTTTTTCATTTGCTTTAGAAGAGTCGCGCATTTTATCGGCTTGAATAAAAATCTGTGCCTTTGTAGGACGATCGATTTCCGTTTCTGCTTTATCCATCAATCTATTTTGCTCTTGCTTTTGTTCAACAGCTAATTTATTTTGATTCACAGCTTGCGCAAAAACATCTATAGTTTCAACTTCTTTGCCAACAATTTTTTTATTCATTTCAACATATTTTGGAAAATCAGGATGCTTTACGTTTATTCCAACAGTATCAATTTTTATTTCTTCCTCTCCATTAGGTGTTGTCACCGTAAAATTTGTCATCTCCCCTACTTTTGCAGCTTCTTCCGGAGTTACCTCGTAATTTTCTTGCGACGCTATATTCGTTTTATTTTCTACAACTTCATTAGATGAATTGGAGGTAAGATCAGGAGAGTTTATTGTTGAATTATTTTCAGCGGGAAGTTCTTGAGAAGAATTAACTCTATCATTTAATTTAGCACCTGTTGAATTTCGTGCCGAATTAGTTGGAAGCGACGAATTGTAAGCAATAACTAGTTCATTCATTTCCATTTTCGACTTTACATCAGGATCTATTTGTTGTGCAGCTTTCAATTGAGCCACAGCTTCTTGAAATACTGTAGAAGATTCTTCTGAAAGATTATTGGAAACTCCAATTAGACTATCTCGTTGAGGAGAAGATTTTGTAATTGAAATTCTATTTTGCAATTCAATAGATTGATCAGATAATTGCTTTGAATTTTTGTACTTATCTTTATAAGCCAGATAAGCAATTCTTGCTTCTTCACTTACAGGTTGAATTTTTACACTATTAATATTTTCTGGGAAAGACATTACATTTTCCGCTGGAGGAACGAAAGGTTTTGCATTCTCGTTGTTCGGCTCTGAAGAACTATTTACTTTTGATTCCGAGTTATCTTTGACAATTAAATTGCTGTCAGAAGTGGAATTATTTTTTAGATCAGCTGCCTTTTCAACTTCTTGACTAACGTTCGTAATTGCCAAAGTTGAATCATTTTGATTTGACTTTCCGGTTGTTTGTGAATCTGGAATTTCCGTAACATCGGCTTTCGGACTAGCTATTTTTGCATTGGTGGTTTTATTTTTCGAATTCACCTTCTTTTGATCTGCTAAGTTATTCGAAGATTCTTTAATTGTTGAATCAGATTTACTTTTTTCAGTTACTGAAATAATATCATGTGTAGTAGAATCGCTATTTACATTTTCAGCTACATCAGTTTTCGTATTATCACTTAATTGCTTATTTATTTTTTCACCCTCATTATTATTTTCAAGAATTGACTGAACAGTATCTGTTGATTGATTAACCCCCGACTTTGCATTACTAATTTTATTAGTGGTAGAAATCGCCAGCTCAGATTTCGATGTGTCTGAAGCCTCAATAACGACTTTAGCACTAGCACTATCATCATTTTTATAAATTACATTTTCATCGGTTACTACTTGAGAGTTGTTGTTGCTTGTAGAATCGGCAATAGGGCTAGCAATTTCAATTGTTTCATTGTCCTTTTTCCTAACTTCAATATTTTTGGCAAAAGATTGAGTTTTATTCACGTTGGAAGTATCGATGAGCGACGGAGTACCTATTACTACATCATCGACTTTTGTATTTGATTTTATTGCTTCGGATGACTTTGTTTTTTCTGTAATGCTCAACTTATTTTGATCTGAAATTAATTTCGTCTGATCGTCTGAACTCCCCGCTTTAGCTTTTTCCTTTTGTGTTTCTGAAATTGTTGCAGTATTAGAATTCACTGCTTCCACACCTTTACCTGTTGATTTTTTTTCGTCAGCACTTACGACTTTCTCAATTCCATTTTTGCTTGGAGTCGAGTTAAGAGCTATGTTAGGAGAATTAGAAGAATCAATTATAGCCAGCTTAGATCCATTAGTGACTTCTGAACTTGTAGTATTTTTTTGTGTGATCGAAGTTGAAGAGTTCTCCTGTTTTAATTCTTTGGCAGGCTTAACAACTGAAATTTCACTTGAATCAACTTGCACTACAGGAGTTTCTTCAGGAGTTAATTCTTTGATTTCATTTTCCTGATGAGATGGGACTTGAGCTAAATCACTATTATCATTCCGTATTGCAGTTTGTGTTTTGCTTTGCGCAGTTGGTTTAAGACTTGACTTCGGCGACTTAGTTTTAATGGCTGCAAGCAGTTCTTTTGCATCTTGCTCCGAATTTTTTGCTTCGAGATCCTTAGCAGCAGCAGAAACTTCCATATCTGCAGCTTGACGACGCATATTGTCAGCATCTGTTTTTAAATTATACGCTTCATTGAGATAATTATTTTTATTTATTTCATTTGCTGTTGCAGCTTTAGTCGACATAATTGAGGCTAAACTATCACGCTCGCGAGAAGCGGCATAAAGATCTTGCACTACTTTCTTCAAGCTATCAGCTTCTTCTCTTGAATTTTTTGCATCAAGAATTGCAATGTTTGCTAATTCAGAATTGTCAATCGAAATATCGTAATGATCAGATTTTTTACTTTCCTTTTCAATATCAGCAGTTCGTTTAAGTTCTTCCTTTTGTTGTCGCAGCTCATCATCAGATGGGCCTTTAGAAAGTGTTGGATCGTAACCGTCTTTCTTTTCAATTTTAAGGAGTTTAGAATCTGCCACATTATTAGTCTCAGACAATTCAGTAGGCTTAGAATTTGAAGTTGGTGAGCTACCGGGTTTAAGCACATAAACCGTTTCGTTGTTAATCTGAACTTTCATTAAGGCAGAAGAATCGGTGATCGCACCAATTGAGCTAGATTGAATGGAAGAAGGTTGATCGCTATTAATTAATGCGGTTGGATAGAAGTAGTTTTCAAGTGTTAGATTTTCTTTTGAAATGTCTTTATCGATCTTTACAACTTGACGTAGGTTTGCCATATCGATGCCGGTAGGAATAGAAAAACTTTCGGCATGCGGAAGATAACCGCCACCTTCGATTAAAAGAACGTAATCGAGCCCGGGGCTAAGCGTTATTTCATATTTTCCTGTTTGAGGATCAGTATAAACAGAGGTAATGACTCCATCGCCACCAGACCTTAAAACAGTAACACGCGCATCACGTCGAACTTTTTGATCTAGTGGTTTATAATATCCGGTAATTGTTACTAATTGTTCACCATTATTGAGCAATTGAATTTTCCTAAGGCTAATTTCCTTATTTCTTGATTCGATTGCTGTACTATAAAATGCTTCCGTACCATTAGTGATAGGAACATATAAAAAATCATCACCAATGGTATTTATTGGCCAGCCTAAATTTTCAGGCGTACTCCACTGACCGGTATTGAAATCATATTTCGATTTGAATATATCGTAACCACCAATACTTTTATCACTCTTAGACGAAAAATAAAGCGTTCGACCATCACGATCTAAGTAGGGGAAATCTTCGTTAGCGGTTGAATTAATAGCTTCACCAAGATTTTGAGCTTCCGACCATTGTCCATTTGGTTGTTTACGGATCACATAAATATCTTTTCCTCGTTCTCCTTTTTTACCATAACTGGCTAAATAAATAGATTGTTTATCGTTAGTGATAAACATGACAGGATTCGTCTGCTTATCTTTATCCATTGAAGTCAAAAATTGCTCAGCAGCGGGAACCATTTTACCATTGGTTACATTCCAATTGTAATAATTATAAAACTCATTTCTTACTACCTCTTTCGAATCAAGAATTGTGATGCTTTTTCTACTTTTAAGTACCAGAATTGCACTATAACAATTCGCCTTCAAAGTAGACGATTCGAACTTTTTTTGTTTGGCAGCATTAGCAATCGATTCGAATTTAGTAATTACATCGAGTGCATCTTGAAATTTGCCAATAACCATGTATGATTTAGCCAAATAAATCCAAACTTCTTCCGGATTAGACCCATCTTTGGCAGCCGATTCGAGATAACTAACAGCATTTGATTTAGGTTTACCTGCCATAATCAATGACACGCCATAGCGATAGTTATATGTTGAATTTCGGGGATCTAAACTGAGCAATTGCGAATACGGCGACAATGAATTTTCATAGTCTTCTGCGATGAAAGCCTTTTCCGCTTGTTTTTTCAATTCATCTACCGAAGAAGTAGTTTGACTGAAAGCACAAAAAGGCAGCACCAATAAAAATAATGAAGAAATAAGCCGGAGTATTTTTCCGGAAAAGTTAATATTCACTTACTCAAGGATTTTAATTAATTATTATACTTCTACAAGGTAGTTTTGTTACTCGATACTTTGATCACAATTTGCTCTTACAAGTATCGAAGTGCGAAGTTATTCTTTATTTTTTGTAACCTTTCTAAATATAGCAACAAATAAAGAATCCGCTTTAATTTCGTATCCTTTGAGTAATTGCGTTTCAACTAATTCCAGCGAAAGATGTTGTAAGAAATAATTTACATTATCAGTATTTTCAGCAGTAAAAACAGAGCAAGTACTATAAATAAAAATTCCATCACTTTTTAAATGTTCAACAGCATTAGTTACAATTTTTCGCTGAAGTGGCTGATAAAATTTCAATACATTTTTTTCATGATCAACCATTAAATTTTCCGGACTTCGCGCCCATGTTCCGCTTCCCGAGCAAGGCACATCAGCTATAATACCATCAAAACGATCGCTCGGATTTATACTCCGTTCGGTGAGGTCGATTGTTTGTTTTACATAACCCTGAAACCCGATTTTTTTCATTCGAAGAGAATAGTTTTTCAAAATATTTTCTCTAACATCTGTAGCAAGAATAAAAATATCAGGTTGTTTATCGACTAACAATAAACTTTTGCCTCCGCTTGCAGCACACACATCCCACCACTTATCATCCTTTTGCGGATGAAGAAAATTGCCAATTTTTCCGGAATTAAGATCTTGAATTTCAAAAAGTCCATTTGTAAAACTTGCAAGTCCTTCCAAACTTTGTCCGGCGGCAAATGAGAAAATAAGATCGTCTTCTTCTCGGTAAGCAATATTTTTTTCAGTTAATTCATTCACAAAATCATTTTTGCAACCCGTCTTTACCCTAACCCAAACAAGAGGCTGAATTAAAAAGGAACGAAAAAATGCTATTTGATCAATACTTTTTTCAAGCAATTCTTTATCGAAAAAAATTAGTGCTAAATTAAAATCTGTGTGTACATTCTCCACTATTTTAATTTTTTCCTCAATTGGCAATTCGATTTGTTCAATTGAAAAGGAAGAATGCTGATGAAGCAAAATTTCGAGCGATTGACTTTTTTTGGCAGAACAAAGAAAAGAAGCTACAGCCAATCGATTGATAAATTCCAATCCAAATAAATTTCTACCCAGACGTAAAAAATGAAAACAATAATCGCGTGTTTCACGACGATCACGCGCACCCATTTGTGGATTCTTCTTAAAAAAATCTTTTAAGTAAATAGCAAAAGGTTTTGATTGGTCATATTGACCAATCAATGTTTTCACTCTATCGAATAATATATTTTCATGCATGATTAGACAATTTCAGATTAGAAATCCATTATTTGATTTTTGCCAAAGCATCTGAAATATTTTTTTCTATCCGTAATTCGATAGAAGAAGTATCTGCTTTAATAAATTTTTCGCCCGTTAATTTTTCAAAGAGTTCAATATACCGTTCAGAAATTTCATTTACCCACATATCGCTCATCACAGGAACAGTTTGGTTTTCTTTTCCTTGAAAATTATTTTCGATCAGCCATTTCCGAACAAATTCTTTCGAGAGCTGCTTTTGTTCCATTCCAGTTCTTTGACGATCATCATATCCTTCCAAATAAAAATAACGAGATGAATCGGGAGTATGAATTTCATCGATCAAGTAAATGGAATCATTTAATTTACCGAATTCATACTTCGTGTCGACAAGAATTAATTCATGTTTGGCGGCAATTTCGGTTCCACGATGAAAAAGTTGTCGTGTATATTTTTCAAGCTGCAAATAATCCTGTTCGTTAACAATTCCATTTTCAATAATTTGTTGTCGAGAAATATCTTCATCGTGACCTTGAGAAGCTTTCGTTGTAGGTGTAATAATTGGTTCAGGAAAACGATCATTTTCTTTTAGTCCCTCGGGTAATTGCACCCCACAAACAGAACGCTTACCATTCTTATATTCTCTCCATGCATGACCGGACAGGTAAGCCCTAATCACCATTTCAACTTTAAACGGAGTACATTTTTTGCCAATAGTCACATTAGGGTCGGGTGATTGAATAACCCAATTCGGAATAATGTCACTGGTAGCGTTCAACATTTTGCTTGCAATCTGATTTAAGACTTGTCCCTTAAATGGAATAGCTCTAGGAAGCACGACATCGAAAGCAGAAATCCTATCGGTCACAACCATTACTAATAGTTCGTCGAAAGAATATACATCACGAACTTTGCCTTTGTAGAATGACTGTTGACCGGGGAATTTAAAATTAGTGCCTGATAAAGCATTACTCGAATTCATTCTAATTATTTGTTATACGCTTCAATAATATCTTTTACTAATCGGTGACGAACAACATCCTGTGCGTCGAGATAAATAAAATCGATTCCTTTTACATTACTTAGAATTTTTATGGCTTGTACCAGACCTGAAGGTTGGTTTCGAGGAAGATCAATTTGAGTAACATCACCGGTTACAATAAATTTAGCCGAAGGTCCCATACGAGTTAAGAACATTTTCAACTGACTTTCGGTTGCATTCTGAGCTTCATCGAGAATAACAAAAGCATTGTCTAAAGTTCTACCTCGCATAAAAGCAAGAGGCGCCACTTCAATCACACCACTTTCGATATAGCTTTTTACTTTCTCACCTTGAATCATATCGTAAAGAGCATCGTACAAAGGACGGAGATACGGATCAATCTTTTCTTTAAGATCACCCGGAAGGAAACCTAGGTTTTCACCTGCTTCTACAGCCGGCCGAGTAAGTATGATTCGTTTAATTTCTCTATTTTTGAGCGCGCGAACAGCGAGAGCTACGGCAGTATATGTTTTACCAGTACCGGCAGGTCCTATTGCAAAAAGGATATCATTCTTTTCCGAGCTTTCAACCATCTTTTTTTGATTGACCGTTCGTGCCCTTACCATTATTCCATTTTGGCCAAACACTAGCACATCGCCATTGGCAGCTTGTGCTTGAGCGTCACCTTTACTGGAAGTATCGGCTAAAAAATGTTCTACATTGTCAGGAGTCAGACTACCAAATTTTTGATAATGTTGGATAAGCCGGTTGATCTTTTCACTGAATGAGTGAATGTTTTTCTCATCGCCAATTACTTTAATTTCATTTCCTCGTGCAATAAGTTTGAGTTCAGGGAAATTTTTTCTGATTACTTCTAGATTGCTATCGTTGACACCAAAAAACTCAACCGGGTTAAAGGTATCGATGGGGATTACTACTTCGCTCAAAATAATTTGGTTTAAGTGATCAATTAAATCAACAAGTTATTACCGTTGAATTCTTAATAAGTCATTCATAATACGTTTCAATACTAATTAAAACTAGTTACTTTTGGGGTCAACCACTACACAAGTTATCAACATCACTTTTCGATAATTCTCTATGCCACTACTAACAATGACTACCGATTGGGGCCTTTGCGATCCTGCAGTAGGATCTTTCAAAGGGTCGTTGTTTTGCGTTAAAGAAAACATTCAAGTAGTAGACATTTCGCATAGTATCAGGCACTTCGATATACTTACTGCTGCTTATGTAATTAAGTCAACATATAAAAGATTTCCAAAAGGTACGATTCACTTTATAGGAATGACAGGGCCTGAGGATTCAAAGAGCATAAATCCCTATTTGGTAGTGGAAGCCGACGGACATTTTTTTGTAGGTTATGATAGTGGTATTTTCAGCCTGATCTTAGATAGCTTAGAAATTGTTTCTGCATTTGGATTGAATACTTCCGGCACAACAAACAGAAAACAAAACGAAGATTTGCTCATTGACACGCTAGTTAAACTTTCTAATGGCGTTCACCCAAAAGAAATGGGATGGGCAGAAACAGAAATAAGAATTAGTTATTTTACGTTACCGACAATAGATGCCAATACTATAAGAGGTACAATTATTTACATCGATTCTTTTGGCAATGCAATAATAAATATTACCAAAGAAATTTTCGAAAAAGAACACAAAGGTCGTTCGTTCAATATTGATATGCGACGTTCAGAATATATGATTTCGAAGATAAGTAAGTCGTACGAGGAGGCGCCCTACGGAGAAATAGTTGCCATCTTTAACAATCACGACCATTTGGAAATTGCATTGAATAAGAGTCAAGCCGCCGGGCTCTTAGGTTTGAAAGTAATGGATACAGTAAGAATAGATTTCCTATGATAATCAGATATGTTAAAATGACATTTAAGCCTGCGCATTTCATGGAGTTTGAAGCGCTTTTCAGCTTGGTAAAAGTTGATATTGCTGGTTTTGAAGGTTGTACCGGAGTTAGTTTAGCCAAAGAAATCAATGAAACAGGAGTCTATTTTACCACATCGTTTTGGGAAAGCCACGAATTATTGGAGCGGTACCGAAACTCAGCACTATTTAAAAGTACATGGGAAAAGACAAAGCCATTATTCAAATCTCCTGCGGAGGCTTGGTCGCTCGAAAATTGTTAATATTAACTTGTTAAATTGCGGCTGAATCATTGACTGGCATTGGTTTTTAGGTTAATATTGCTTAAAGAAAAAAGTAGCCAATTCTTTACTACATTGTGCTCGTCCTATTCGCAATGCAATTGACATAGCTTACCCATTAATTAAGATCCTTTACAAAACAATTAGAACGATTCGTATTTTATAGGATAAATTTACAAACTAAGACTAGAAACACTAAGAGAAACAAAAAAATAGAAAATGAAGAAAACTATTTACCCTAAAACAATTACCCAAAATGTATGGAAGAATCTTAGCATTCTTTTCATCTTTTTTTGCTTATTTGGAGTTAATACTTCAAAAGCATCGCACATGGCAGGTGCAGATTTAACTTACCAATACCTTGATAGTAATAGGTATGTTTTCACTTATACACTTTACCGCGATTGTTCTGGTATTTCCGTTAACACCACAGAAACATTAAATTATGGATCTGCCTCTTGTGGAATAACAGGGTTAACTTCTACAATGACTCAAATACCCGGAACCGGAAATGAAATTTCATTGAATTGTCCCGGTGTTTCTACTACTTGTAATGGAGGAACAGCTCCGGGAATACAAGCGTGGTCTTATACCGATACAATTACATTACCTTCCGGATGTACTGACTGGAATTTTAATGTTACAAATTGCTGTAGAAATAATGCAATCACAACATTGGATGCAGGGTCAAGTGCAAATCAATACATTGAAGCTTACTTAAATAATTCTACAGTTAACAATAACTCACCTACATTCAGCAATTACCCAATTGCTTTCGAATGTATTGGACAGAACAATTTTTACAATCATGGAGTAATTGATGTCGATGGAGATTCAATCGTTTATTATTTTATTCCTCCACGGACAGGACCAAATGCAAACGTTACCTATGCAACAGGTTATTCAATTGCAAATCCTATCTCTTCTTCACCTGCAGTTTCTATCAATTCATCAACAGGCGATATCTTCACTCACCCAACGCAATCTGAAGTAGGAGTTATAGCAGTACTAATTCAAGAATACCGTAATGGTATTTTAATTGGATCAGTAATGCGCGACATACAAGTTTATACAGTGAATTGTACTAACACATTACCTTCAGCATCTGGAATTAATGGTGGAGGAAATTTTGCAACTTCAGCATGTACAGGCGGTCAACTTTGTTTTGATATTGTAACGAACGATGCCGATCCGAATCAAACACTAACATTAACTTGGAATCATGGAATTCCGGGAGCAACTTTTACATCTACAGGATCACCAAATCCTACAGGCCATTTTTGTTGGGCTCCAACAGCAGCAGATGCGCGTCCGCAACCTTACACATTTACTGTTACCGTTCGTGATAATGCTTGTCCTTCTAATGGAGTTCAGACATACAGTTTTACTGTAATTGTATCAAATATGGGAATCAACGTTACCTCAACTCCTTCAGTAGCTTGTTATGGAAATCACAATGGTTCGGCAGCAGCAACAGCCTCAGGAAATCCACCATTAACTTACTTATGGACTTCATCTCAATTACCAAATGAATTAACAACAGCAAATATATCTCACCTTACAGCAGGAACTTATACTGTAAATATAACTGACGGTGCAGGTTGTGTAGGTTCACAAACAGTAACAATAGCTCAACCAGCATTACTTGTGTCTTCAGCTACAGGTGTTAATGGCGGATGTGGTACACAGTATGGAAGTGCAATGGCAACTGCAACAGGAGGAACATCGCCATATTCTTATTTATGGAATACAGTTCCGTCCCAGAACACAGCATCAATTTCAAATTTAATTTCCGGAAACTATATGGTAACAGTTACAGACGATCACAACTGTCATTCTACTGCTACAGTAGCTATTGTAACACATACTCCGGTTTCATTTAGTATTGCTTCTACAGATGCAACATGCCTAGCAAATGATGGAAGTGCTACTGTAACACCAACAGGTGGCAGTGGAAACTTCAGCTATGTATGGACACCAAATGTTTCATCAAGTGCTGTAGCTACAGGTTTGATTACCGGTACATATAGTTGTATTGCAACTGACATTTCAAGTGGATGTTCTCAAACGTTGAATACATTAGTTAACAATAGTTCAGGTCTTTCTGCAAGTGCTATGCTTTTGAATGATGCAACATGTCAAGGAAGTCAAGATGGTTCTGCATTGGTAGATATAACTGGCGGAACAGCTCCATACACTATTTTATGGCCAAGTGGAGAAACAACTACTACTGCCACTTCATTACAAACAGGCACTCAAACTGTAATGGTTACAGACTATGTAGGATGTCATGCTTATGCACAAGTTGATATCAACTTCATGAATCCGTCTCCGTTAGTCGATTTAGGAATGGATACAGTAGGTTGTAACGGAACAGCAATTATACTTGATGCAGGCGCAGGTAACACTTACTTGTGGTCTGACAATAGCACCAACCAAACACTTACGGTAACGGCTCCCGGTACTTATTCAGTACTTGTAACCAACCAAGCAGGTTGTGAGGCATTCGATGCAGTTGTAGTTGATTTTATTACCTGCGCAGTAGCTCCACATTCAAGCTCTAGTTTAATCGTTAGTCCTGTTTCAGTTTATCCAAACCCAACTCACAATGAATTACACGTAAGCATCAGTAAAATCCAAAATTCAGAAGTGTCAATTAATATCACAGACATACTTGGAAACAGTGTTTATTTTTCAAATGAGAAATCCGGATTTGGCTATTCTAAATCAATCGACATGAACAACTTAAATTCAGGTGTTTATACGGTAAAAGTTTCTTACAACGGCGAGATCAATACCTCTCGAATTGTAAAACAATAAATTATTCCATAGTTAATTTCTTCATTAAAAGAGGCTGTCTGATCAAGGCAGCCTCTTTTTTTTATCTAAATCATATCTTTATTTGAACATAACTTTACAACTTACGTGGTCGGTAAATTGGTAAGGATATTATTCCAAACTATTTTCGAATCGTTAAAAAAAAGTACTTTTACCGTTCAAATAAATACAAGTGGTTGCACTTCTCAAAAAAGAGATAAATAGTTTTTTTAGTTCACTGATGGGGTACATAGTCCTCATCGTTTTTTTGCTTTCATTAGGGTTGATCATGTGGATCTTTCCAGGTGCAGAAAACAATATCATTGAAAGCGGCTATGCAAATATGGATTCGTTATTTGTGATAGCACCATGGGTATTTCTGTTTCTCATACCGGCAGTAACTATGAAAATGTTTGCCGAAGAGCAAAAAAGCGGAACGATCGAAGTACTGCTAACACAACCCTTAAGTGAACTTCAGATCGTACTTGCGAAATACTTTTCTGCGGTATTATTGGTAATCATAGCACTAATCCCAACATTGGTATATTATATTTCCATTTACTTGTTGGCTAATCCAAAAGGCAATATCGATACTGCCGGGATAATTGGTTCTTACATCGGATTAATTTTTCTGTGCAGCGGATTTTCATCGATTGGTGTATTTTCATCTGCATTAAGCAACAACCAAATTGTCGCTTTTATTTTTGCGTTAATCCTCTGTTTCTTTTTTTATAGTGGCTTTGAATTTGTTGCTTCAATTATTCCAAATGCTTCAGTAAGTAATACCCTTTCACAGCTTGGCATTAGTAGTCATTATGCTTCTATGAGTAGAGGAGTAATAGACACAAGAGATGTAATTTACTTTCTTTCATTGACTTTAATTTTTATTTTCTTATCACGCTTTATACTTGAAAAAAGGAAATGGTAGAAAGTCAGAAAAATAAAAAGCGAAGTATCAAACAGCAGAGTATCATTCAGCTGTTCTTAATTCTTGCAATAGTTGTTTTAATAAATGTATTAGCTCAATTTGCTTTTACGCGTTTGGACATGACGCAGGAAAAGCGTTATTCACTTTCTCAATCGTCAAAAGATTTGGCAACTCATTTAGACGACATCGTTTATTTTAAAATTTATCTTGCAGGAGATCTTCCACCGGGATTTTTAAAATTGCGTAACAGTTTAAAAGAGATGCTCGATGAATTTAGAATCTATTCAAAAGCCAATATTGAATATGAATTCATCGATCCAAATTCAAATCCGAATGAGAAAGAGCGAGTAGAGCTGTACAAACAATTAAGTAAAAAAGGCCTCTACCCTACTACTTTAGAAGAAAATCAGAATGGGAGTCAAAGTCAGAAGTTAATTTTTCCGGGTGCAATTGTAAATTTTAGGAGTAAAGAAATTCCGATGCAAATATTAAAAAGCAAATTGGGATCTGGTTCTGATGAAATGCTAAATACAAGTGTCGAAAATTTAGAATATGAAATTAGTTCAGTTTTAAGAAAAATTTCTGTAGAAAAATCTATTTCTGTTGCATTTCTAAAAGGTCAGAATGAATTGTCGACATCTAAATTTTCTGATGCAGCGAATGGATTGAAAGATTATTATATTGTAGATACAGTATCGATTGGAGGAAAAATTAATGCCTTAAAAGATTTTAAATTATTGATCATTCCAAAACCGGATACAGCTTTTAGTGAAAAGGATAAGTTTGTGATCGATCAATTTGTGATGAATGGAGGAAGAGTACTATGGCTGATTGATCAGATGGATATAGAAATGGATTCGCTTGAAACGAGAAGTACAACGATGGCTATTCCCAAGAATTTGAATTTGGATGACATGCTCTTTAAGTACGGAGTACGAATTAACTCCGACCTCTTACTCGATATTCAAGCAGCGCCGATACCTGTGATTACCGGTTATGTAGGCAATCAGCCAAAGCAAGAATTATTTCCTTGGTATTATTTTCCTCTGCTTGGAACAGATAGTAAGAATCCAATAGTTCACAATTTGAATTTAGTTAAAACAGAATTTGCATCATCAATTGATACTATTGAAACACCTAATGTTCAAAAAACGGTATTGCTTGCAACAAGTAAATCGAGTCGCACACAATCATCGCCTGCCAGAGTTAGTTTAAATATTTTACGTGACAAACCTGAAATTCAATTGTTCAATAAGCGAAATATTCCCGTGGCAATATTACTAGAAGGAGAATTCAGTTCGAATTTTACAAATAGAATACCCGACGAAATAGCAAACTCTCCAGAAATAAATTTTCAAAAGAAAAGCGTACCAACAAAAATGATTGTGGTGAGCGATGGTGATGTGATTGCAAGTCATATCAGCAAAAAAGGAAATATCTACCCATTGGGCTATGATCGTTTTACTCGACAAACATTCGGAAACAGAAATTTTATTTTGAATTGTGTCGATTATTTACTCGACAACAAAGGAGTGCTTGAACTTCGCTCGAAAGAAATAAAAATGAGATTGCTTGACCCCGAAAAAATAGAATCGCCTGAGCTCATTAAATGGACTAATTTATTATTACCAACGCTAATGGTTACTATTTTTGGAATCCTATTTGCTTTTCTTCGAAAGCGTAAATTTACACGTTGATAAAATAGTATGAAAAAAAATAAATTTTTATTAGTAGTCTTTGTACTATTAGGCATAACAACGGTGCTTTTCGTTTTTAAAAATAAATTTGGAACAATACGAGAAGAGCTAAAAGACTTTTCAGTTAAAGATACAGCAAGTATTACCAAAGTGTTTTTGGCCGATCGTTATGGAAAGAGTATTACACTTTCAAGAGAAGCCAATAAACAATGGTTGGTGAACAACAAATACAACGTTAGGCGATCCAATATTCTTAATTTGTTGGAAGTGCTTTACCGAATAGACGTGCGAACAAAAGTTGCAAAGGCGGCATATAACAATGTAATCAAGGCGCTCTCATCAAATGGCATCAAGTGCGAAATTTATTTCAACAACAAAACTGAACCCGGAAAAGTTATTTATATAGGTGGTCAAACCGAAGATGGATTGGGAACTTTTATGATGTTGGAGAATTCAAACTCACCTTTCATTACACAAATACCCGGCTTCAATGGATATTTGACGCCTAGATTTTCCCCTATAGAAAAAGATTGGAGAGAGCCCCTTTTATTTTCTTTGCCTGAATCAGAAATAAGATCAATAAGTATAGATTACGCCAACTTTCCTGAAAATTCTTTTTTACTAATTGCAAATAACGGAAGATACAATGTTTCCTCACCAGACCGAACGAATACGATAAACCATGTTGATAGCATAGCGTGTGATAATTATTTATATCAATACAAAAATGTGTATTATGAAGATCAGAGTTCGATGGACCAAAAAAAGATCGACTCGATTATTTCATTACCATCGCCAATTAAAATTGAATTGACAGATGTAAAAGGCCAAAAAACAAAATTGGATATTTATCCGGTACCTGTTACCGGAGCATCACTTGCTATGCATGACTCAACAGGTAGCTTATCGAAATTTGATGTAGATAGAGTTTATGGTTACCTCCAACCCGAAAAACTTTTTGTAACCATTCAACAGCAGAACATAGAAAAACTGTTTCGTCGAAGACTCGACTTTGATTTGGATAAAAATCGTTTGAGGCATTAAATTACCGACAACTACACCTCCATTTTTAGCTGAAAGTTCCCAAAAGCAGAAGCACATTTTGTTAATATTTAGTCTTTCGGAAGGGATTATTTCCTTTGGCAATTTCATGCTATTATGTAGGTTTGTACGAAGCTAAAATGTAGTTACCTTAATTTAATGCTTCAACTAAATAACTGAATATCAACCAAATACGACTATAAAATGAAGTTTATTGTATCGAGTTCTACACTGATGAAACATTTACAACAGATCAGCGGTGTATTGAACACAAGTAATCCATTACCTATATTGAATAATTTCCTTTTTGTTGTGGACAAAGGAACATTAACGGTTTCTGCATCTGATTTAGAGTCGACCATGACTACGTCAATTCAATTAACAGAAGGAAAACAAGGCGGAAAGATAGCAGTACCTGCAAAAATATTACTAGACACATTAAAAACTTTTTCAGAACAGCCGTTGGTGTTTTTGGTTGATGAAAAAACAGGAGGCATTGAAATAGTTTCTGATTCAGGAAAATATAAATTAACAGGATTTGATGCAAGTGAGTTTCCTCGTTTGCCATCGATGGATGAAGCGAAAACACTTTCACTGAGCGCATCAATTCTACAAAATGCAATAACAAAAACATTGTTTGCAACAGGAAACGATGAGCTTCGTCCTGTAATGTCGGGAGTATTTTTTCAATTGAGCAAAGACAATATTACCTTTGTAGCAACTGATGCTCACAAATTAGTTCGTTACCGAAGAAACGATGCAAAGAGTTCCGGAGAAGGAGCATTGATTGTTCCAAAGAAGCCATTAAATCTTTTAAAAAATATTCTAGGTGAAATAAATGAAGATGTAAAGATCACTTACACTGAGAATAATTTACAATTCAACTTTGGTAATCATTCATTGATCTGTCGATTGATTGATGGTCGTTACCCGAACTACGAAGCAGTGATTCCGATTGACAACCCAAATAAATTAACAATCTCTCGTTCTGCGCTATTGAATTCAGTACGTCGAGTTTCAATCTTTTCAAATAAAACAACACATCAGGTACGTTTAAAAGTATCGGGTAGTGAATTGCATATTAGTGCGGAGGATCTTGATTTTGCAAACGAAGCGAATGAGCGTATGTCATGCCAGTATGAAGGAGAAGATATGGAGATAGGCTTCAATGCACGTTTCCTTGCTGATATGCTGAGCAATCTCGAATTCGAAAATATCACATTGGAAATGTCAGCTCCAAATCGTGCCGGGATTTTAGTACCTGCGAACAATGATAACAAAGACGAAGACATTCTGATGCTCGTGATGCCGGTGATGTTGAATAATTAGGAAGGTCGAATGTCGAGATTCGAGATTCGATTATCGAAGCTCGATTTACGCAGGTCGATTTACGCAGGTCAATTATCGAAGCTCGATTACCGATTATCATTTTTTTTACTCACTACTTACCACTCACTACTCACTAATTAGTTGATCTTTCGATTTGACTCGCAGGGCTTTCAGGTACATTATTTTCGTGTGGAACATTAAAAATAATGAATAAGATAAGTACGGTACAGATCAATAAGAAAATTTTATTGTAAATGTTAAGCCTTTTCATCATGCTGCCAATTTCGCGTTTACGATATGTTCAATGTCAACCATCGTTCCTAATTCACGATGAGTATTACTATCAAATTTCGATCGTGCCGCCTGATAAGCTATGATATTGCTTTCCGGAATCAGGTAATATTCAATTCGGGCTTGTACAATATTGTAGCGGGCTACGATCATGCCTGTGTTTTGTTGGCCGTCGTTAAATGTAAAAATACCTTTGTGAAAGATCAGATCGTGGATTTCGTGTGTGCTCATGATAAAGTTTTATTTTTGAATTGAAATTCAATTTACCATTTTGCATGGTAGAAGGTCAATTTACTTTGGTGAACTGATCGATATACGTGGAAAACAGATTAGAATCAAATGTAAATACCTCGTTAATTGAAACATCTTTGGGTGAATATCAAAAACCTTCAGCAACTATTATCGAGAAAAAAGAAAAAAGAAAACCCCGATGGTATTACCATACGGGGCTTCTCGTCTAACCAAAAAAACCACTCTTTATTTCACAACAACTTTTACAAATTGCTTGTTGCCATTGAGAGACAATTCAGCGAGGTATATACCTCTTTGCATCTCTGAGACATTGAAAATTTCATTATTTAAACCGGTAGATGTAATGTGATTTCTGATCATCACTTCACGCCCGGTGATATCCATTATTCTAACTTTATAATCCGAATTACCCACTGCTGAAAAGCTTAAAGTAAATTCTTCTATTGCAGGATTTGGATAAACATTAATCAAATCATTATAAACAACTTCATTGTTGTTATTGATTCGACAAGGATTAACGATTATACTTAAAGATCGTGCTGGACTAACTCCACATGCATTTGTTGTGCTCACTGAAACATTTCCACTGGTTGCACCCATGTAGTCAACGGTAATACGAGGCGTTCCTTGACCAGCTGTAATTGTTGCACCCGGAGGAACATTCCAGTTATAAGTTGTAGTACCAAAAACTGAATCGACAGAATAGTAAGCAATACTTACAGACGGGATTGTATTACAAGCGCCAGTTGGTCCTTGAATAATTTGTGCCACTTGCGGATGAGCGAATACTACACCACAACGCGAGATACTACTACCGCATGAATTATCGGCCGTTACACATAATGTAGCATGATCGAAGCCCGGCAAAAAATCGACTGAAATAGATCTACTACCATTGTTATTCACTACAGCCAAGTTAGAATTGAAATTCCAATTATAAGAAGTAGCGCCGGCAATTGAATCGACCGTGTACGTTACACTTGTCATTTCGCAAACTCCGTAGAAAGGTCCGTGGATTGCACCCGGTTTCATAGGGAGCGAACGAATTTTCATTTCACGCATCTCACTTGAATTACAGCCGCTGTTAGAAGTAATGTATAATGTACCATACGTAAAATTGGAAGGAAAAGTAATATCTACTGAAGCCACAGAAGTAGTTAATGGATTTCCTGAAGTAGCAGGAGAAGTTACCATACATCCTTGAGGTGTGTACCAAGTGTATGAGGTAGCGCCCGGCACAGGAGCAATAGAATAAGTATAGGTTCCATTAGCACAGGCACCAACAGCAGGTCCAGTTACTGAGCCAGGTTTTGCAGGAGCTGAATAAACAGCAATAGCATATTGAGCCGACAATCCTTTGCAATTCGATTTAGAAGTACGCAAGTAACCCCATACGAATCCGGTATCTACTAAAACTTCAATACTGTTTGTATTAGCACCAGACAAAACAGTCATGTGCGAAGGTAATTGCCAAATATAATTACTCGCCAATGAATCGTCGGTAATAGAGTACGTAACAATTTGTCCGGGACACACCGTATTTACCGGACCAAGAATAGTATCGGCGATAGCAGGTTTAGTAGCAGCATAGAACGTAGAGATACACGTTGGATTACTTATTCCATTATTGTCAACCACCGAAACGCAGATGTCACCAAAGGCGACAGCAAAGTTAACAGTGATTGAATTTGTTCCTTGACCTGAAACAATAGTAACACCAGAGGGAACATTCCAGCTATAAGAAATAGATCCCGGCACAGCATCAACAGAATACACAACATTTGATTGATTGAAACAAATTGCACGAGGTCCATAAATAGCAGCCGCGCTAGGAGTATTATTGGTTTGCGATTGTCCGGTAACAATAGAAGCCTTAGTAATTAGAGCCGTAACAAGATTGACAGCGATCAAAGCAATTACAAGTAATATTTTTCGGTGTGACATAGTTGATTGATTAATTCAACCTTGTATAGTGGATGTTAGACTTAATAGTTGAATGATTTAAAAC
>JANLPR010000155.1:0-29348 GCA_031367345.1 Bacteroidota bacterium | reverse complement strand
TGTGCAATGTACGGTGGCAATAAAATTGTTTTTAAAAAATGCGGGTCGGCAAAAAAAATAAAACACGAAGCGTTGGACTGTCGTGCCGGCAAAAAGTCTACCAGTAAGTTGTCGATATATTTTCCTGTCGTTTCGATAATTTTTCTGTCAGTTTAATGGTTATTGTGTCGGTCTTTACGCTTGCCTATAACATTCCGCTAACCGCAACTCCTGCGTATACCAATCAACAGCATTCACTTTACGCATAATAATAGTTTTTATTGCCATTCTCAAATCTATAAATTTTAAAATATTCTTGATCACTTTCTAACTGTAATGCCAATCTAAATCCTAAACTCTTAAATTAACGTACCACAATCAAAACTTCAACAACTAAAATCTATCCCACTTTTCAAAACTTCAACAACTTTTCTCTTCCACTCTAACTATATTCAATGCAAACTACACGAATATATAAAAATGATCTGCATTTCACCTACTAAGTTCAAAAATAAATCGAAATCCCGACTTCAATTGTCAGCATTTAATTTAGCCGGTGCTCAACTAATAAATACAACTACTTTTCCTCAGGTATTCCCCCTAGCAATATGCACCTATTTTTCATTTCAACAAAATAATAGATGATTCTTTACTTTGATTGATTACTCAATGTCTCTCACACTCTCTCCCCTCATCCTCCGCCCCGCTGCGACGTACGTAACTCAAACTTTTCCTATTATCCAATAAATTAAAAACGCAGTCTGCTTCGACGACCATTCGTCCGTTGTTTTTTAGCGGTGGATATTCATCCACTTTTCAAAGTTCATCGTCTTACAAATAACAACTCCTATGACGAACTTGCTTAACGCCACAGATTATTACTGTAACCAGTCAGAATGTTTTCAATCCTGAGCCGGCAAATTGTACAGAACACACGTTGAGACATTCATTGCAGACGAATGTCAGCAGTGGGAAGTTTTTTTCCAAGAATAAATTTATACTCGATGAAAACTGAAGTACTGTGTGCGTCGGAATCCCCAGGCGCACAAGGCCGACGAGCAAAGAATTCGACGAGCGGGGTAATTTTGCAGTGGGAATTTATTTGGTGACGATTGTTACTGAGAAGGAAAAGTTATCGTGAAAAATTGTGAGGGGGTAAACAAATGTCGGCACTGGGATTTAGCTGATTTGGGGATTGCACAGATTGCCATGTGCAATTTTTAGAATTGCGAATCCTGAAAATCCTTTAATCTGCTTAATCCAGATTCAGACATTTTACTGCAATCAAACTAATCTAGGTTCTGACATTTAACTTCAATCAGCTAAATCTAGATTCAGACATTTTACTGCAATCAGCTAAATCCTAGTGCCGACTTTGTGACGATTCAACAATCTCTTCACTTGCAAACTTGGCGCACCGAAATTTAACAGCAACCCAATTTCTAAATTATATGCCTCAAGGTAGTTGATCGCCTGCGCTAAATGAACCGGCTCCAATTGAATCACTGCTTTCAATTCGACTGAAATATTATTATTGATTAAAAAATCTACCCTTCGTGTTCCAATTCGATCTCCTTTGTACATGATAGGCATTATGAATTCTCTTTCAAATGGAATTAAATTTTTAGCTAATTAAATTTCTAATGCTCGTTGATAAATTACTTCCTGAAATCCATTTCCAAGATGCTTATGAACTTCCATGGCTAAGCCAATTATCTTTCCGGTTATTTCTGAATATTTATATGTGTTATCAATCATAAACAAATTTCATTTGTTATTTCATTTTTAACAACCATTATAAGCGGAGAAGTTTGTATGATTTCTCTATAAAAGACCTGAATTGAAATTGGTCCGGTTTACTGATTTCAAATTTTGTACTGGGCCAATTGAAACAATACTAATACTGAAAATCCTCCGATCAATCAAATGCCTGTTCAATTTTTTTTTCCTTCTCACAGAAAAGGGTTATGAGAATAATGCTGTGACGATTGCTGCTAAAATCCTTATCAGGGGTTAAGGAAACCGGAACTTAAGTTTATTTCTACTAAAGTTGGTTTAGCGGTGCGAAATAAACGTTTCGGAAAAAGGCTGGTCAGGAATTGTCTGGGAATGGCTCAGGAAGGATTGGGCGGTGCGGGGAAAGCTTTAGATTGTTTTGAACCACATGTACATTATCTGCATTTTTTGTAAGTTTCAGGAATATTGCCTTTTTGTTTAATTAAACCATTTTCAAGAATTTCGCATTGTTTTTCGGATATTATTGTATCATTTCGTATCACCTATCTTTGACTTTTGATATTGATTGTCGTATATTTGCGAATCAAATCGTATCAAATGACTCAAAAAGTACATACATTATCTATCAGTTTAACAATGCCGCTGATGAAGGATATCAGCAAAGTGGATCGCTTTGATGCTGAATGGACAACCATTGAGAAGAGAGAAGGGCAAAGCCTGAAACAATTAAAAGCAATTGCAACAGTCAGAAGCGTTGGGGCATCAACCCGAATTGAAGGCTCCAAGATGACAGATGCAGAAGTGGAAGTACTAATTGATAAATTAAAAGTATCGAAGCTCGAAGAAAGAGACCAGCAAGAAGTGGCCGGATACTTTGATGCTTTAAATGCAATCACAGAGTCATTCAATGACATTGAAATTACAGAAGGCAATATTAAAAATCTACATAAGATTTTGATGCTTCATAACGAAAAAGACGAATGGCATAGAGGAGATTACAAACAAGTTTCAAATGCCGTAGAAGCAAATCATGTTGACGGAAGCAAACAAATAGTTTTTAAAACAGCTGAGCCTGGGATAGAAACAGAAGAAGCGATGCGACAGTTGATCGAATGGTATCAATCCGATCAAGAAACTTTACCAATAGTAAAGTCCGCAATATTTGTTTATGATTTTCTGAGTATACATCCTTTTCAAGATGGCAATGGAAGAGTAAGTAGATTGTTAGGCACCCTGTTACTATTAAAGCAAGGCTATAATTGGATTCAATACATCAGTTTCGAACATGAAATTGAAAGTAGAAAAGCAGAGTATTATAAAGTACTGATGCAAACCCAAAGGAAAAGACCGGGAGAAAATGTTGATGAATGGGTCGTTTTCTTTTTAGACTGTTTAATGAATATACAAGAACTCTTAATGGAGAAATTAAGAACAAAGGAAAGTTCTTCGCCATTGGGTCCTAAAGAAAAAAACATCGTTTCGTTCATTGATAATCGCCCCGGAAGTAAGTCGAGTGAAATAGCAAAGAGTTTAAATATTCCATTACCAACAGTAAAAAGAATTCTTAATATCATGGTTGAAAATAAAATAATCTCTAAGTATGGCATCGGTGCAGGAACTAACTATGTAGTAGAAAATCAAACTACGTTAAAAACGGGTTTAATGTTTAAGCTCACCGATGGAATCCGCAAGAAGGAATTCACCTTACTAAACAATAGCTCGTACATTGAGATCAATAAAATTATATTGACTCCACTATTCAAATGGGAAAGACCAGAAGAATGGTCTAAGAAATTGTTTGATCAAGGATTATATTTCATCATTAAAGGATACACAAGTAGAGGTGGAACGTTTACGGATACGTACCCAATAGGTGCATACGTAAGCCCAATGCACTATGAATCAATTTTCAATTTCACGAAAGCTTTAAATATTCCTTTAAGTATTACAATGAAGCCGATTAAGATGAACGAATATCCGATACGGGTAGAAGTTGAGATCATGACATCGATTGAGAAATTTGACTTTGATGTGATGTTTGTTTATGATGCAAGAGGGTAGCGAATAATAAAGTGACGCTTTTAATTTTTTATTAAATCTAATCCAATTCGTTTCGCCCACGACTCGCTTTTCAAATCCCCACTCTGCATCAGCAAGCAAACCAAGCGCATATAAAAACCATGCAAATCCGCTCGGGACATCCAATTTCAATTCATTAGAAGCCATAATCCCGATAACTATCGGGAAGGAGACGCTAGGTAAGTAGATTGATTCGCATAGAAATCGCCGAGTGGGGGGTGAAATTAAATTTTCATTAATTTAGTTCTTGTTGAGCAACATACGCAACATTCAATTGTCTCAATGCTTTAGTTATCTTTTTCCCTTTATGTGTATTACTTCTGTATTTCGAAGATGAATCACGATTACTGTAATAGGCAATAAGATTTTTCTTTAGGGCATCATTAATATTAGCTGACTTGTCACGCCTAAGCTTCATTAGCAAGTGATAGTACGTCTTATCAGCAAGTTCATATTCACCCATTGAAGTTTTTTCGCCGGTATCTAAATCAACATTATCATAAGCAAGCTCACCGGATTTTAATTTCTTCAACGTCCCGGAATAATTCGCTAGAATAGTTTCAAAACTTTGTTCAAATAATATTTCAGATACAGAATCAGGCACCGTTGGTTTAAAACGCGACAAGGGACCATATTTCGGCAACCCACCAAGTATTATTTCCAATACGGCTGATTGAACCTTAAGCGTAGCAAACTCTTTCCTGTAATTTTTCTTATCAAACCTGTATCTATATGTTTTTTCGGTGGCAAGAGGATTTAATTTCATAATAAATGAATTTTTTATCTTCCATGCATCTCTGGTTAATTCAGGGATAAAAATTTTAACTGAAAACCTGAAATTTGCTACGGCTATTGGAAGGCTCGTGAATAGATCTTTTAATCCAATGCCATAAGTTTTAATAAGAGCACGATCTAAAACAGAATCACTTATCTGGAAGCCAATAAAATCGTGATATGCATTCGATTCATAATTTCCTCTTGCCGTTTGCAACACATCAAAACCGAATTCAACTTTCACATGCTGATCACGCCCTTGTTCAAAAGTTACTTCTTTACCATATCTATTCTTTAACCGGGGAAACATATTTGCAACTGTCTTATTGGTTCCAAGTGGATGTCCATATTGGTCTGCTTCAAAATGACAAAGAGCTCCCAGTGCGAAGGCGTATTCATTTATATCATGCGCTTCTACAAGCAGTGCATATACAAAATCGCCACTGCGTACATAATGGACAAGATGACTAAATAATGCACTGCCGAAAGGATAATAACCAATATCTGCAATAACGGATCCACCGTAAACATAAGCATGCGCTGATTTTAATTCTTCTTTAGTAGAGTTGGGAAATTTAGATTTTAGTAAAGGCTGAATTGACTTTTCCCATGTCGCATCAATAATAGCTTCATGCGAAAGCAATCCATAAGAAAAGGATGGAAGAGGTTGACTTATGACGAACACCGTAACAAGAGGAATAGCTATCAATAACATCTTCATAAAGCCTGCTTTCTTACTGTCTTTTATATTTTCTATCTCCATTGCGAATCATACCATCTAGTCAAACCTACTAACATTAAACGCATAATGTATTACACAATTATAAAAAAAATTACATTATTCATAGAGGAAATAAAATCCGGTCAGTAGCCCGCTCTCAAGTTCACAAAAGCCGGTTGTTTCTGTTTCCGTTCCCGCTAACGACGGAGATGTCACAGCGGACTCTACTCTTACTTTTCCTATCCGCTAATAAAATAAACCTCACTCATCGGAGTCTTCAAAATCACTCTTTAGTTTTTATGCTTTTTTATCCTTCACGGCAGAAACTTTAACGCCACCCCTTCCTTATTATACCCTTGCTTTGGCGGTATTTAAGTGCGCAAATTTCGAACGGCTGAAAATCTGTGACGTTAGTTGCGTAAATCTTTGCCGTCTGAAGGAAATATTTTGAACGGAATTGTCGCACATCGAATAGCCAAAGAAAACGCAGACAACATACTGCAATTTCTAATAGTACTTCTCCACATGAAAACATGACAATCATGCAACTTTTTCCCATAATTATGTAACAATAATTTTGAATGACTTTCGAACTTTGATTCAACAAAAATTGAAATCGTCTCAATTTTATAAAACACTAATTTATGCCGTGGACTCAAATTAACTATCCGCTATCAATGAAAAAACTACCATTGGCAGTGCGAAAAAAAGCTATTGAAATTGCTAACGCACTTTTGAAAAAAGATAAGAAAATGAAAGAAGGTGTTGTTATTTCTACTGCAATAAAAAATGCAAAAACATTTATTGCAAAAAAAACTAAAAGTGTAAAGGCTACACCTAAAAAGAAAGTAGCTGCAATAAAAGCTCCTTCTAAAAGAGCAACAACTAAGTCAACTGTTAAAGCTACTCCAAAAAAGAAAGTAGCTGAAAAAAAAGCTTCTTCTAAAAAAGCAGCTGCTAAGTCAAGTGTTAAAGCTACTCCAAAAAAGAAAGTAGCTGCGAAAAAAGTGGCAAAACCGGTTAAGAATAAAGCAAAAAATGTTTCTGCCAGTAAAGCTATAGTTACGGCTAAGTCGCCTGCGAAAGTTATTACAAAAAAGAAAGTAAAAAGTGCGGTGCAGAAAAAAGCTAAACCTGCAGAAGCAAATCAATCACCTGTGACTATTGAAACTAGAAAAAACAAAACTGTTTCGAAGAAAATAAAAAAAGAGCCTAAGGAAGTAGCTGATGATTCTTTTATAATCAATCCATTAATTCCTATAG
This sequence comes from Bacteroidota bacterium, assembly GCA_031367345.1. GTDB lineage: Bacteria > Bacteroidota > Bacteroidia > AKYH767-A > 2013-40CM-41-45 > JADKIH01. Next base: position 22,795 of record JANLPR010000155.1, on the reverse strand, counting down.
AAGAGGCAAAAGGAGAAGATCAAAATTATATCCCTGATGCCGGTGATGTGAAACCTGTCAATGCTTTCCAAATTCATAATTTTGAAAATGTTTTTCATCATAGAGAAGAGGTGACTATGCATCAAGAAAACAACAAAGTCAGAGCTGCCAAATCTTCCCGCAAAAACGATAAGAGAACTTATCGCATGAAGGGAAACAGGTAATGCGTAGTGTTATGGTTTAATGTAATTATTCCACTTACTTCTTGAGGCTGTCACGTTCTGCAGTTTTAATTTCACGGCCATGAGTAGTGGGACATTTTTCAGCAGTATTCGTCTTGCTAATTTCTCCTCAATAAAAAAAGAGTGCTTCGATCCTCCAAACTAATGATCGAAGGACTCTTTTTTTTTGTAAATTGTTTAAGAATTCCAGCACTGCGTAACTGTAACAATAAATACAAGCCAGATTCAAATTGAAGTACTGAATGTGTCGGATTCCCCTCGCAAATGAGTCTTCTACTCATAGAATTCTACAAGTTGAATAATAAAGTTCGCCTATTTACTTTAATAATCAATGGTTCAACATTCAACTATTTATTAAAAAAAATAATATTGCCTCTAATATTATCTATACCCCCACCCCTATTACCAATACATCATCTACTTGTTCATGCCCGCCTTTCCATTTTTCTAAATGATTACCTAGGTATTTTTTCTGCTCTTTCATATCCAGATGCTGAATTGACAAAAGTATTTCTTTGAATTTTTTCGTCATTAACTTCTTTCCATTTTCTCCTCCAAATTGATCGGCATATCCATCAGTAAAAATATAGAAGGCATCATTTTCTTCCATTTGAATTTCATGACTCTGAAAATTTTCTTCGTGATTTATCTGAAGCCCTCCAACAGGAAATTTATTCGGATTGAATATCATCAACTCACCTTTGCGAATAATCCATAACGGGCGATTGGCTCCTGCATATTTCAACAACTTCGTATTGCTTTCGAATGAACAAATACTTACATCCATTCCGTCAGTCGAATCTGTATTGCGTTGATTGAGTGTGGCAATCATTTGCTCGTGAAGTGCATCTAAAATCAATCCCGGCTCAGTGATCTTTTTTTCATTTATGATTTGTGTAAAAAGCGAACTACCAACCACACTTAAAAATGCGCCTGTTACACCATGACCAGTACAATCTGCTGCAATCAAAATGACACTATTATCCGTTTGAAAAAAAGAATAAAAGTCGCCACTTACGATATCCTTTGGCAAATACAAAACAAAAGAATCGTTGAATGCATCATACACCTTATTGAGGTCGGGAAGTATGGCTGTTTGAATTCGTTTTGCATAGTTTACATTATCGGTAATCTCGCGATTTTTTATTGTGATCTCTTCATTCCTTACTTTCAATTCTTTCGTTCGTTCATCAACTAATCTTGTCAATTCCTCTTCTCGATTTCTTAACTGACCTATAATTGATTCGTTTTGATTTCTTAGTCTTCGTGTTAAAGCACTAATAATTTTTTTTGCAATCTCCGGCTGACTTTGTAATAGTTCATAAAATAATTCACGTGTTATTGGGATTAAATCTGTTTGCTCAAGTGCAGTCACCGACATTGATCGAGGCCCTGCATCCAATAAAGAAAATTCGCCGAAAAAATTTCCGGTTTCAGTAATTGCAACAATATGATCGCCGTCATGGATCTTTACTTTTCCTCCGGCAATAACATACATAGAATCTCCATGATCGCCTTTTTGAATGATTGTGGATCCCGGTTGGAAAGTCGTAATCTTTAATCTACTTGAAAATGCATGCAGCAATTCCATCGGCAGCCCCATGAATATTTCTACATTTTTAATTAAATCAACAATTGGAGTCTGAGTCATAATTGAACGTTTCCCTAACTTGTACTAAATTAATAATTATTTTCGGTTATTGCGACCCGGCTCCCGAAAGTGCTAGAACTTTCCTCCTTTCATCGGAAATAGAAATAATATATTCCATCGCAAGTTAGCCTAGCCCTCAATAGTTAACAAAAGTACATTAAGAATTTTGTAAAACGTTATGAAGACTCCAGTTATCAATGAAAATTTAGTCAATAAAATTATAACTACTTTTTTAAATTTATAAATTGTCTACCTGCATCAAAATAAAAGTACACATTTTTATAGACTCCCCACACTTCCTATCGGCTAATGCATGTGCTCAAATTGATAAACCATATATGAAGTACAGTGCTTTCTATTTCTGAATTCAGTATGTTTTTTTACAAGAGAACTCATAAAAGAACTTAAGCAATAAATTATTGCAAGCATAAGATCTATATCTATAAATTGCATTTGTCTTATTCGATATTTCTTTTTGTATATATATTAATTTGAACATTGTGTTCCACTCCGTCATCTGTTAGAGTGATCATCTTATCTTCTTGCTCCTCTCCGTCAACTGTTACTTGCATTTCTCCCGCGCTGTTTGTCTGTGTAACCACAATATGATAGACCGAACTCTTATAGCGGTAATGCACTGTAAACGATTCCCATTCATCAGGAATACATGGAACAAGTTTCAATTTGTCTCCCTCCTGTTGTAATCCCAGAAAGTATTCTGTAATTAGTCTATACATCCAACCTGCTGAACCGGTGTACCAAGTCCAGCCTCCACGACCCACATGTGGTGCACGTGCATAAACATCTGCAGCTATCACATATGGTTCCACTTTGTAAACAGAAATTTCGTCAGAAGTTTTTCCGTGATTGATTGGATTGATCATATTCATTAATTCCCACACACGTTTTTGATCGCCAAGTTTTGCGAAAGCCATAGTTAACCATACAGCAGCATGAGTATATTGTCCACCATTCTCTCTTACTCCCGGTACATAGCCTTTAATGTATCCGGGATTTAAATCTGATTTGTCAAATGGCGGCTCTAAAAGCTGAATAATTTTTGTATCTTTTTGCACAAGGTTTTTGTAAGCAGACTCCATGGCAATATTGATACGTTCCGAATTTCCTCCCCCAGATAAAACAGACCAGCTTTGCGCAATGGAATCAATTTTACATTCTTCACCAACGGATGATCCGAGTGGAGTTCCATCATCAAACCATGCTCGCTTATACCATTCTCCATCCCATGCATTCTTGTCTATGTTCTCTTTTAACTGCCGGGCTTGCTTTTTACATTCATCAGCAAATTCTAAATCGTTGTATGAACGAGCAACCACTTCGAATCGAGTTAAAATATCATACAGAAAAAATGCCATCCATACACTTTCTCCTTTACCATGATTACCTACTTTATCAAATCCATCGTTCCAGTCTCCTGTGCCAATTAACGGCAGTCCATGTTCACCATAATTGAATCCATGTTTAAGTGCTTTTACGCAGTGGTCATACAGCTTAGTAGATACAGAAGATTTTACAGGTGTATCATAATAAGACTCCTCTCTCGCATTCAATTTTCTTCCTTCAATGAAAGTTGCTGTCTCATTCAGCACATCATAATCTCCGGTTTTCAAAATATAAAGAGTTGCAGCAAATGGCAACCAAAGAAAATCATCTGAGCAAAATGTACGAACACCATTGCCTGTTGGCGGATGCCACCAATGTTGAACATCTCCTTCTATAAACTGCCGTGAAGCGCAAAGTAAAATTTGTTTTCGTGCAAGTTGTGGAGCTACATGTAGCAATGACAATACATCTTGCAACTGATCTCTGAATCCAAATGCTCCGCCTGATTGATAAAATCCGCTGCGACCCCAGAGTCGTGATGAAAGCGTTTGATAGGTCAGCCAGCCGTTTGTAATTATATTAAGTGCAGCATCCGGAGTTTCTACTTGCAAAACGCCAACAGTTTGCTTCCAATATTTTTTTACTTTTTCTAATGAATCTTGTGCGGCCTGACTTCCTCGGAATTGCTTTGCAATTGTACTAGCATCATTAGAATCTTTTCCTGCACCAAGTCTAAAAATAATTTCTTTTTCTTGACCATCCGCAAGATCAAATGGAACTTGAATAGCTGCGCATGGATCTAATGCCAATCCGATTTTACCGGATAATTTTTGCCTTAACATTGCATCCGGATTTTTCAATGTGCCGTTACGACCAATAAATTCTTCGCGATCAGCAGTAAATGTTTTCCTAAGATTGTCTACATCGAAAAATGCAACACGACTATTAAATTCAGTGTTGTATGGATTTTTTGCAAACAGAGCTCCGCTATCAGGATCAATTTCGGTTTGAATGTGCATGATGGTTTTCGGTCTGTTATTATCAAGAACCCATTCTATATATCCGGTTGCTGATAGCATGCGTGATCTGCCGGATTGATTCCGGATTTTTAAGACATTGAATTTAACCGCTGCTTCCAAATCAACATACACTGTCATTTCTGAATAGATACCGTCTTCCAAATGTTCGAATACACTGTAACCAAATCCATGACGAGTGATGTAAGGTGTTTGACCTCCAGATGGAAGAAGGGTAGTTGACCAGAAATGTCCGCTTTGAAAATCACGAATATAAAAAGCTTCTCCGCTATTATCACATACAGGGTCATTCTTCCAAGGAGTAAGTCGCAATTCATGCGCATTCTCGGTCCAAGTATAAGCACTTCCACTTTCAGAAATAACAGTTCCGAAATCGGGATTGGCAATTACATTTACCCATGGAGCCGGAGTTCTATTTATATCACCAACAACTATTACGTATTCGCTTCCATCCGGAGAAAATCCTCCGATGCCATTAAAAAAAAGTAAGTCTTTTGGCAGTTCTATTGGCGTTAAATTCTGAGCTATTGTTTCCGGTATAATGTATGGTATAATTACTCTTGGAAGTTGCTTGCGTTTAATATGATCGACTAATGTTCCGCCGCTATCAGAAATATTAATTCGTGCAACTGTTTGAAATAATATTCGATCCTCGTTTGAAATCTGATCTGCAGCTCTTACAAAAATACCCCCTGGACGATCTTTAAATTCAACAGGAATAAGAGCTTCAATTTCATTTTGAAAATCCTGTCTGTAAACATTGTGCTCTTCATTCCAAATTACCAAATCAACTGCGAGTCCTTTTAACCTCCAGTAAACATGTGCTTGTACAAGTTGCTTTGCTAATTGCATGCTTGCCTGATCTTCAATTTTCAAAAGTACAATTGGCAAGTCTCCTGAAATGGAATACCCCCACAAGCCCGACTGACCACGATGATTACTGATAAGTATAGAAGGGTCTGCACGAAATGCGGAATTAATAAATAGAATTGAACTGGCAAGTCGTCCGTACAATTGAGCATCTCCTTCGGAAGCATTTATTTGTCTTAGTACAACCTGACTATGCGTCCAAGCTAATTCAAACACTCGATCCTGATGATGTTTATCCTGATACTTTTCAATTAAACTTTTACATACTTCCTCAGTTTCACCTATGCCGGTTATCATTTCAACATTAACTGCTTCATCCGGTTCAAGAATTATTTTATATCGAATTGCAACAATCGGATCTAAAACTGATCCTTGATTTCCGGAAAGCGGACCCGGTCTATTCATCACTTGTGGATTCACGATGGTATTGCCGCGACCAATAAATTCCATCCGATCGGTTTCAAAAGAAATTTCTTCCGGAGCTTTACCTTGCATGGTCATCATATGAAACATCCATGGTGGGTTTTCATCTGCTGATCGTGGTCTACGTGTACAGATAATTGCAAATTTAGATGCAAGTATTTCTGTTTGTACAAAAAGATTACTGAATGCCGGCTGCATCAAATCAGACGAGGCAGAGGTGAGCACTACTTCGGAATAACTTGTAACTTCAATTGTTCTACGAATAGAAGAACAGTTTGTGATACGAACTTTCCTCATTTCTATATCATCTTCCGGAGATACTACAATTTCTGTATGCGTTTCGATTTCGTTATTTGTAGAACGAAAGTCAACACGACCTTGAGAAAATGCGGCTTCGTATTTTTCGCTTTTTTGTAGTGTTGGCTGATGTGTATTGGACCAATACTTTCCACTTTTCACATCACGTATATAACAAAATGTACCCCAGTTGTCGCAAGTACCATCTTCACGCCAGCGACTAACAGCTAAATCCTTCCAACGGCTATAACCTCCACCTGAATTTGTAACCATTACATGATACCTTCCATTTGATAATAATTGCACAGCTGGCAATGGTGTATTAGGTGTATTGATCACTCTTATTTCTGCACCGGCATCTAAAAAGTTGATATCAGCAATGTCGGTAGTGTGAGCATGAAAAGTTGTTGCTTTCGGAATACGTTCCTGCAATAATAATAGTGTTGCTTTAAATTGTGGTTCGGCTTCAAATAGTTTTTGCATGGGCTTATCAAGCAGTAAATATGCTAATGCCAATAAACTCATACCTTGATGATGGGCCATGTATGAATAAATAATTGCATTTGATTGTCCACGTTGCAAGCGTGATGGAGTATAATCTATTGCTTCATAAAATCCATATCGGCCTTCAAATCCTTTTTCGGAAAGCAGCTCCAAATTTTTATATGTTTTTTGTGGGTCTACCATCAAAGCAAGAACAGATGCATAAGGCGCAATAACTAAATCATCCTCGAGTCCGCGTTTCAATCCAAGACCGGGAACGCCAAATGCACGATATTGATATTGAGAGTGTGCGTTTATCATATTGAATCCGGACTCTGATATTCCCCATGGTATCCCTTGTTGTTTAACACAATTAATTTGGCATTGAACTGCCGATTTATATGTTTGATCTAGGAGAGTATTTTCATAGGTAGGCATAACTAAAAGTGGCATCAAGTATTCAAACATAGAACCACTCCATGATAAAAGTATTGGTTCGCCTTCTACCTTGGTTAACAATCGCCCCAATGCAAACCAGCTCTCTTCAGGTAATTTTCCTTGCGCAATTCCAATAAAAATAACAAACCTAGCTTCTGATGCAAGGAGGTCATAAAAACTTGCATCTCTTTGATGCTCCTGCACATTGTAACCAATACTAAAAAGATTACTTGATTTATCATATAGAAAATCCCATTCCATTTCTGACAAACTATTGCATTCGTACGCAAGACTTTCGGCTGAGTCAATTCGATCTTCAGCAAGACGAATAGATTCGGCCAAGGAAGTTTTAAATAATAACATCCATTCTTTCTCACTATCAGTATCATTTTCATCTTGCTTACGATTTACTTCTCCATGTAACTCCATTGCTGCTTTTAACAAGTCAACTAAAGTTTCATTTTTACTCAAGGAAAAATAATTTGCGAACTTTGGAGGAATGGTGCTTAACAAATCCCAAGGAGCAAACAAGTTTACATCTTCATCCAAATGCTCTAATTGCTTATTCAATGTTTGTTTCCACCAATACACTTCGCTATTTATATCGTTATCCAGTTTTTCAACTACAGATCGGAAATCTTTTGTCAATTTATCTATATGAAATTTCGAATCGTGATGCGTGGTATTCTCTGCTGAAAATGCCATTTCTAAATCTTTACTAAATTGACTTAGCAACTCTTGATCTTTATCTTCCAATGTATCGACAAGAACATTCAACGTATCCCGAAGCCCTTCAAATAATCTTAGCCCTGTTATCTTTTGATGAGGTATGGCAAGTAAACCCTGCTTTAAAATAAGTAAATGTCCGGCTAGATTACCACTGTCAACTGTCGAGATATATTTTGGCAACAATGGATTCAAGGATTGAGTATCATACCAATTGTAAAAATGGCCCCTGTAACGTTCCATTTTTTTCATCGTGCTTATTGTCTTTGATGTCCGTTCAATAAACTGCGAGGTTGACATGTAACCAAAATCGTTGGCAGATAAATTTGCAAGTAATAAAAGTCCGATGTTAGTGGCAGATGTACGGTGTGCTAATAATTCAATCGGTTGCTCCTGAAAATTATCCGGCGGCAACCAATTGTCTTCAGCCTCAACAAACCGCTCAAAGTAACTAAACGTTTTTCTCGCGAGTTTTCTTAAAAAAATATTCTGCTCAGTACTAAGCAAAGAAACCTTTTCCGCTAATGGTTTGCTAAGCCACCATGTTACAAAAGGAGTACAGAACCAAAGAAGCAAAATTATACTTGCTACTTCTAACTTAGAAGGAAAATAAATAAAGAGGTAGATAAATACAACTGAAGAAAGAAATGGTTCAATCCACATAGAAGAATAAGACGAAGCTAAATTAGTTTTAATTGCGTTTTCTTCATTCTCGGAGGGATTCCATTCTAAAAGTTTTTTTCTGGTAATTAATATTCGCCAAAGTGTTCGCGTTATTGCCAACACATTTGAAAATGCTTCATAAGGAAGACAAATAAGTTTAAACAAGGTCTGCTTTGAAATATCAGCAATGTTTCGAATTGAATTATTTAAATGGTGACTAAAGATAACATCTTTCGGTTTATTGATCGTATCCCAAACTGATGAAATGACAATCGGAAGGATTATGATCACAGTAACTGTAATTGTCCAGAAAAAAGAAGATGCTAATGCAATCCAACCTAACAAGAGAAACAATGTAAGTGCAATAGGAACTAAGCTTCGTCTAATATTGTCAAATATTTTCCATCGCGATAAAGCTGAAATAGGATTTTTATGCCAATGTCTTTTAGCATCGGGGACAATTGGCAAGCACCAAGAGAAGATTTGCCAGTCGCCTCGAATCCATCGTGAGAATCTTTTCATATCGGCGCGATAGCTTGTCGGATATTTCTCAAACAATTGCACATCACTCAACAATCCCGACCGTATGTTACAACCCTCGAGTAGATCATGACTCAGGATTGCATTTTCAGAAAATCTTCCCTCCAGTACTTTCTTAAAAATATCAACTTCGTAAATTCCTTTACCAATAAACGAACCTTCTCCAAATAAATCCTGATACACATCAGAAGATGCACGGGTGTAAGGGTCAATACCCGGTTCATTTCCATGCATACGCGTATAGGTCGAACTAGTGGAATCCGGCAAACTAATTGTCACTCTCGGTTGAAGAATACCATACCCTTTTGTTACCCGTTTCTTTTTTACATCATACCACGCATGATTCAATGGATGAGCCATGGTTCCAATTAATTTCCATGCTGTTCCAAGAGGCAGCTGTGTATCTGCATCGAGAGTAATCACATATTTTATTTGTGGAAAAATGGATTGGTCGCCTATGATGAGTGAAAAACGTTCATTTGAACCACCACGTAATAACGAATTCAACTCAGAAATTTTCCCTCGTTTTCTCTCATAACCCATCCACGCATTTTCCTGCGGGTTCCAATGCCGAGGTCGATGAAAAAGAAAAAACAAATCTTCTTTTTCTCTTCCGTGTTTAGTATTTAGTTCTTCGATTCTTCGCTTTGCCAAATCTATAAGTAACTTGTCTTCTGGAAGTGTTTCCTGATCGGCATCCGTAAAATCAGTAAGTAAACCAAAATGTAAATTATTATTTCTGTTTGCGAGAAACCTAACTTCTAAAGACTCAACTAAATTTTCAATTGCATCTTCATGAGTGAGCATTACGGGGATTACAACCAACGTACTAAACTCTTCGGGTATTCCTTTAGCGAAATCCATTCGTGGCAATAAATGCGGCTTGACCAATAATGTAGAAAAAAAGTTTACTATTGCGATGGCAAGATGACTTACAAACACTATTGAAAGAATTGCAATAGAAAATAGCAGCCAACTATTTTTTGTATCTGTAGATGCTCTTATCAAAATACCTGCACTAATTGCGCCTGTTAATAATAGAATAAATGTGAGATATACTTTAAAAGAATGTCGTTGCATTAAGTATCTGAACTTTTGAACACCTGATTCATGCATCTTCGTTAACCTTTTAGTTTGCATTACTCCACCTCCTATAAGGTAGAAACCAACATGCGACTTTCGATTATCTTCTTCTTTGTCCGGTATATTATCTTTGGCTAATTGAATCGCGACACGTGCAACTTCATATTCAGATGAGTTGCTTTTCTTTGCAATATGTTCCACAACATGGCGGTATCTGTCGCGTGTAGAAAAATCCATTAGGCCATAAATTCCTCCTATGTCTTCTCTAAGCGTTTTCTCAACAATACTATGAGATTCTACAAATTCGCGCCAATCTCTTGCTCCCAACAAACGAAGACTTACAATACTGTTGTTCATTGAAACCTGATCAGCAGCTTGTTTTTGATTTTCTGCATTTACTAATTCCAGACTCGTCAATCCAATTTCTGATAATTGCCTTTCTACCCAACTAAGAGCCATAGCCAGATCAGGACCTTTGCCTCGTAATTGCCGAATAAATTCTGAAACATAAGCACTTGTCAATGGGGGATTGGATCGGGCCATATCAGCAATAACCAATATCAAATTTTTAGGATCCTTCTCAACTGTTTCAATCATCTTTGCACCCCAATATTCAGCAAGATTTTTATCCACTCTGTCAATTGCGATCCTGATCGACACGCGTCTTAGATTCTCGATCAGCGCAAGGCGAAGCATTATAGGTATCGCCCATAGTTCACCTAATTTTAAATTGGTAACACTTTGATAGGCGTTTACAAAACTGCTGAGGCTCTCAATGTCAATTCTTCCATCACTATGAGAAATTATCTTGAGCACTAAGTCATAGATACGCGTTAACCCTGCGGATGCATTGTCTGAAAGTTGAGGTAAATCTTCGCTGTACCCTTTTGGAAAATGTTTTTTCGCTATGCGTATATGTTCTTCAACAAGATAAAAATTGTCTATTAACCATTCAGCAGCCGGAGAAATCTGATTTTTTATTTTTATTGAATTGTTTATAAGCTTGCGTACTCTGTGCAAAACAATTTCATTATTTGCAAGACGACCAAGTAAATGCTCTTTTGCTGGCTTCTTACTTAACTTATGACTACCCGCTAGTGTCTTACCAAAGCGTTCCATTTGATCCGAACTGAATAACTCCGCCCTCAGTGGTTCTTCGTGTAAGTAACTTTGATTAGAGCTATTGGTTTGAAAAAAATCTCTCATATTCGAAATGAGCTCATCTGCTTTTGGAATCAATTTCATATTGTCTGTTCTTTTTTTTCTAAAACATCATCAACAATGTTTTGTGCTTCTTCAATAATTTGTTTCAAGTGATCTTTCCCTGAAAAACTTTCTGCGTAGATCTTATAAATATCTTCTGTTCCTGATGGTCGCGCTGCAAACCATCCGTTCTCTGTAATTACTTTCAGGCCTCCGATACAAGCATTGTTTGCCGGCGCATTGGTTAAAATACTTTTTATTTTTTCTCCTGCAAGCTTCTCATGTTTTATTTGTGAGCCAGTAAGTTTTTTTAATTTTTCTTTTTGTTCCGGTGTCGCTTTTGCTTCAATGCGGTCATATATCGGTTCGCCAAATTCTTTTGTAATTAAATGATACTGTTCTCCTGGGTCTCGTCCTAATTTTGCGGTGATCTCTGCAGAAAGTAATGCCGGAACAAATCCATCTTTGTCAGTAGTCCAAACGCTTCCGTCGAACCTTGAAAAAGTTGCACCCGCACTTTCTTCTCCGCCAAAACAAAGCGTTGAATCAAGCAAGCCATCAACAAACCATTTGAAACCGACAGGAACATCATAAATTTTCCTTCCGAATTTTGAAACGATGCGCTCAATTAGTTGTGTTGTCACAACTGTTTTACCAACGGATATATTTTTTTTCCATAATGGCCGATGTTGAAGTAAGTAAAAAACCACTACCGACAAATAATTATTTGGATTTAAAAGCCCTGAACTTTTAGTAACAATGCCATGCCGGTCATGATCTGTATCACATGCAAATGAAATATCAAAACGATCTTTCATTTCTATCAATCCTTGCATTGCATAAGGAGAAGATGGGTCCATCCTAATTTGACCATCCCAATCTACTGTCATGAAACTGAATGTAGGATCAACAATTTTATTTACAATTGTTAGATTCAATTTATATCGTTCTGCTATTGGCTCCCAATAATAAACTCCTGCTCCACCGAGCGGATCAACACCGATACTTACTTTTGCATTTCGGATTACATCCATGTCGATAACATTTCCAAGATCATTTATATATGTATTCATATAATCATGACGATGCGTAGTAGCGGAGCGAAGCGCTTTATCAAAAGAAATTCTTTTAATATTCAGAAGGTTTCCTACAAGTATTTCATTGGCCTTTTTCTCAATCCAATTTGTAACATTAGTTCCGGCCGGACCACCATTTGGTGGATTGTATTTAAAACCACCGGCATCAGGAGGATTGTGCGAAGGAGTTATTACTATACCATCTGCTAAACCTGATTTGCGGCCACTATTATATTTTAAAATTGCATGAGAAATAACTGGCGTAGGCGTATATTCATCGTTCACCGAAATCATTACTTCCACTCCATTTGCAGCAAGCACTTCCATGGTTGTACCAAAACAAGGTGCTGAAAGTGCATGCGTATCGAAACCTAGATATAACGGACCATCAATTTTTTGTTCTTTTCGATAAAGACAGATGGCTTGAGTAATTGCAAGAATGTGATTTTCATTAAAAGAATTTTTAAATGAAGATCCACGATGACCAGAAGTGCCAAATGCAACGCGTTGTTCCGGCATACTAAGGTCTGGCACCTCAGTATAGTAAGCCGAAACAAGCTTCGGAATGTTTACCAACATATTTTGCTCTGCGGGTTTTCCTGCTAATGAAGATATGTTCATCACCTTTATCATTTCATTTTAGTATTTATTAACTCAATCACTTTTTCATTCAAACTATTCACGCCATTTCTTATACACATTGATCAATCCATTTGTGGAGGAATCATGCGCTAAAATTGCTTCATCATTTTTTAATTCAGAATAAACTTTAGTGGCTAATTGTTTTCCTAATTCAACACCCCACTGATCGAAACTGAAAATATTCCAAATAACTCCTTGAACAAAAATTTTATGCTCATATAAAGCAATCAATGAACCTAGAGAAAACGGAGTAATTTTTTTAAGCAGAAAAGAATTTGTAGGACGATTCCCTTCAAAAACTTTAAACGGAATTAATTTCTCCAGCTGTGCTTTGTTCATTCCCTTCAATTCATCAGCCACTTCCTGTTTACTTTTTCCGTTCATCAATGCTTCTGTTTGTGCAAAATAATTTGAAAGCAATATTGAATGGTGCTCACCGATTGGATTATGACTGACTGCCGGAGCAATAAAATCACAAGGAATTAAATGTGTTCCTTGATGAATGAGTTGATAAAATGCATGTTGGCCGTTTGTGCCAGGTTCGCCCCAAACAATAGGACCTGTTTTATAATTAACTTTTATTCCATCTCTGTCAGTATGTTTACCGTTACTCTCCATATTGCCTTGCTGAAAATATGCAGCAAAGCGATGCATGTATTGATCATATGGTAAAATTGCTTCTGTTTCGGCTCCAAAAAAATTGGTGTACCATAACCCTATCACTCCCATAATCACCGAAATATTTTGTTCAAAAGGAGTGTCTCTGAAATGCTTGTCACTTTGTTGTGCACCTCTTAATAATTGTTCAAAATTATCGTAACCGATGGTAAGTGCTATTGAAAGGCCAATGCTACTCCATAAACTGTAACGGCCGTTAACCCAATCCCAAAAAACAAACATGTTTTCAGTTGCAATACCAAAAGTTTTTACATCTTTTTCGTTTGTTGATAGTGCTACAAAATGAAGTGCTATATGCTTCTCCTCTTTTGCGGACGATAAAAACCATTCACGGGCAGTATGCGCATTGGTCATGGTTTCCTGTGTGGTAAATGTTTTTGAAGCAATAAGAAATAAAGTTTCTTCTGCATCAAGCCCTTTCAACGTTTCCACAATGTGCGTTCCATCTACATTAGAAACGAAATGAGCCTGAATGCCATCTACCCAATAAGGACGAAGAGCCTCAGTAACCATAACAGGTCCGAGGTCGCTTCCTCCAATACCAATATTCACAATGTGCTTTATTTTTTTTCCTGTATATCCTCTCCATTCTCCTTGATGAATTTTATCGCAAAATGTTTTCATTTGTTGTTGTACTCTTCTTATTTCCGGCATCACATCTTCCCCATCTACCACTATAGAAGTATCTGAAAAATTTCTCAAAGCAGTATGAAGAACCGCACGATTCTCTGTTTCGTTTATTTTTTCACCATTGAACATGGCTTCAATTGCAGTTTTTAAATCACTTTCAACAGCTAGTTCTAAAAGATATTGCTTTGTTTCATCGGTAATAATGTTTTTTGAATAATCAAAAAATAATTCGTTGAATTGAATAGACATTTTTACAAATCGAGAAGCGTCATTATCAAAAAGTGTTTTTATACCTACTTTTTTCATTTCTTCGTAATGAGTCGTAAGCTTTTTCCATGCTGACGTTTGTGTAGGATTTATTTTCGGCATCATAGCGCTTTGTGATTAACATTTAATGGATCTATATTTAAAAGAAGTGCAGCGTCGTTATCTAAAAACCACTGCAATTCTCCGGCATCCGGATTGATAAGTTGTGCAGGATACTTCTCTGCATTGCGCACATCTTTCAAAACGTGATAAACTGCTTCTGCTTTTTCTTTTCCATAAACCAGGAATGCAATATGCTGCGATTGGTTGATGAGCGGTGCAGTCATTGTAATCCTGTAACTGTTTTGCTCTTTAATAAATATTGCTTTTACTGTTGGATATTTCTCACTTAGCACTGAAGTAAACGGAAATAAAGATGCAGTGTGTGAGTTATCACCAAGACCTAACAACATCAAATCAAAACGAACAGGCAATTGTTTGAAGTGAGTCGTAATTGTTTCATCATATTTTTTCGCTGCTTGCTCAGGAGGAAGTGAAGTATCAACTTTAAAAATTTGTGATGAAGAAATATTCAAATGTTCAAATAAATATTTTTGAACCATCCATGAATTTCTTTGCGCATCATCAGCCGGAACATAACGTTCATCGCCAAAGAAAAAATTTACTTTGCTCCAATCAATTTTTTTTTGATATTCATCAGTTGCTAATAGCTCGTATAATTCTTTAGGTGAATTACCACCTGCCAAAGCAATGTTGAATTCACCATTTGTTGTAATTACATTCTGTGCAATCATTATAACATGATCAGCCAATGCTTGTATCTGTTCTACCACAGTTTTATAAATTTTAATCGTCATCTTTACTTTTTATTAATTTCGTCGGGCATAGTAAACCAATGAAAGCCATCCTGAGCAATTAATGCCTCAGAATTTTCCGGCCCCCACGAATCAGCAGAATAGTTAGGGAAGTTCACACTTTTTTTCGATTGCCATGAATTCAATATTGGCATTAATATTTCCCATGCTGCTTCTACTTGGTCGGCTCGCATGAATAATGTCTGATCGCCTTCCATAATCTCCAGTAAAAGTGTTTCGTATGCTTCCGGAGTTTCATTTACTGAGGCAGCATTATAATCAAAAACCATATTAATGGTATTAAGCACCATGTCAAGGCCGGGTCGTTTTGCCTGCAACTGAAGTCGAATGCTCATCTCCGGTTGTATATTAATGATTAACCTGTTTTGTTGCCAGTTATCTGTAGCTTCTGCCGGAAATACAAAATGAGGAACATCACGAAACTGAATTGCAATTGAAGAAGATGTTTGGTGCATTCGTTTGCCTGATCGCACATAAAACGGCACTCCATGCCAGCGCCAGTTATCTACAAAAATTTTTACAGCAGCAAATGTTTCTGTATTAGATTCTGAATCTACTTTTTGTTCTTCTCTGTAGCCTGGAACTTTTTTACCCTCCATCCAGCCGCTACTGTACTGACCTCTAACAGCACTTTTGCGGATATCTTCAGGTGAAAATTTGCGCATCGCCTTCAACACATCCAATTTGCGATTTCTCACTTCATCGGCACTGAAATTAATTGGCGTTTCCATTGCTATAAAACAAAGCAGTTGTAATAAATGATTCTGTATCATATCACGCAAAGCACCGGCACCTTCATAATAATCGCCTCGTCCTTCGACTCCTAATTTCTCGAGAACGGAAATTTGAATGTGTTCAATATAATTTCTATTCCATAATGGTTCTAGAATCGCATTTCCAAATCGGAAAGCCATGATGTTTTGAACTGTTTCTTTACCGAGATAATGGTCAATTCTATAAATTTGTTTTTCATGAAAGTGGCAAGACAATTGTTTATTTAATACTTTCGATGATTCAAGATCGTGACCAAATGGTTTTTCAATTACTATCCGGGTTGTATCAGGATTTTCCGCAAGTTTATTTTTCGAAATGTTTTCTGTGATTACCCCAAAATATTGCGGAGGCACAGCAAGATAATAAATCAAATGCGCTTCTTTTTTCAATTCATTTTGGTGATGTTGTATTCTTACACCAAGCTCTTTATAGGTATCTGTATTATTAATATCAGCAGTGTAGTAAAAAATATGTGAAGAAAATTCTGTCCATTTACCTATTTTAGCTTTCCCTTTGCGTGAAAATTTATTTACTCCATCTAATAGTTTATCGCGAAATTCTTTGTCACTCATCTGGCTTCTACCATTGCCAAAAATTAAAAATTGATCCGGCAGCCAGTTATCCAAAAACAAATTGTACAATGCGGGAATGATCTTCCGTGTTGTGAGGTCGCCGGTAGCTCCAAACAATACGATGATATAAGGTTGCGATTTAATGTTTTCATTCATGGTAAATTATTTTATTTACTGACATCATTTAAACCACTCATCCAATCAGTATGAAAAACGCCTTCCTTTCCAATGAGTTCATATGTATGCGCGCCAAAAAAATCGCGTTGCGCTTGTATAAGATTAGAAGGCATGTGCTCATTTCTTATCGAATCAAAATAACTCAGTGATGCAGAAAATGCAGGTATTGCTATACCACTAGTTACTGAACTCGAAACAACTTCGCGAATTGAAGGTATTGTTTCTTTTACCAGCGATTGAATTATTTCATCCGTCAGCAAATGTTCTAACAGTTCGTTTTTATTATATGCATTATAAATATTTTCTAAAAACGAGGATCTGATAATACAACCTCCTCGCCATATTTTTGCAATCTCTGAAAGTTTTAATTTGTAATTATAATTATGTGATGCATTAAAAAGTAAATGCATTCCTTGAGCGTACGTAGTAACCATACAGAAATAAAATGCTTGTTCTAATTTTACCAAGTATTCATTTGTATTACTTGTTATTGGTAAAGTATATTTCTTGTCATCGTATATTGATGCTATCTCTTTTCGTAATAATTTGTACTTTGATAAATCGCGCATGCAGACGGCTATATCAATAACAGGAATTGGCAATTGCAAATCCATTGCAACTTGAGATGTCCACTTACCCGTTCCTTTAGATTTTGCCTCATCTTTAATATCGTCTAACAATAAATGATCAATACCAGGATTCTTATATGAGAAAATATCGCTGGTTATCTCCATCAAAAATGATTGCAATCTTCCTTCGTTCCATTTTTTGAAAATAGATTGAATAACATTGTTATCAAGTTGCAATCCGTTTTTTAAAAGCTGATAAGTTTCTGCAATCAATTGCATCAATGCATATTCAATCCCATTGTGAACCATTTTTACAAAATGCCCTGCTGCACCCGGACCAATGTAAGTTACGCAAGGTTCACCATCTACTTTTGCTGCTATGGCTTCAAAAATATTTTTAACCTGCTTATAAATTTCTTTATCTCCACCCGGCATCATGCTCGGACCATTGCGTGCTCCTTCTTCACCACCTGAAACGCCCATACCAATAAAATGAAATCCCTTTTCTTCCAAATCTTTGTAACGCCTGTCCGTATCAGTAAAATGTGAATTACCTCCATCAATTATGATGTCTCCTTTATCCAAAAGTGGCAACAATTCTGTAATTACATCGTCTACAATTTTACCTGCAGGCACCAGCATCATAATAGTGCGGGGACTTTGTAAGATCTGAATGAATTCTTCAAGCTCATTAAACCCTTTCAATGATTTTTCATTGCCAAGCATATTTAAAACGGCAACTTGTTTTGCATCTCTATCGTATCCTGCAACAACATAACCGTGATCAACCATATTAAGCAATAAATTCCGTCCCATCGTTCCCAGTCCGATCATTCCGAAACCATATTGATTTTCTTCTTTCATTTTAATTAGTATTTTTTTTTTCGTTAACAAGGCCTTCGAGAATAATTTTTGTCGTTTCAAAATCCCGATGATGAAAGCTGTAAATGCCCAACTTGAGAGCCGACTCTGCTAACATCAGTCGGTCATCAAAATAGGCACATTGTTCAGGTTGTACCTGTGCAATAGACAATGCCAAATGAAAAATACCCGGATCAGGTTTGCGTCTGCCTATGTGACAAGAAGAAACAAATGCATCAAAACAATCGTGCAAGCTAAACTTCTTAATGCGGTATTCATTGAGTTCTTTTCCTTCGTTATTGATGGAAATAATTTTTATCCTGCGATTCTTCTTTTTCCACTCTTTAAGCCAGGGCAGCATATCCGGCAACTCAACTGACTGAGCAAACATAAACGTTTTAAAATCTTCTCTCGTAAAATCGCGTGGATGATTATATACCACAGTGTCTAAATATTCATCTAATGTAATTTTTCCAATCTCATAAACATTAAAAATAAAATTATGCAGTACTTCCATCTCTTCATATTTCAGATTGAATTTTTTTGCTGCTTTTTGTCTTGACAGATGTCCCCAGCCATTGCTTAAAAGTACACCCCCAATATCAAAAAAAACGACTCTGATCTCTGATGTTTTCGTGCTGCTCATTTTATGAGATTATTTTTTGTTTTTGCATTTCAATTGCTTTCATTATTTTGTCGTAAGGTTTATTAAACTTCTCAATTCCTTCATCTTCGAGCTTCTGCGTAATAGCATCTATATTAATTCCGTTCTTTATTAATTGCTCCAATACATGTTCAGCTTTATCTATATCGTCTTCCAAACAGTTTTGTGCATTTCCGTGATCACGAAAAGCTTCTAACGTTTTCAATGGAATAGTATTTATAGTTTCGGGTCCAATTAATTCCTCCACATATTTTGTATCACTAAAGATAGGGTTTTTACTGCTTGTACTTGCCCACAATACACGTTGACGTTTTGCACCTTTATCTTCAAGTGCCTGAAATCGTCTGAAATTAAAAACGCTCTTGTATATTTGATATGCTTTTTTTGCGGAAGAAATAGCCACTTGACCTGTTAGGCTACTAAGCCCTTTTTCCTCCAGGATCGGATCTATCTTCACATCAATACGACTGAGAAAAAAACTGGCTACTGATGCAATTTCATCGATTGGCAAATTGGATTTTACTCGATCCTCTAGACCGGACATGAAAGCATCTGTTACTTCTCGGTATCGTGGCAAACCAAACAACAAGGTTACGTTTACATTAATCCCTTCGCTGATGCACTTGCGGATGGCAGGTAACCCTTCTGCAGTTCCGGGAATTTTAATCATTACATTTTTACGATCAACAGCCTTCCATAATTCTCTTGCTTGCTTTATGGTACCGTCGGTATCACGGGCAAGGTGTGGTGACACTTCTAGACTCACAAAACCATCTTCACCTTCAATCCCATCGTAAATAGGTTTAAAAAAATCGGCTGCACGCTGAATATCTTTTACAGCAATTGCATAAAATATTTCATCGTTATTTTTCCTACTATGTGAGAGCTCACTAATGTCTATATTATAATCATCGCTGGCGCTGATGGCCTTTTCAAAAATTTCCGGATTAGAAGTAACGCCCCTGATACCATCCTCATCTATCAACTTTTTTAAATCACCGTTGTTCATAATTTTCCTGTCAAAGAAATCAAGCCAGATGCTTTGACCAAACTCATGAATGCGTTTTACTTTATTTAGTTCCATGGCATGTTTTTGTTTAATTTTTTTCTAACTGATTAATTTTTTTTAATCGTCTTATATGTCGTTCTGTACCTGAAAATTTTGCATTCAAAAAAGCTGTGACAAACTCCTTTGCTGCTGCAAAGCCGGAAACATGTCCTCCTAGACAAATAACATTCATATCATCATCTTCAACTCCTTGGTGTGCCGAAAAATAATCGTTAATCAAAGCCGCCCTTACTCTAGCAATCTTATTTGCAGCTATTGACGCGCCTACACCGCTACCGCAAATAGCAATACCACGTTCCACCTTATTTGCAGCAACTGCTTTTGCAAGTGGAATTACAAAATCAGGATAATCATCTTTATCATCCAGAACCGTTGCCCCAAAATCAATAACTTCAAATCCCTGTTTTTTCAGGAATTCATGAATAATATTTTTCAAATCAAATCCTCCATGGTCAGCTGCAATTCCAATTTTCATTTTATAGTTTTTTTATTGAGTACGGCTTTTGCCTTTTTCAATACGTTCTCAACTGTAAATCCAAATAATTTAAATAATTCTTCAGCCGGTGCTGAATGTCCAAATGTGTCAATGCCAAGAACATCTCCTTCATCCGTAACATATTTATGCCAGCCCAATGTTGATCCGGCTTCGACAGCGAGACGTTTTTTTAATTTTGATGGCAACACTTTTTCTTTATATGCTTCATCTTGTTTTTCAAACAACTCCCAAGATGGCATGCTTACTACACGTGCTGCAATATTTTCTTCTTTCAATATTTTCTGTGCTTCAATCACTAATGAAACTTCAGAACCAGTGCCAATTAAAATAAGTTGTGCTTCTGTTTCAGAATCTGAAAGTATGTAAGCGCCTTTTTCCAATTCTTTTGCTTTAGTGAATTTATCCTGGTCAATTACCGGAAGTCCTTGTCGTGTTAAAACTATGAGTACTGGTCCATCAGTATGCTCAAGAGCAACACGCCAAGCGTGAACAGTTTCATTTGCATCAGCAGGGCGAATAACGGTTATGTTGGGTATAGACCTCAATGAGATTAATTGTTCAATGGGCTGATGTGTAGTTCCGTCTTCTCCCAAACCAATACTATCATGTGTGTAAATAAGTATCGGACGGATTTTCATAATTGCCGCTAGGCGAATAGGCGGTCGCATGTATTCCGAGAAAATAAAAAATGTAGCACCATAAGGAATAATGCCTTTTGTTAAAGCCATTCCATTTAAAATAGCACCCATTGAATGTTCTCTTATTCCGAAATGAAAATTGCGTCCACCATAATTATATGCATTGAATGATTTGTAGTTTGTAAGTTCTGTATCTGTTGAAGGAGAAAGATCCGCAGAACCTCCTATGAGATTTGGAAGATACTCAGCAATTACATTAAGCACTTTGCCAGATGCTTTTCGTGTAGCAATTTTTTCATCACCTGCTTTGAACACCGGAAGTTTATCTTTCCATCCATCTGGTAATTTATTATTACTTATCAATCCATATTCAGCAGCCAGTTCAGGATATTTTTCTTTGTAATCTGAAAACAGTTTATTCCATTTATTTTCTTTTTCAATTCCCCTTCTTCCTTTGTCGAGATAAAACTCTTTTACTTCTTCAGGTACTTCAAAATATTTCTCAGGGTCAAAACCAAAACCCTCTTTCACCAATTTTACTTCTTCTTCTCCCAATGGAGAACCGTGTGCGCTGGCACTATCTACTTTATTGGGACTACCGTAACCAATGTGTGTTCGCACTTTTATTAGCGAAGGTTTCTGCTTTTCGGCTTGCGCATTTTTAATTGCATTTGCTATCGCTTCAATATCATTGCCGCCATCAACAATCTGAACATGCCAGTCATATGCTCCAAATCTTTTTGCAACATCTTCGTTAAACGTGATTTCAGTTTTCCCTTCTATAGAGATGTGATTATCATCGTACAAATAAATTAAATTTCCTAATTGCAAATGACCCGCAAGAGAAGCGGCTTCTGAAGTTACACCTTCCATCATATCTCCATCACTACATATACAGTAAATGTTATAATCAAAAATTTCAAAATCAGGTTTGTTGTAACGCGCTGCTAAATATTTTTGAGCAATAGCAAAGCCAACACCATTTGCAAAACCTTGTCCCAGTGGTCCGGTTGTAACTTCAATTCCGGGACATAAACCATATTCCGGATGGCCGGCAGTTTTACTGTTCAGTTGACGAAAGTTTTTTAGGTCAGCTAATGAAAGATCATATCCTGTTAAGAAAAGTAGACTGTATTGCAACATACAACCATGCCCAGCTGATAAAACAAAACGGTCGCGGTTTGCCCAATTTGGATTTTTCGGATTATAATTCATTGCATCTGCCCAAAGCACATGCCCCATAGCCGCGGCTCCCATAGGCATGCCGGGATGCCCTGAGTTTGCTTTTTGCACTGCATCAATTGATAGAACTCTGACTGTATTAATTGCAGTTTGTTCTAAGGATTTTACTTTTATATTCATTAGAGATGCCAAGTATATTTTTTGCTTATAAAAATTCTTGTTTGAATAATTTTAGTGAAACCTCCTCTTGCTATTTTCGCTTAATTTGAATTGCGATCTTCTTTGAAAAGTTATTTCTGCCTCACCATCCTCACTGTCTTGAACTTTTTTGTTCAATTCACTCTCAGAAGCAGTCGGAATATTTTCTTCTGAATGCTTAATTGGTTTGCTCTCAGATTGTGGACCACTTTCGTCATTCTTATTTGTTGTAGTTGGATTAACTGTTTGAATTGTCATGATTTTATTTTGTATTAAATTTTTAATAATTAGAATAGATGTAATAATTTCTCATCATCATTTTATAAAATAGTTTTTACTTTTGTTTACATTAAAAAATATACTTATCAAACGTTCCATATTTTTCAAGTATTTTTCCTTTTGGAAAACTTAAAGCTATTAGTATAACGCCTGATATAATAGCATTCCA